>DATLQX010000156.1:0-12879 GCA_035534995.1 Chloroflexota bacterium | reverse complement strand
TCCCTGACCGTAGTAGATTTTGTCGATGAACGGCGTCATGCCGTTGTCGATCTGGCTGAAGCTGTCGATCAGGTGATTCGGCGATTCCTGACCATACTTCCGGGCGCCCACCACCAAGGTCTTGAGATCGGCAACCGACATACCGGTGATCTTGGAATACTGAGCGTACCACGCGCCGAGGTAGTCTGTATTCGACGGGGTGAAGCCGACATGCTGGATATATGACGTCATCGAGGTGCTATTGGTGAGGAACTGGATGAACGTCAGCGCCGCGGTGGGGTTCTTGCAGGTCTTGGCCACCATGTATGGATCGGTGAACAGCACGTCCTTGTTCGTGGTCTGCCAGGGAATAGGCGCCGCTGCTGGGGTTTGGCGCCGTGATGAGATTGATGTGGATCTATGACCCGAATCGCTTAACATTTACCCTCCCAAAGCTACGTTGCATGTGCGATACTGGTATTGGCGTGTTAAAGCCTATCGGCTAAGCCGATCGCGAAAGGAGATTCTCTCCCTCCGTTAACGACCGCGGGGCAGCTTGCCCTCGGCCCCAGATTTCCCACTGGTACGAATGGAGAGTGACCATGGTTTACGCCTATTCCCCGGTCGAGACCTTTGCGCCGCCCTTCCCCATTTCGCTGGACAGACAGGGACTCTCACGGACTCAACAAACGCTTCTGCTTTTGGTAAATGCCATTCCGGATCTCCGCGACGAGGATGATCTGCAGTGCCTGGCATTCCTTGCCGGTGAACTGGGCGTTTTGCCCCATACACCGTTTTATTTTAGTCGCGGCGCGGGCGGATTCATGCCCCAATCGGTGGTCCTGGACCATACCCTCCGTGGTTGTCTAGAATCAGGTTTGGTGGGCTGGGAGAACGGGCACCTCCGAGCGTACGCTACGCCGGAGGTCAGGAGCGCCGAGACGGCGATGACCGCGGGAGTGAGCTGGCTTGCGATGCTGCTTCCTTCCGAGCGGCGCGTGCTCACCGAAGTGACGCTTAGCCTGCACGCCCGTGGTATTCATGCTCTCTCCCCGGCAGCCGATATCCCGTTTCGCCAGGCCGTAAGCCTGGCGCTGGGCACCAGTGAAGGCGCGGACACGGTGGAGCGAAGATTGCGCATGGCGCGCTTCGGGCTTGGCCAGGGGTAAACGACTGTCTCACTTTACGAGGGATCTTCCGCTGGACAGGTGGGCCACATCTAGTATACTGCGTGTGATCGTGGGGCCATCGTCCCGTTGACCTGGGAAATCGAAGGAGAGCGGCGGATATGGACGTTGAGGAATTGCTTGAGCGCGTGTCGCTCTTCCAGAGGCTGGAGAAGCGCCATATTCGTTCGCTTATTCGGCTGACTCGGGAGCAAGAATATACACAGGGGCAACTGATGGTGCAGGCCGGACAGGCGGGCCTTGGCCTCTACATCATCGCCGAGGGCGCGGCCGACGTGCTCCGCGGGAACCAGGTGCTCCGCCGGCTGGTGGCCGGTGATTTCTTTGGCGAGATGGCCCTTCTGGATGATTTGCCCCGGACAGCCGACGTGAGGGCATCGGTCCCTTCCCGTTGCCTTACGCTCTCCAAATGGGAGTTTTTGGGAGAACTGGAATCGCATCCTCAGATGGCCCTGCCGCTCCTTCCCATGCTCTCCCGGCGAATCCGTACCGCCGAGGATCGGGTGGATCATCTGCTGGCCGAACTGGGAAGAAGCAACTAGCACTGCCTGAACCGCGAATGGATCCCCATGACGGCGACTTGCACGCCGCCGTGCTGCGGTGGTACGCGGAGTGGGGGCGCGATCTGCCCTGGCGCCATACCCGCGATCCGTATCCGGTGCTGGTCTCCGAAGTGATGCTCCAGCAGACCCAGGTCGATCGGGTATTGCCAAAGTACGCCGAGTTCCTGACTCGATTTCCCACCATCGCCGACCTGGCCGCCGCTCCGGCGGCGGAGGTCATTCGGGCCTGGAAAGGTCTTGGCTATAATCTGCGCGCCATCCGGCTTCATCGGATCGCCCAGCAGGTGGTTGCCCGCCATGGGGGTGAACTGCCCAATACGGCGTCCGGCCTGCTTGCCCTGGATGGGATTGGACCCTATACCGCGGGGGCGGTCGCCTGCTTCGCCTTTGGCCTCCCCGAGCCGGTCCTGGATACGAACGTGCGCCGGGTTCTGGGCCGTATCGTCATTGGCCCTGACGGTCCCACCGCCCCCGCCGGCTCGCTCTGGACCATCGCGCGTCAGCTCCTGCCCCAACACGCGGCCTACGATTGGAATCAGGCGCTGATGGACATCGGCGCCCGGATCTGCCTGCCGCGCCGTCCTCAATGCCTGCTCTGCCCCGCCCAGCCCTGGTGCCGGTCGGCCGGAAAAGTCACGGGTGCCGTGCGCGAGCGTTCCGCTTCCTACATCGCCGCGCCCCAGGCACCATTCGCGGGGTCAAGCCGTTACTATCGAGGCCGGATTGTGGATCACTTACGATCTCTGGCCCCCGGCGCCTCGGTCTCGCTGGAGGAACTGGCGCGGGCGATCAAGCCCGACTCTGCTGACGACGACCTTCCCTGGCTGCGCGCGATGGTTGCCGCCCTGGCGCGCGATGGGCTGGCCGAAATTGACGAGGCCGGCAGGGTACGGCTGCCGTGAGCGTGGCGCGTGCATCCTGTACCCTGGAAGCGAGGGCACTTCCCCTCATGCATGAGCAAAGGCTGATCAGGTGATTCTTACCGTGACCATGAACGCGGCGCTCGACCGAACTCTGGTCGCTCCTGGGTTCGCGCTCGGGCAATCGCGAACCGTGGATGTTGCCCTGACCCTGGGCGGAGGAAAGGGCCTCAATGTGACGCGGGCTCTGTTGGGTCTTGGCCACGATGTGCTCGCGCTCGGTCTGGCGGGCGGCGTGACCGGAGAGGCGATTCGCATCGCGCTGGACCTGGAAGGCGTGAACCATAAATTGACCGAGATTGGCGGTAATTCGCGCACCTGCACGGCGATTGTGGATCCGGAAACCGGGATCGCCTCCGAGATCAACGAGCCTGGCCCCTGGATAGGGGAGCGCGAGCTTGATGCCTTCCTGAACACCTTTAGGCGACAGGTAGGCGAGGCCCGACTGGTGGCATTGAGCGGCTCGCTGCCCGCTGGCGTGCCAGCCAACTTCTACGCGGCGCTGATCGAAATCGCCCGCCGAGCCGGGGTTCCCTGTGCCCTGGATAGCAGTGGCCCGGCGCTCCGCGAGGGACTGGCCGCGGCCCCATTTCTGGCCAAGCCGAACCAGCACGAGGCAGCCGGCTTGTGGGGCAGGGCCTTTGATCCGGAGGACGCGCGGATCCTGGCGGCGCTCCCCGCTCCTGGACCCACGCTGCTGGCGATTACCCTGGGCGCGGAGGGCGCCTTACTACACGGCGCCGTTGGCTCGTGGCGAGCAGTCCCACCGTCCGTACAGCCCCTGGATACAGTGGGAGCCGGCGATTCGTTCGTCGCCGGCCTGTGCGCCGCCCTGGTCGATGCCGCCGGCGCGGGCTCGTTGGCGGCGGCGGCCCGGCGCCCGGAGGTACTTGAGCACGTCCTGCGTCTGGCCACGTCCCTGGCGACCGCGAACACCCTCACCGTGGGAGCGGGAATCTGTCAACCAGAGGATACTGCCCGTCTCGTGTCCGAGGTACGGATCAGGAAACTGGCCCGGTAGATGGGGCCTCCCATGACTCTTCCCTGGCGTCCGGCGAGACATGGGAAGTTGGCTCCTGACCATTCAAGGCCCCAACCGACTCAGGATCGAGATGCGCCGTCTCGTTGTGGAGAGACCGGGTAGCCCCACTCAACACGGTAGTGGCTGCCTCGCCATGCTCCTGCCCGGCGGACGGCTCCCAGTGCCTCACGGACGGCGCCGTATGCATACCGTTGATCAAACTGGTAAGCTCCGGGCCGTCGATGAGCTGGATAGGCTGATTGGCGGCGTGATCCTGCGCTTGCAGGGTGAAATGCCCATTGGTCACCATATAGCCATGGTCGGCTTCCCAGGCAGTCAACAATGACAGGAGTTGCCGCACCGGCTCGTCGGAGATCATTCCATCCTGCCAGATATAACGGGCAATGGCGCGCTTCCCGCCTTTGGTCAAAATCAGGGTGTCCACCGTATCACTATTTGCCGTGGACACCTGGTAATTACGCAGGGCGAACAGCGTCCGGACCTGAGCGGCGAAATGCTCGGGGGCCGGTAACTGGACTCCGGCCTGGCTCACCTGCGACAGTTGAAGCGGGGGAAGGGGAGAGTTCGTATACTGCCCAGCACCGGGAAGGAGGGGGAGATCGGACGCGACCAGGGTGGATTCGGGTAATTGCTCAAATGGCGTGCCGCCGGGCGACACCTGATAGGCGGGCGGCAACGGCACCCCGCCTGGGGCGAGTTGCGGCGTGGTTGATGGAGTGATGGGGCTGGTGCCGCCCTGACCGCGGATTTTCTCGAAGACATGCTCGCCCAGGTTATGATAGAGCAAGGGATCGTCATAGCACATGCGGCGGAATCGTTCAGTTTCGTCGGCGGTTAAGGTACCATCGGATCGGAGATGCTGCCAGGCTGGATTGTCGAATCGTTGATAGGGTAACTCCGCCAGCACCTTCTGGCGCGCGATCCAGGCCGGGGCGGCCACCACGAGTATGGTCTCATGGGCCCGCTCATATTCCAGTTCATCCAATTGCAACGAGGAAATCTCGGCGCTGGCCGATGGGAGGCGCACATGGTACACCACTTTATCCCAGGCCGGGGTGAGGAGATACTCGCGGTCGTAGCCAAGCATGGTCGTGACGTACCAAAAGCGACACTCATCGCTACAGCAGCCCAAACGCTCATGCTTGAAGAGCCCGGATTTACCGCAGTTGAGACAGGAACTTCGCGAATCCTCACGGCAACGCTTGCTGCAAAAGCCGTTGTGATTGCTCCAGATATGGACTTTTCGGGTGCAGTTCGGGCAACGTGTCGCCATTGGTTGTGTCGCGGCCCCTTTTGCTTATCGATGGATGGGTGCCGCTCCTCGGTCGCGGCTCGGCGCCAAAATGCCGATATCATGAGGGCTCTCCCTCAGGACACAGCCTAGCGCGGGGATAAACCGCCCCGCACCTGTTGCCGATTATACCATGACTGTCCGTTGCCATGGTGGGTAACCCGCCTCAAGCGCGGCGAGGCGGCGAGGCGACGAGGCGTACCGCTTGCCCTGGGCGCCTCTCGCCGCTACACTTCATATCCGCACCCACAGGGAGAAACATAAATGCCGTATCTGGATGAGAAGAAACCCAAGAACTGTTTTCGCTGCGAACACCTGAGCGCGTCCGATGACGGTTATGTGTGCGGCCTGGGCTTTGGCGAGGCGCATACCATCTGGACCGGAGACCTGGCCCTGATTTGCCCTCTCTTCGAGCCGCGCTACGAGGTACGACCGGTTGGCGCGGGCGCGGGCGAGAGCAAGGACTAACGCAGCGCGTCCTAGCCCATGTCCGCGCTTGCCTTGGGAGCCGGTGTCGCCTCAAGTTCCGCCGCCCACTTGGGGTGATGTTCGCGTGCGTAGGAGATGGGTACGGTGCCGTCAAGAATCGTGCGAAGGGCGGGCCGGGTGGCGCGAGCGATAGCGGCCAGGTAGATGTGGCCCATAACCAGGGGAATGCTCACCCAGGTCAAAACCTGATGCAGGAACACGGCATTGTTACTCACCGAGTCGCTGAAGAGGAACGAGGGCGCCCACCGGGTAATCCACGGGGGATGCCACATGATGAGCCCGGTCACCACGAAGCCCAAGGTGGCCGCCAGGGTAAGAATGCCGTTGAGCTTCTGCCCGGCATTGAAGCGGCCCTGCGGCGGCAGGTCGCGCGCCGAGGGGCCGCGCATCGTCGACTCCTTCAGCCAGTCCACATCGTCCTGATCCCACTCATCAAACGATTTCAGGTCGCGCAGGAGCGACATCCGATCCCCTAAAATCAGCCAGAGCAGCGGCCCGGTGATGTAAAAGATCGAGATATACTCGTGGTACTGCAGGACAATCAGGTGATGTCCCACCAGGCCGCCTATTTGGGGCACCAAGAGGACCAGCCCCGTAGCCAACAACAGGAAGAACGTGATCGAATGACTCCAGTGCAGGGCGCGCTGCGTGCGATTGAAGCGCCGGACCCGTAGTTCCTTCATGCCGCTTGATCCTCCATCATTCAGGCCCGCGCCGCGCCGGCTGGGTCCAAACCCTACCAGGGGAGCGGGCGCCGAACGTCCCATCGACACTTTCCCCCTTAGGTTTCGGAAGCTTATCCCATGAACCCTCCCGCTCCTGGTACTACGCGCGCGCCGGTGTCCCCGGATCTCTCCCCGGTGCCGATCAATCCGTATTTTGGCTTGTTGGCGGCCACTATCGCCGTATCCTTCTCCGCCATTCTGATCAAGGACAGCCGGGTACCGGCCCTGGTGATTGCAACCTACCGGATGGTATTCACCTCACTCCTCCTTCTGCCCTTCCTCCGCCGAACCCATCTGGCGCGGATTCGCGCCCTGGAGGGAAAGTCACGCGGCCTGATGGTCCTCTCGGGTCTCTTGTTGGCTCTCCATTTTGCCTTCTGGACCGCTTCGCTCTCCTACACCAGCGTGGCAAGCTCGGTGCTGTTCGTCAGTATCCATCCGGCGCTGGTGGCGGCGGGCGGCGCGGCGGTGCTGGGTGAGCGCCCCAGCCGTCGCGCCGTAATAGGGATTCTCTGTACCCTTCTGGGCAGCGCCGTGATCGCGGGGGGGGACTTTCGCCTTGGCGGTCAGGCCCTCTTGGGAGATGGATTGGCCGCCCTGGGCGCGGTCGTCTTCGCTGGGTATCTGGTGATTGGGCGCGGAGTCCGCCAGGTTCTGGATAACATCTCCTACAGCATCCCAGTCTACGGACTGTGCGCCGGATTCCTGGCCGGGCTGGCCGTGGGGTTCCGCCAATCCTTGATCGCGGTGGGAAGCCGTGACCTGCTGGACTTCCTGGCCCTGGCGGTGGTCTGTACCCTGGGCGGCCACCTGCTCTATAACTGGACCCTCCGCTACCTGCCGGCGGCGGCGGTATCGATAAGCTTCCTGGGAGAACCGGTGGGAGCGTCCCTGCTGGCCTGGCTGCTGCTCGGTCAGCAGCCGGCGGCAACCAGCGCGGGTGGCGGGGCGATCGTCCTGGCGGGGATCTGGCTCACGATCCGATCGTAACCCGCATGTCCTCTCGGGCAATATCCAGCGGGCCGGCATAGGTTGCCCTGGCTTGCGCCAGGGTTGCGTCATCCCCCAGCAAACGCCAGCGATGGGTAAGCAGCAAGCTCCGAGCGCCCGCGTCGGTGGCGAACGTACCAGCCTGCGCTGGAGTGAGATGGAAGGGATAGGTGGAATGCTCCTCGTTGGAGCTTTCACAGAGGAAGAGATCGCTATCCCGAGCCACTTCGATCAATCCCGCGCAGGGCCCGCTGTCGGCGGAAAAAGCGAATTCCCCGGCTCCGCTCACTCGCATGGCGTAGGTATGCGGGATGTGCATGACCGGCACGAAGCGAAGCGATAGCGGGCCAAGGGACAACGGGAACGCGGGGTCGTATTCGCTCAGATCGAAGGTGTTGCTGAAAAACGCGGGAGAGGGATCCTGCATGGCGCTCACCCCGAGCAGGCGCTGATGGCCGGTGGGAGGCAGATACAGATGGGGGCGTAGAACCTCCGGCCGCAGATCGCGGAGAAAATCGAGATAATAGCGATACTGCATAAGATCCAACGTGTGATCGGCGTGCATATGAGAAATGATCACCGCGCGAACCGACTCTGGGCGCGTATACCGTTGCAGGCGAGCAAACGTGCCTGGTCCGCAATCCAACACGATCGCCGTGTCGTCCTGCTCCAGCAGATAACCCGAGCAGGCGCCATCGGCGTTTTGGCAAGCCGGGCTGGCCCCCAACACGGTCAAGCGCATGATCACTTCTCCTCTATCAGCACATCCGGCTTGGACAGCTCATCCGGCCGGGAAAGAACAACGGTCTCGGTAGAACGGGCGGCCTCCTCATGCCCATTCATGCCATGCCCGTTGCCCTTCGCGGCAAGAGCGGGCAACTCGCCGGTCTGGCGCCCATGGGCCGCGCCGGAGGCAGCGATTAAGTACGCTTCGCTGGGCCGCAGGTATGCCTCGCCAGGGGCGATCGCATTCTGGAACATGGGCACCGCGACCGCGGCGGGCGTGGCCACGGGAACCTGGTCCCCGCGAAGCAGTCGGAAGGCATAGGCCAACCCTCCGATCACAATCAGCACCGCGCTGGCCAATTGCGCCACCCTTACATTCATCACCCACAGACTATCGACCCGGAGCCCCTCAAGGGGGAAGCGTGCAATCGAATACAACACCAGATAGGCAAGAAAGATGCTTCCCACCGGAAGAAAACGGGATCGTCGGAGTTGCAATAGGGTAAGCCCCACCAGCACGCCGAACACGAGCACATCCCACGCGGCCTCGTAGCCGGCCGTATTGGTGAAGGTGCTGTAGGCGGCATACTGGGGTGGTCGATTTTCCACCGGAATAGTGACCGCCCACCATCCGTGCGAGGGGATGCCAAACGCCTGATGGTTCATCACATCGCCGATGCGCCCGATTCCCTGGCTAAGAATCAACCCAGGAGCGCAGATGTCGGCCCAGGTCCAGAAGCTGATTTCCCGGTTCCAGGTGTAGATGGCCGCCGCCAGCACCCCCCCGATCAGGGCGCCATGCCAGGCAAGTCCGCCCTGCCAGACCGCGAAAACGCGGCCAGGATCGGGGTTGTAAAAGTCGCGCCGGAAGACAAAGTACCAGATACGAGCGCCGATAATCCCCGCCAACAATCCCAGCAGCAGAATGCCTGCCAGCGGCTCTAGCGGCTCCTCCCGAAGGCGGGCCATGAACGCGGATACGATCACCCCGATCACCAGGGCAACGGCAATCACCAGCCCATACCAGTGAATGCCAAGAGGGCCAAACTTCAGTAATGCGATTTTCAATGAGGGTGCTCCGCCGAGGAGTTGGCCGCCCGCCGCCCGCTCAGCCTAGGTAGAGCGCCACGCCCGGCGGCCGCGGTCACCAACCCTGGTGTGGGCAGTATATCATACGGTTTCGTAGATCCCCACGGGATAACCTCGCCGGCACGGCGTTCGCCCCTCACCTGCTGGTCTCCGGCACGGGAAGGTCGGAATGACGCCGGCGGAGATACCGCTCATAGCCGGCTACGTTCATGGTGTAGGCGCTGGTGGCCTCGTACCGGGCAATCGTCTCCGCGTCCGTGTGACGGGTCAGCAACTCCTCGTCACCGGATCGTTGCAGGAGCGCGGCAATCGCCGACCGATCCTGTCCCGCGCGCATGGCCGCCAACACCAGGCTCTCCCATTGCCTCAGACGCAACCGCAATTCGTCCAGGTGCTCCATCACGCCCTCATGACGGCCAAAGTGGGTAAGGTACAACGCGGGCGGATGAAAGGACGCGAGAAGGTCGAGACTCCGATCCCACTCCTCCAGATCGAGATCGGGCGGCGGGGTGAGGGGCCGGACGTAGGTGCGGCCCTCCAGACGGGAGCCCGCGACGTCCCCGGCGAAAATCGTGCCCGTATCCAGGTCTCGGAAGGCCGCGTGATGCTTGGCATGGCCCGGAGTATAAAGAACCTCAAGTGCCCGTCCCGCCACCCTGAGCCGCTGACGATCGGTCAAGCGGATCAGCCGGTCGGACGGAACGGGCAGGATTTCTCCCCATAGGCGATCCATCAGGCTGCCGTAGATTCGGGTGGCGCTGGACACCAGGCGGCTGGGATCGATCAGATGCGGCGCGCCGACCTCGTGGACATAGAGGACCGCGTTGGGAAAGTGGTGGAGCAGGAGACCGGCGCCCCCGGCATGATCGAGGTGGACGTGGGTCACCAGGAGATGGCGAATCTCCGCCGCCGTTACCCCCTCTTGAGCCAGGCCCTCCAGCAGCACCGGGACGGAACTGCCGGGGCCCGTCTCGATCAAGGCCGCCTCGCCCTCGCCCCGGAGCAAAAAGGACGCGATGACTCCTGGCTGGCCGAGAAATCGCAAGTCCAGAGTGACTGGTTCTACATCCTCGTTCGCGGAGATCATTAGCGGCGCTTCATCCGGCCAAGGGAGATGTGGGCATTGCGGGCGGCCAGGTGATTCAGCTTCACCCCGATGGCCGCCAGCACCAGGGTCAGCCCGAGGCTGGCTCCGATGAAAAGAGCCATCCCGTCACTGACCACCGGAACCAGAGGGCTCGCGAGCAGCCAGGAACTGGTAACCGCGCACAACAAAATCATCATCACGTCTTCCCTGGCACGCTTGCGCACGAGATCGGGCATCCGGCTGCTCATGGTTGGTACACACTCCCTGTCTCGCTATGCTACCAAAAACGGGAGATCAGCGAAGCCTCTTGGGGAATACCGGCGGCGTGGCAGCGGCGGTATACTCCGGCATGAGAAGCGGTCTCCACGCGACTAGGAGTTAAGGAGCATAACGTGCCTGTAATACGGTTCGATACCTTCTACCGCTACGCGGACCTCACCCGCGTTCTCCACGAATTCGCGGAGGAATTTCCTCATCTGGTACGCCTTGAAAGCATCGGCAAGAGCCATGAGGGCAGAGACGTATGGCTGGTAACGGTCACCTCGTTTGCCACTGGTCCCGACCTTGAAAAGCCTGCCCTCTGGGTTGATGGTAACATCCACGCCACGGAGGTTTCCACCTCCAGCGCGTGCCTCTATCTGTTGCACACCCTGACCAGCCAGTTCGGCGCCGACCAGACTATTACCCGGTGCCTCCAGACCCGCGCCTTCTACATTTGTCCTCGCATCAATCCCGATGGCGCCGAATGGGCCCTGGCCGATCGGCCAAAATACATCCGATCGAGCACCAGGCCCCATCCCTATGATGAGTCGCCCGTGGAAGGCTTGATTGAGGAAGATATCGACGGGGATGGGCGGATGCTCTCCATGCGGGTGGAGGATCCCACGGGCCCCTGGAAGGTCGCCGCCGAGGACGCGCGTCTGCTGGTGCGCCGCGAACCCACCGAGGTGGATGGCCGTTATTTCCGACTGCTGCCCGAGGGTCGGATCGAAGGCTACGATGGGGCCCTGATTCCCGTCGCGCCGCCAACCGAGGGACTGGATCTCAATCGCAATTACCCCGGGCGCTGGCGCCCAGAGGCCCAGCAGCGGGGCGCGGGGCCGTACGCCGGCTCGGAGCCCGAGGTGCGGAACGTGATGGCGTTTGTCTCCGGCCATCCTAATCTGACCGGTGCCGTGGATTTCCATACCTATGCCGGGGTCCTGCTGCGCCCGTTCAGCGACCAGATGGACGAGGGCTTTGCTCCAGAAGATCTCCGCGTGTACAAGATGATGGGTGAGAAAGGCACGGAGATCACCGGCTACCCAGCTATCTCGATCCATCAGGACTTCCGCTATCACCCCAAGCAGGTACTCAGTGGTGGCTCGGATGCCTACCTCTTTGAGCAGCTTGGGATTTTTCTCTGGGCGGTCGAACTCTGGAGTCCGCAACGTCAGGCTGGAATCAAGGATTTCAAGTTCATCGACTGGTGGCAGGAACATCCCTTGGCTGATGATCTGGCCCTCTTGAAATGGAACGACGAGATCCTGGACCGCGCCGCCTATGTCGACTGGTATCCCTTTGACCACCCTCAGCTGGGAAAAGTGGAGCTGGGTGGCTGGAATATGATGGCGGCGTTTAGAAACCCTCCTCTTTCCCTGGTCGAAAAAGAGATCGCCGCCTTCCCTGAATGGCTGGTCTGGCAAGCCCTCCTGTCGCCGCAACTGGAGATTTTCCAGGCGCGGGCTACACAGGTGGGGCCGGATCGCTACCTGGTACGGCTGGTAGCGCAGAACATAGGCTGGCTGCCCACCTATGTGAGTAAAAGAGCGCTGGAGCAAAAGGTGGTCCGCGGGGTGGTCTGTGAGATTACCTTGCCGGATGGCGCCACGCTGGAGTCGGGGAAGCAGCGGGAAGAATGTGGGCAGCTTGAGGGCCGGGCTTATACTCCCTCCGCCGCCATCCGCACCTTTGGCGCCGATGCCACCACGCACCGACTCAAGGTAGAATGGCTGGTGCGCGCGCCGGCTGGCAGCGAGGTGGCGCTGACCGCGCGGCACGAGCGGGCCGGGGTCGCCAGGGCCGCGGTGCTGCTGGAGTAACCCAACCCTCAAGCTGACTCGGCACCTACCCGCTTCGCCGATCCCCAACACCGCGGTAGGGTGAAGCGGAGATAGTGGCCGTGATCAGCGTGACCAAGCAGGATGTGAACGGGCTGGCTGGCGCTATGCACTTAGCATCTGGTCCGTATGCAGGTCGCAATGCCCGCATGGCACACACGCTCCACGCGGCTCTCCCCCTATCGTTGCCTAATACACTTGCCCAGGAGCACTGGGCGACGGGGAGTGGCGGAATGGCAGGCCCGGCGGTTTCGGTGGCGCTTTGGCAGCCGCTGAGCGATAGACAGATGGACGAACTCGGCGATTGGCTGCATAGCATCGGCGACGCGGAGCACGTGGAGCGGAACCCCGATGGGGGCTTCCTCGGGATCGCCAATTGGGATCTACGCGTCACTGATCTTGTCGCTATCGGGATGGAGCAGCCCTCCGCGTATGGCCTCAGCGATACCTGCCCGGTGCTGGTGGGAGTAGCTCCCACGCGCGACCCCTCGGGCGCGCTCTACTGGTACGAGGAGGACGATGTGACGCAGTGGGTAGCACGGGTCGGCTACTTCCCGGAGCAGCGGATCGGGCTGGCCGCGATGTGCAACCGGCGTCGGCGGCGGGAACCAGGGACGGCAAAGGGCGCGTCAGTGCCGTGTCGAAAGGAAGACGATGTGTAACACTACACCTCTAGCGCATATCATGGTTGG
>DATLQX010000155.1:0-16346 GCA_035534995.1 Chloroflexota bacterium | reverse complement strand
TAGTCGGCGGCCGGGAGCACCAACTTGCCGCCGGGCCGCAGCACTCTCGCCATTTCGTTCACGGCGAGAACCGGGTCGGCGACGATCTCCAGCACGTTGCGGGCGCAGCAGCGGTCGAAGCTGCCGTCCGCGAAGGGAAGCGCGTGGACATCGGCTTTGATGAACTCCAGGTTGGCGACTATGCCAGCGCGCGCTTTCGCCTCCTTCAGCATGGTTTCACTGAGGTCGACGGCCACCACGCGGCCTTCGGGTCCGGCCAGACCGGCGAGCGCCCGCGCCGCCCCGCCGGTGCCGCAGCCCACCTCAAGGACGTGATGGCCCGGCTGAACATCCAATTTTCGGATCGTCTCCGAGAGGCGGAGGAAGGTCTCCTCGCTATCGTCTCCGTTGACCCGGTCCATGAACTGCACAAACTCCCCCGGTTCGGCGCTCTGGTCAATCGCTCCCCAACCGTCCTTGTAGCTCGCGCCGATCATCGATTCCTCCCAGGTCACATCTCTTGCGGGACGACGCCCTCATCATTGCACTCCTGAAGCACAGATTCACGGATGGAACGGATGACACAGATTGCCTCTCCGGTTCGCGGGGCGGTGGGTGGACGCACAACGGTCGCCACACTCCAAGGGCCTCACCGCCCAATCCCTCTCCATGACGTGGATCATGGCCGGGCTTAGTCCCAAGGGAGTCATCCGTGAAATCGGTCTAATCTGGTCAGCTGTGCTTCAGGGCGTCCCGACCCGGCCGGGACCGCATCCTTCCTGCTGAAGGCCAACCTGTGGCCAATGATGATGTCGGAAGGCCGGGATTTCATCCTCACACAACCTCTGGCTTCCGTCCGGACACCATGAACGCCAGGTTGACCGCGAAGAACACATTTTTTCGGTAGTGCTCCTGCTGCTCGGTCAGCCAGACCCGCGCCTGATCCTCGGTCAAGACGCCCGCCGCCATGGCCCGGCCCATGCATGAACCAAGCCAGTTCTCGAAGAAATACTGAAAGTCGTTGCAGACTGCCGCCCGTACATCAATCTGGATCTCGGTCAGCCCGGCCTGGGCGAAGAGATAGGGCAATTGGCGCCCCACCCAGCCGTTGCTCTCCACGTCGCCGATATAGTTGAGGATGGCGCGGGTGAGCGGGCGATCGCTGCCGTCGATGCTGAGCGATCCATAATCCGGCGCGGGAATAACGATGATCCCACCGGGACGGAGCACCCTGATCATCTCCTCCAGGGCCTGTCGCGGATCCTCCACTACCTCGAAGACGTTCCGGGCATGGCAACGGTCGAAGCCGGCATCGGCAAAGGGGAGGTGGTGGACATCGGCTTTGATGAATTCCAGGTTGGTGTAGGTCGCGCTTCGCGCCCGTGCCTCCTTGAGCATGGTCTCGCTCAGATCCACGGCCACCACCCGCCCGGCAGGCCCGGTGAGCGTGGCCAGCCCGCGGGCCATCCCTCCGGTGCCGCAACCCACGTCAAGGATCCGGTTCCCCTCCTGGATATCGAGCCAGGCTATGGTCTGGGTGTCATTGAGGAAGAACTCCCCCGCGTCGCCCCCGTTGAGACGGTCCATGAACCGGACCCACTGATGAGGATCGGGCGTATGATCGATGGTGTTCCAGCCAGCTTTATAGGAAGGGTGGGGCAGGCCATTGCTCACGGGTTCACGTTCTCTTCCTCCGACGCGGTGCTGGCGATGGAAAGTTCCTTGAGTTGGCTGATCGGCACGGTGGACGGGGCCCCGGCCATCACGTCCTGGGCGCTCTGGTTCTTGGGGAAGGCAATCACGTCGCGGATGTTGGGGGTATCGCGGAGGATGCCGACCCAGCGATCGACCCCACCGGCGATCCCGCCGTGCGGCGGCGTACCATATTCGAAGGCTTCCAGCATGAAGCCAAAACGAGCCTGGATCTCCTCCTCGGTCATCCCCAACAGGCGGAAGATGCGTTCCTGCACCTCCCGCCGATGGATACGAATGCTCCCGCCAGCCACCTCGAAGCCGTTGCAGACCAGGTCATATTGCTTGGCCCGGACCCGCATCGGATCGCTCTCCAGGAAGGCCAGGTCGTCATCATTGGGGCTGGTGAATTGGTGATGCTTGGCGACCACGGAGCCGGAGTCCTGCCGCTCGAAGGCGGGCATGTCCAGCACCCAGGCCAGGGCCAACACGCTGGGATCGGCCAGCTTGAGGCGGGCGCCGATCTCCAGGCGCAGTTGGCCCAGAGCCTCCAACGCCGGGTCCGCCTGGTCGGCGACAACCAGGATCAAGTCACCGGGCACGGCCTCCAGGCGCTCCAGCAGTCCTGTCACCTGAGCGGCATCGATGAACTTGGCCGCCGCACCCTTGAGCGTGCCGTCCTCCTGCACCGCAAGGGTCACCAGCCCCCTGGCTCCATGGGTCCGGGCCAGGGCGGTAAGCTCATCTAGCTCTTTCCGTGAGCTGCCGCCCAGGCCCGGCCCGCGTAGGCCCTTGATCGCCCCACCGGCGGCCAGCGTACCGGCAAACACGGTGAACTCGCTGGCGGAGAAAACATCCGAGAGATCGCGCAGTTGGAGGCCGAAACGGAGGTCGGGCTTATCCGAGCCGTAGCGGTCCATGGCTTCCCGATAGGTCAGCCTGGGAAGCGGACTGGCCAGGAGCGTCTTGGTCGAGAGGGTTCGCGCCATGGAGGTGTACAGGCCCTCGAACAGGGTGAGGATGTCCTCCTGCTCCACGAAGCTCATCTCGACGTCCAGTTGGGTGAACTCCGGCTGGCGGTCGCGCCGCTGATCCTCGTCCCGGAAGCAGCGGGCGATCTGAAAGTAGCGCTCGAAGCCGGCCACCATGAGCAACTGCTTGAGTTGTTGCGGCGATTGGGGGAGAGCATAGAACTCGCCGGGATGGACGCGGCTGGGGACCAGGAAGTCACGGGCCCCACCGGGCGAACTTTTGAAAAGGATCGGGGTTTCCACCTCGATGAAGCCGCGTTCGACCAGATAGTCCCGCATGAACTTGACCACCAAGTGGCGGAGGATGATATTCTCCCGCATCCGCTCACGCCGCAGATCGAGGTAACGGTAGCGGAGCCGCACCGTCTCATCGATCCGCTCGTCGTCACCGTGCTCGTTGATGTTGAAGGGCGGCGTCTTCGATGGATTCAGCACCTCCAGCGCATCGACATGCACCTCGATGGTCCCGGTAGCGAGCTTACTGTTCACCGTCCCCTCTGGTCGCGGCGCCACCACGCCGGTGAGGGACAGCACATACTCGTTCCGCACATCCTCGGCGGTCGCGTGCGCGGCGGGCGCTCGTTCGGGGTCGACCACCACCTGGGTGATCCCCCAGCGGTCGCGGAGATCGAGAAAGATCAACTTCCCGTGGTCGCGGCGGCGATGAAGCCAGCCCATCAGGGTCACGGTTTGTCCAGCTTGGGCGAGCGTCAGCTCACCGCAGGTGATTGTCTTGCGTGCCGGCACTGTATCGTGCCCCCTTCGCTACTGTGGTTGAGTGTATTGGCCTAGTTGCTCTTAAGGCTACCGTACTGAGGGTGGAAGTGGGTAACGCGGGCGGCGCGGCGAGAGGTCTAGATGTACATATGATAGAATGGAGGCAGGCATCCGCCTGGATGCGGTGTCCTGGCCTGATGGTTGGGAGGAAGACGAAGCATGCCGGGTATAGTGAGTTGGCTCTTGTTGGTCGCCGCCATTCTCTCGCTGGTTGCCTTTGGTCTGTTGGTTATGGTGGCCCTGGAGATCCGTGATCTGGTGCGCCAGATCAAGAACGAGTTGCTCCCAATCATCGGCACCGCGCGCCAGACCGTGAATACGATGCAAGGAACCAGCGAATTCGTCACCAGTGGCTTGGTGAAGCCGCTGATCGCCAGCGTGAGCGCCAGCGCGGGGGTGGTTAAGACGGTGCAAGTCCTCACCACCAGTCTTACCCGCGGCCTACGCCGGACTGTCAAGGAGGACTGAAACGCCGATGGGCACGCTCAATACCTGGGTTGGCGGGATCGGCGGTACCATCCTGGTTCTCGAACTGATCGTGTTCCTGATCCTGCTGGTGGCCTTGAATGCTGTCCTCTTCTTCCTCCTGCGCTGGGCGCTCCGCAAGCAGGGGCTCGTGCACGAGAAGCTGACCTGGGTTCTGACCAAGGTGGACAGCGTGGTGAACAAGGGGGCGGGCGTGGCAGCCGCGCCGGTGATCCGCACCACCAGCGTCTGGCGCGGCCTGAAGGCGGCTACCCATCGGGCCACTCATTGGCCCGCGACCGCTCGCGCTCTGGCGCCGACGACAGCCGAGCCGTCTCAAGAGACACGGCGGAATGTGGCCTGAGACCACGGCATTTAACTGAGGGATCCGCCGCTTAAAAGTGGATGGAAGTGCCGACGTGCCGGCTAAAGCCGGTTCGGTGTTGGTCATGCCACGCGGACCCGGCTTTAGCCGGAAATTATTCCGCCATGCGCTTTTAAGCGCGGGATCGCATACAGGATCGGAACCGCTTGCCGGTACCGGCGGCGCGGGGTACACTGTCCATCGCGTGCCGGAGTGCCGGTAACGCTGATGGTTCGTGGTCCGCGCGGATGCGTCAGGGCTATGTACTTCTCGCTTCACGCTGCGTGGCAGTACCCACACCAGTACGAGCCGCGCGCAACCGTGAAGCTTGCCCGTGGGAAGGAGTGGTGTTTTGCAACGCGACTATGAAGTGACGTTCGTGCTCAACGCGACTATCGACGAGGAGGCATCCGCCGCCGCCGTCGAGCGCGTCAATACTCTGATCGCCGCCGGGGGCGGTAGCGTGACCGAGGTTCATGCCTGGGGGCGGCGCCGTCTGGCCTATCCCATCGAGCACCAGCGCGATGGCGTGTATATCACCACCCGCTTCGCCATGCCGACCCTTGCCCTTACCGCGTTCGAGAATGACCTGAAACTCAATGAAGCGATTTTACGCCATCTGGTGGTGCGCCAGGACGAGGTACCCCTCCGCCCAATCCTCCCCGTCCCCGCCGCGGCCGCCCATGCGCCGGTCCCGGCAACCGCTCAGGCCGAACCGGAACTTGAGGATGTCGAGGATGTCGATCTGCTGGAGGATGCTTTCGATCCCGATCTCGTACCCGCCGCCGACGAGTAACCTATTCGACGTGTAGGGCAAGCAAAGGGAGAAGCGCGCCATGGCCAGTATGAAGAAGATCATGATTATCGGGAACGTTGGCCGTGATCCCGAGTCGCGATTTACCAGCGACGGGACGGAGTTTGTGTCGTTCTCCGTGGCGGTGAGTGAGCGCCCACGGCGGCAGGGCGGCGATCAAGCGCCGGCGGGGAACCAGGAGGAACTGACGACCTGGTTTCGGGTCACTGCCTGGCGCAAGCTGGCCGAGATCGTCAAACAGTACGTGCAAAAGGGAACCTCCATCTTCGTGATGGGGACGCTGCGGGTGAGCGAATATACCGGCAACGACGGCCAGAAGCGTACGTCCCTTGACATCACCATGGATGAGATGCAACTTCTCTCCTCGCGCGGATCTCAGGACGCCGCCGCGGGCGGCTTCGATGAGGGTGCCTCGTTCGGCGGCGCCGCGCCCTCCCGACCCAGCGCGTCGTACGGCAATCGGCCGCCAGCCGCCGCGAGCGGTGGGCGTCCAGCCGCCCCCGCGCCTTTCGAGGAAGATGAAGGGGATATGCCCTTTTAGGGCCCCCAGAGTGTGGTAACACCCGACAAGCAGGAGTAAGAGTGTCTTTATGAGCAGTCCAGGTTATTCGCCAAGCCCCGAGGGGGGCGCCCGGTCCGAGGGTTATCGAGGAGGCGGCGAGGGTGGCCCGCGCCGCGATTCAGGCCGTGGTCCGCGCCGCGATTCCGGCGGCGGTGGTCGTGAGCGGTTTTCCGGCCGGCGCCGAGCCTGCCAATTCTGTGCCGATCACATGCCCCTGATCGACTATAAAGACGTGGGCCGGCTCCGCAAATACCTGAGCGAACGGGGAAAGATTGAGCCGCGACGGAAGACCGGCACCTGTGCCAAGCACCAGCGGATCCTGACCACGTCGCTCAAGCGCGCGCGCCAGTTGGCCTTGCTGCCGTACACCGCCGAGCATCAACGCTTTATCGAGAGATGAGTAGCCCCGTGCAACCGGCCCAACCAGGACCGCCGAGCCAGCGCCGGCCGCAACGCCGCCAACACCAGCCATACCGCAGGGCCAGCGCCGTAATCGACGACCGGCCCAACCGGAAGGCGGTCATTTTCGGTTTCGGCCGCCATCTGACCAATCGTGAGAAGGAGCGGATCCAGCATCTCCTGGCCTACGGAGTACTGGCCATCGTCGTGGCGGCTTCGGTGATTATCATCGCTGTCGCCGCCATCTGGCAGAACGTGGTCTACCCGAATCAGAGCGTCGCCACGGTCAACGGGACGGGCATTACCCGCCACGACCAGAGCCTGATGACAGGTTATTTTAGCGGTGAGTCTACCCTCCAGGGCACGACTCTCTCACAGGATCCGGCTACCCTGGCCTTGCAGCAGTTGGAAAAAAGTCTTCTGGCCCGCCAGGCGGCCCAGAGCGTCGGCATCCAAGTGAGTGATGCCCAGGCGGATGCGCAACTGACCAAGGATATCGGCAAAAATAGCACCACCTTCCAGCAAGTCCTCACCGCCACCGGCCTCAGTCGGTCCGACTACGTGCGTCTGGTCGAGAAGGCAAACATACTGCGCACCAAGATTATGGCGTACCTGACCAGGGGGAACGCGAAGACCGCCGAACAGTGGAACTACTCGCGTATCCAGGTGGCTAGCCGGAAAGCGGCGGTTGCCGTCCTGACTGATGTGGTCCTGAAGCACCAGAAGTTCGCGGCTGTCGCCAAAAAAGTGTCCACGGACACCGCGACCAAGTCCCTGGGCGGCGCGGTGGGATGGATCCGCCCAACCGATACGACGGTTGACACCAATATCACCACCTTCCTCCCCAAGCTCAAAGCCATGGCCGCCTCCCACACGCAGTATCAGATCGTCCAGAATGGTACGCAATGGTGGGTGCTTGAACTCCTGGGTCACAACCTGAAGCAGCCGCTCAGCGCGAATCAGATCCAGAGCGATCAGGTCGCCGCCTACACCGTGTTCTACAATAAGTTCGAGGCGAAATCGAGCATTAACCCGCCGCTGCCCGCTGGATCCGCCGTCGGGTAGTACAGCTTGGCCTCTATACCTTTATACCCTGGCGGTTTGGTAGGGGCACCCCTCGTGGGTGCCCTTGGCGGTCCGAACCAGGGCACCCACGAGGGGTGCCCCTACAAGCGAAGGGACACATGGCGCCAGTGAAGCCATCTTCCTGGGAGCGCGAGCCTCTTGCTCGCCCCCGTAGTGGTTCCGTCTCGGGCTCATGACGCCGCGAGTTGCGGCTCCGGCCAGCAGTTCGGTCATTCCTGGCGCTGACGCGCCAGTGCGAGCAAGATGCTCGCGCTCCCAGGCGGCGTCGTCATCCAGTGGATTCGATCTCCGCACAGGAAGGACAGAGCGTCCATGAGCGGCGGCCCGAAGCGGCGAGTGCGGCTGGCCCTCCTGTTCGGTGGCCGCTCGCCCGAGCATGATGTGTCGTTGACCTCGGCGCGCTCCGTCCTCAACGCCCTGGATCCAGGGCGCTTCGAGGTCGTGCCGGTGGCCATTGGTCGAGATGGTCACTGGTTGTCCGGCGCCCGATCACAGGAATTGCTTTCCAGTCCGTCTCCAGAGGATCCCGGCGCCGTTCCGGCGCCGGAAAGCGGCGGCCTGGTGCCCGACCCCAGCTTTGGCGCCGCGATGGACGTGGTGTTTCCCTTGATGCACGGCCCCTTCGGCGAGGACGGCACGGTACAGGGACTGCTGGAGTTGTTGAATATTCCCTATGTGGGAGCCGGAGTAGCGGCGTCGGCCACCGGGATGGATAAGGCGTTGATGAAGGCGCTGTTCCTTCAGGCAGGGCTGCCGGTGCTGCCCCACGCGGTGATCCCGCGGCACGCCTGGGAGGGCAGGCCGGATATTGTCCTGCGCGCGTTGGCCGAAGCCCCTGGCTTTCCCTGCTTTGTCAAGCCCTCCAACATGGGATCCAGCATCGGGATCAGCCGCGTCGATACGCGGGATGCCCTCGGCCCAGCCCTGGATCTGGCTTTTCGGTATGACTTGAAGGTGCTGGTGGAGCGGGGGGTACCAGGGTATCGCGAGATCGAGTGCGGCGTCCTGGGAAACGACGAGCCCGAGGTCTCCGTCCCCGGCGAGATCACCATGCGGGGCGCCTTCTACGACTACCATACCAAGTACACCGAGGGAGAGGCCGGATTGGAGGTGCCCGCCCGTGTGCGCCCTGAAACCGCTTCGGCGCTCCACGCGATGGCCATGACCGCGTTCGCCGCCATTGACTGCGCGGGGATGGCGCGGGTCGATTTCCTGGTCTCGCCGGACGAATCGGAAATCTGGGTCAGCGAGATCAATACGATTCCCGGCTTCACTCCCTACAGCATGTATCCCCGGCTCTGGGAAGCCACGGGCGTTCCCTATCCCGATCTGATCGCCAGTCTGGTCGATCTGGCCCTGGAACGGCACACGGCTCGGGCCTCCCTTCTCCGCGATCGGAACCCATAACCAGTGGGAACTACTGTCCTGCTCTCCCACCACTTCCCCGCCGACAGCGAGGCGATCCTCCAGGCGGTTTCCGCGGACGTTCGTCTCTTGCGCCTGCCAAAGGGTAACGCGCCGCTGCCTGTCGGCGCCGAGGCCGCCGAGGTGCTGGCCTGGTGGGAAGGCCGGAATGGCGGCCTGGCCGAACTGCGGCCGCGCTTGCCGCGCCTGCGTTGGGTGCAGGCGCCGGCGGCCGGGATTGGGGACCAGCGGCTGCATCTGGTGCTGGGTAACGATGTGACCCTGACCAGCGCCGCCGGCGTGTATGGCGATCTGGTGGCGGAGCATGCCCTCACCCTAATGCTGGCCCTCTACAAGCGCCTACCGGAGTTGCTCGACCTTCAGCGCCGGGGCGTCTGGGACGATCTGCCGACCCGCTCGCTCACTGGGCAAACCCTGGGAATTGTCGGCGCCGGCGGGATCGGCCGGGCAACCGCGCGTCTGGCCCGCCCCTTCGGCATGCGGGCGATCGGGGTACGGCGCGGCGAGGGAGCGGTGCCGGAACTGGACCAGACACTGCCCCTGGAGCGCCTGCCCGATATGCTGGCCGCCGCGGACGTGGTGCTCTTGGCGACCCCCCTGACCGACCGGACGCGGGGGATGGTTGACGCGGCGTTCCTGCGGGCCATGCGCCCCACGGCAGTGCTGATCAACGTGGCTCGCGGGGGGATCGTGGTCACCGATGACTTGCTGCAGGCCCTTCACGAGGGCTGGATTGGCGGGGCGGGGCTGGACGTCACCGACCCGGAGCCGCTGCCCGAGGGGCACCCGTTGTGGCGGGCGCCCAATACGATCATCACCCCGCACCATGCCAATCCGCCCGAGGCAAGTCACGAGCCGATCGCCCGTCGCTTCGCCGAGAACCTGCGCCGCTACCTGGCGGGCGAGCCGCTCTTGGCGGTCGTGGATCCGGAGCGCGGGTATTAAAAGCTCACCGTGCAGAATGGCACCGCTTCGGCGGCGAACATCGCCTCGGCCAGGCGGAGGGCACCCGGATGTAGCTCGCGTAGTCGCCCGGCCTGGGCCAGGGTGGAAGGTCTGGTCCCACCCAGATAGATGGCGCCCAGATCGGAGATACCGAGGCGCAGGTCGGGCTCGGCGTTGGTGCGGTCACATCGCGCCCCGTCGGGTCCACCCTCAAGGTGATAGCGGCCCGCCAGGTCGGGTAATAGGTCGTCGGTCACTTCAAGGATCAGGTGGCCCGGTGCCTGGTAGCGCCGGCCCTCCAGGGCGGCGGGTATGTCGAGCAACCTGAGCCACAGGCCGTCACCGGTGCTCGTGGTTTGCAGGCGTCGAGAGTCGGCCAGAAGCCAGCGCAAGGGATCCTCCAATGGACGATCCAGGGTGACAATGGTGCTTACCAGATCCATGCCGAGGAGGAATCCCCACAGGGATGCAGCCGCTTCTGGGGTAAGCGCGTAGAGATCGCCTACGGTGAGCTCATTGGCGGGCGTGCCATCCTGCCAATCACGCTTGACCCGATAGGTGGCATACCCCGCCGGCTCTCCGGACGCATCGTGAGCGATCACGCAAAACCGGTAGCCGCCGCTGGGGACGCTGGTGGTGGTGTGCTCCTGAAAATGGCGCCACCAACGATCCTCGCGGCTCAGGGCGCCCGGATTGCCGGCAACGGCCCGAGCGTAGATACCTGGCATGAGGGCAAACGCTTCATCAATCGGGGGTAGAATGAGCCTTCCTTCCCCCTCCACCCGTGGCGCCAGGGCCGCGTGGGCGCGTTCGACCCGGTACCGCGCATGATGGGTCGCCGGCCCATAGCCAAATCGCCCGTAAATGGTGCTTTCCGAGGCGTAGAGGATCGAGAACGGCTCGCCAAGTTGCCGTGTATGCCGCAGATGGCCCTCGATCATCCGCCGGAGCAATCCCTGCCGTCGATAGGTCGGATTCACCGCGACAAAGGCCAGCCCGGCCGCCGCGAGCCGGCCCCCACCGGGCACGGTGAGTTGGAACGGATAGACGCCCGAGGTCGCCACGATATGGTCGCCATCGAGGACGGCCAGAGTGCGGTCCAGGTCCACGAGCGGACTCTCGCGCTTGATGTCGGCATCATCAAGTGTATCAAAGAAGGCAAGCGAGTCGGCACGGAGGAAGTCCGGCACTTCATCGGCGGTGATTGGTCGGATGGTGTATGTCATAGGTCCAGTATACGTACCGGCAGGACCGGGGACGCGCGGTATGTGCCAAAATTATCACCTTGGGAATGCCAAGAGTCATTGGTATGAGCGGTATCGCGCCTCAAGAGAGTGCATTGAGCAGGAAGTCGGGGGAATGAGCCGAGGCCAGGGGAGCGGTGGAGGTTGGCCGATTCCGGGAGGTCCAGAGGTGCAGGCGCACCACGGCAAGGACATCACTGAAGGTGGGTTCGCCTTTGGCATACCAGGCCGCGCGGCGGAGAGGTAGGTCACGGGGATGCAGGGGGAGCGGCGCCTCATCCCAGTGCCAGAGGGCCGTGCCGGTCGCCAGGGTCACCGTGAATGGGTTCATCGGTGGTGCTCCCGTACCACAACTTACGCCGCATCCTGTACCAGGATGAGTGGACTGCCTCCTACTACGTAGTCGTTCGGGTTGGCGCTATTACTGTTGTCGGTGGCCGGCGACAGCGGCAAGGTGAAGACGCCGTTCTTTGCCTGGATGGTGATCTGGCGGCCGAACTTATCGTACAGGGCGGCCGTGGGATGGAGGGCAGAAATGCCGGCGGTCGCTGCTGTCGGCTTCTGGTCCCAGACTACGGTGACGATGGCGCCCGGTTTGTGCAGCACCACGGTGTAAATGCCGGTAGCGGGATCGAATCGCCAGGAGCCCGACGTGACGCCGGTGAAGAGGTTCACCACGGTCTTGAAGGCGAAGAACGCGGGGCGAAGGGTGCCGTCGTTGCGGACCAGCCCGAACGGCAAGCCCCCTGCCGTGAAGTCCGCGCCATCCACCATACGTTGTACTTCGATGCGTTGCACGCCCACGGCAAGATCGATGGCAAATGCCTGCACGATGAATGATGCCTGGTCGTCCAGAGTGGCGTAAAAGCCTGCCTTCTTCAATTTGCGGGCCGGATCGTTGTAGGGGATGGCATTGGTCTCGGCAATCCAGATTGGTTTCCTCAGGCCGAACTGAGTGAGCTCGGCTCGATACCACGCCACTACTGTCGCCATGTCGCTCGGCCTGCTGTAGAGGTGTAGATTGACTGCGTCGAAGTAGGCGCTTTGGGTATGGTCGGCGGAGAGGATCTTGAGCAGATTGGTGAACATGGCGCCGCGATCATACCAATAGGGGTCGCCTCCCAGGATGACCCGAGCGTTGGGATTGGCGGCGTGGGCCGCCAGGTAGGCTACCTTGATCATGCGGGCATAATCCGCCGTGGTGCCCGACCAGGTATGGAATTGTCCAGTAGGGATGCTCACCTCGGTCCAGATAATCCAATCGTCGATCCGACCGGCGTACCGTTTAGCG
Organism: Chloroflexota bacterium; assembly: GCA_035534995.1. Taxonomy (GTDB): domain Bacteria; phylum Chloroflexota; class UBA5177; order JANWHV01; family JANWHV01; genus JANWHV01. The sequence continues at coordinate 4,272 of DATLQX010000155.1, read as the reverse complement.
ATCAGGCTAACGAAATGGCCCCAGTAGTTGTTGGGGTCGTCGTATGGCAGATACAGGCCCTTGGGAGGCGAGGTAGCGTGGTCGCTTGGCTTCGCCGCCGCCCAGTCCGGTGTATTGATCAGCAACCCTACTACCTGGCGCCCCGCCGCAATCTCACTGTTGATCGTCTTGTCACGTCCGGTATAGAACGCATTCCAGGAATCTGGGCCCGTGGGTTGGATCGACTTCCACCAGAAGGCGTAGCGTTCCCAGCCCACCCCAAGGATCGTGGCGTCTTCCGGCTTACGGAACGCCTCGGCCACCCCAAAACGGGGATCGCGCGCGGTAGCAGGCGGACCTGGGTCATGCGTATCGACTGGGATAGGGGTTGGAGTCTCCGTGTCCGTGCCGGTGCTTGTGGCCGCGGGAGTGGAGGTAAACGTGGGAGTAGGCGTGCTGCTGCTGGTCGGCGTCTCCGTGTCGGTGCTCGTGGCCGCGGGAGTGGAGGTAAACGTGGGAGTTGGTGTACTACTGCTGGTGGCCGTATAGGTAGCGGTTGACGTCGCGGTGTGCGTGGCGGTCAGGGTTCTCGTAGGCTTTCGCGGCGTGGATGTTAGGGTAGCGATTGGCGTGGCCGTGTCCGTGTTCGTGGCCGTGTCCGTGTTGGTGTTGGTGTTCATGACCGTGGGAATGGAGGTTAACGTAGGGGTTGGTGTACTGCTGCTGGTGGCCGTATAGGTAGCGGTTGACGTCGCGACCGCCACGTGCGGTCGGATTGTCGGTGTTGCCGTCTGTGTGCTCTTCGGCTTGAGGGCGGGAATATGAGGCCGACTGGTGGGACTGGAAGTAGGCGTAGCGCTCGGCGTGTGAGTGATGGTCGCTCTGGGCGTAGAAGTATGCGTGAGAGTCGGCGCCTGTAGCACGATATGCCGCGTGGCCGTATTGTACGGGGTGGGTATAGGTGTGTGGGTGGGGGTCAAGGTCGAGGTTGGCATGTGACCGGCGGGGCGGTTAGGTAGGTGCACGCGCCCTGGGGCCGGGGTAGGGGTGGGGGTGGCCGAGCGCGCGGGCGACGGCGTTTCCGTGAGGGCAGTCGGAGAGCCGGATACGATGATAACCGCGCGTGTAACGCCCACATCGTTGCTCGCCTCAAGCACGAGGATCTTGGACCCAGGTGGTGCGGGAGCGCGCCCAGTCAGCGACACGTCCTTACCGCCTAGACTAGTGTGGAGCGCTCCTACAACATACCAAGAGAGGGTATTGCCGTTTTCGGCGCCGGTCACGGCAAACGACTTGATGCTGGGCAGGGTGAGGACGTACGAAGCGGATGTCGCTTTGCCGCCGGTGAGCACGACTCGAAGAGTGGACTTGGTGGTCAGGTAGCCGTTGTCCGCCACCAGCTCATAGATCTGGCCGGTGCGTGGCGTGCCAATCGCCAAAACGCCGGATAGGCCAACTCGTTTGCCATTGATTAGGGCGACATGAGCGCCGCTGGTTCGCCACCGCAGCTGGCTGGCGGCGGTTCCAGTCGATGGTTGGATAGTGAAACTATCGATGCTGGGGGCCGGTAGCGCTACCTTGGTGACCTTGTCGGCGCTCCCCGCCGCGGCGCCGCTTACCGTCAACGTGGACAGGACAGTACCAAACTGGTTGGTGGCGAAGAGGCGATACGTGGCGGGCCCGTCGGTTGCGGGCTGCCGACCGTCGGTGGGGACCGGATGCCCGTCGATGGTCACCCGCCCGGCCGAGCTGACCTGCCAGGTCAGCATCGGGGAGCCGGTACGCGGATCCAGGGTCCGTGTAAACTGGCTGACCACCGGGAGATATTGCACCCCGGCCATTGAGTTGCCCCTTGCCTGAGTTTGAGGCGGTTGAAGGATGAGTACCTTCGACACGGCGCCGCGTGCGCTGGTCACGCTCAAGACTAGGGTGCGGGCGGTGGTGAGGCGCAAGGTTTCCCGGCCAGCGTGGTCTACCGAGCGACCATCCAAGCGCACTGAAGCAGCATTACTCGTCGCCCAATTCACTTGAACGGACCCGTCAGGCAAGGGGGTAACCCCGAAAGCGTTGATCGCCGCGCTCGGGGGCAGCGGTACGGTGGGCTGGGGGGGCGTGAGACGTGCCGTGCGCAACCCCGCATGCGTGGGAACCACGGGGAGCGTGACACGTGCCGTGCGCAACCCCACATGCGTGGAAACCACGGGGAACGTGGGTACATGCCGCGCCGCGGTGGTACGTGCCCCCGCCAAAGCAACCAGCAGGAGAAGAAGAAGAAGTAATAGAAGGAGGGCCCAGCGGGGAAGCGAACGAAGCCAACGCGGCAGCGAGAGGGAGGTTATCCGTGGCGTATAGATAAAATTGGCATGCCGTACCAGGGCCGGATCGGGGCCGCTGTCCAGCGCTTTCCCCTGGGCGAGTACCCACATTTCAATCTCGTAAGGATGCGGCTCGCCGATGGTTTCGCGCCGCATCGGCTGGACATCGAAGGTCACAGTGTGCTGATTGCCCGGCGCCAGGGTCATCGATCCCTCGATGTCGGCCTGGAAGTTCAGGCCGGCCTCGGCATCGCGGGCCACGAGGGAGAAGGTGAGCGGGGCGTTCGAGTGGTTAACAAGTTTGGCGCGGAACCGCGCACGACGTCCGGTGACGCGTTTGGGAGACAAATCGAATTGGAGGGCCCCGACGGCCTGTATGGTCAAGGGGAATTCAGCAGAGGCCCGTAAGCGTTCGTCGGCCTCGCTCACGGAAGTGATAGTGACGGTGTGCAAGCCGGCCAGGGTCGCGGCTCCCGCGGGCGGCCGTACCGTGATGCGAACAATCTTCTTCTCCCCTGGGAAGAGAGAGACGGTCAGAGCATCCTGTTCGCACCACTCCGCCGGAACACCGGTAATGTTGACGCGATAGCGATCAACGATGTCGCTCGTGTTGGCCAGGGTGAGCGTCAGTTCGAGCTGGCCCCCTGGGGCAACCGCGGCCTGCGTGGGAAGGAGTTGGACGGACAAATCGGTGCTCATTTGACGATCACCAGGACTCTTCCGGTGACCTGACCGTTGCGATTTCGGGCCACCAGGATATAACTCTTGGTCGAAAGGGGTGGACGAAGGATCTGGCTTCCGCGCGGAGGCACAACCACGCCATTCAGCGTAATGATTACGGCGTTGGTGGTTTTCCACACCAGCGAATAGGGCCGGCCCGCCCGAGGATGGCGCAGGATGAAAAGTGGAATGGTGGGCAGCTTGAGGACCAGGGTTTGCGACCGAGGCGCCAAAGGTGACGGCAGCCCTAACGCCAACGTCGTTACGCCCGCCCCATTCAAAACCTTAAGCACAAAGATCCGCGGGCCATTTGGGGAAACGGGCTCACTTCCCGTGTCTCCGACCAATGTATTGTTGAGGAGACGCTGATCCGCCCCTTGGATCTTCCACCTGATGGTCAAGGCGCCGGTATTCATGTCCGTATGCACCGAGAATTGCTGGATCCGCGGTAGATCAAGATGTTGCGGCGGCAAGGAGACGGATAGCTTCTTCGTTGGAGGCGGCACTACCTGGAGGAGCCGCGACACCGTTCCCTCCACGTCAGAGGCGCTAAGCACGAAGATCCGCGCTTTCACCACCTTTATTGGAAGTTGGCCGGTCGGCCCTACCGGCTTCCCGTCAAGCGTCACCTGCGTGGCGCCTTGGACCGTCCAGCCGAGGGAAGCGCCGCCCTCTGGGTTAACCTGAACGCCGAAGCTGCCGACCCTAGGCGGCGGAATCAGCGTGGAAGCGGTGGTGGGGGCGGCCGTGACCGTGGGCGTGAGTAGGGAAGCGCCGCCCTTTGGGTTAACCTGAACGCCGAAGCTGCCGACCCTAGGCGGCGGAACCAGCGTGGAACCGGTGGTGGGGGCGGTCGTGGCCGTGGGCTTGGGTATGGTGGCAGTCGCGATTGCGGTCAGCGTCGCGGTGGGCTTCGCGGAGTTTGCCACCACACTCCCAACCTTGCGGCCCCCAAGGAAGAGCACCGCCAAAAGCAACAAGAGCAAAGCAATGAGAGCCCAAATTGGGAGCCGTCGAAACCACGGAGGCAAGGCCAGGGCGCGGACGGGTGGTACGTAGGTGTACTGCCCGAAGCGCTTGAGACCCGGCTCAAGCAACTCCTCCGTGCCCGGCCGCAGGCCAAGGAACTCCAGTTCATAGGCATGCGGCGCTCCGACCGTCTCACGCCGCCGTGGCTGGACGGTCACCCGCACTGTGCGTTCCTCACCTGCCGGCACGGGCACCGATCCTACGGGATTGATGAACATGCGGAGGCCGT
>DATLQX010000154.1:0-12197 GCA_035534995.1 Chloroflexota bacterium | reverse complement strand
CGCTGGGACACCAGGGCGCCAAGTGCTTGAGTGACCCCGTCGATCGTTACTGGATACGGGACGATCTGGGCGCCGGCCGCGCGCAGTTCCTCCGCTCGCGCGGGCGCCTCACGTCCTTCCAGATGGGTGATCACTGGGGTTCCGGTCCGGCGCAGGGCCTTCACGTCGATCACTCGCCGCGGGCTGTCCGGGGGACCAAGTTCATACACCACCGCGTCATAGGCGGAGACGATGGAATCCGCGCCGTCAGGCAAGCCGCTCATAAACGAGGTTGCCCAGCCGGCTGGGTGGTTTTCCACCGCCAGAGTATAGAGTTCGCGAAGCGACATCTGGTTATTACCAACCATCAGGAGCATGCGCATTTCCCGTCCCCTCCCGCCACTCTGATCATACCCCAAGTCTCCCCTAGAGAATCAGCATCGCGTCACCGAAACTAAAGAAGCGGTAGCGCTCCCGGATGGCCTCGGCGTAGGCGCGATCGATCAGCTCTTTGCCGGCAAAGGCGCTGACGAGCATCAACAGAGTGGACCGCGGGAGATGAAAGTTGGTGATCAGCGCGTCACAGACGCGGAACTGGAAGCCTGGATAGATAAAGATATCGGTCCAGCCGGACCACGGGGAGTCGGCTCCCTGCCGCGCCGCCGTTTCCAGCACGCGGACCGCGGTGGTGCCGACCGCTACGATGCGTCCGCCGCCAAGGCGAGTGACGCGCATCGCCGTCACGGTATCGGACGGCAGTTCGCCGTATTCGGCATGCATCACATGATCGGTAACGGAGGCGGCCTGGACGGGGCGGAAGGTTCCCAAGCCGACATGGAGGGTCACCGATGCCCGCCGGCACCCTCGTGCTTCCAGGCGCTCCAGGAGTTCAGGGGTGAAGTGCAGACCGGCGGTCGGCGCCGCCACGGAACCGGGCTCACGAGCATACACGGTCTGGTAGCGCTCGGGGTCCGCCGGCTGCTCGCGTATATAGGGGGGGAGCGGCAACTCACCGATCCGCTCCAGGCGTTCGCGCAGCGGGCGGTCGGCCGGCTGGAAGGCGAGCACCCGCCGGCCCTCCGGCTGTTCCTCGGCAACGGTGGCGAGGATCTCACCCTCGCCGAATTGGAGCACGTCGCCGACCCGAACCCGCCTGGCCGGGCGAGCCAGGCAAAGCCAGCGATTCACCTCCAGTTCGTTCAAGAGCAGGATCTCCACGGATCCTCCGGTTCGTTCCCGGATTCCGTGGAGACGGGCGGGCAGCACCCGACTGTCGTTTACCACCAGGAGGTCGCCCTGGCCGAGGAAATCGGGCAGATCGGTAAAGCGGGCATGGCTCAGTTGGCCGCTCTCCCGGTGAACCACGAGGAGGCGCGAGTGATCGCGCTGCTCGGCCGGATGCTGGGCAATCAATTCGCCTGGAAGTTCGTAATCAAAGTCGTCCGTTCGCACGTATCTGCCTTTGGCGGTATGCTTGGTGGGTTCTGGAAGCACTGTCCCTCCAGAATGTATCATCGCACCGAACGGTTTCAACGGAGAACATTGACATGCACGTAGTAATCTTGGGGTGCGGCCGGGTGGGCGCGCGTCTGGCCGGTATGCTGGATGCCGAGAGGCACTCGGTCAGCGTGATCGATGTGAATCTTGAGTCCTTCGACCGCCTGCCCGCGAAGTTCGGCGGCCAGGCTGTGCTGGGCGAGGGTATCGACTACGATGTTTTGCGCCAGGCGGGAATCGAGAGCGCGGATGCGTTTCTCGCCCTGTCCGACAATGACAATTCCAACATCATGGCCAGCCAAATCGCTCAGCGCGTATTTCGGGTGAAGCGGGTGATTGTAAGAATCTATGACCCGGAACGGAATGAAAGCTTCCGCGAGCTGGGGTTGGAGACGATGTGTCCGACCAGAGTTGGCGTGGAGCGCATCGAGGCCCTGCTGAACGTGGGCTGAACGCTCACCTGAAAGAGAGTAGTAGCGCGGATGTATATCGTGGTGATTGGGGGGGGAAAGGTTGGCTATTACCTTGCCAAGGCCCTCCTGGAGGAACGGCATGAGGTTCTCCTGATTGAACGCGACCGCCGGCGGGCCAAGCAGATTGCCAATGATCTGGGCGAGGGCGTGGTCTTGCGGGGCGATGGGGCCGAGGCGGCCACCCTGGAAGTGGCGGGCGTGAGCCGGGCCGACGTGGTATGCGCGGTGACTGGTGAGGACGAGGATAACCTGGTGGTCAGCCAGGTGGCGAAGCGGCATTTTAGCGTGAAGCGGACGATCGCCCGGATCAATAATCCGCGGAACGAGGACATCTTCATCAAGCTCGGGATCGACGTCACGGTGAGCGCCACCCAATTCATCATTAGCTTGATCGAACAGGAAATCCCTACCACGCCGTTCGTGAATCTCCTCACTCTGCGGAGCATCGGCATGGAAATCGTGGATCTGTTCATGGCGGATGACTGCCCGTGGGTAGGGCGGCGGATCGCCGACCTTGGCTTGCCGCCCGATACGGTCCTCTCTCTTCTCATTCATGACGGTGTTCGATCGTTTCCCACCAAGGACACGGTTCTCGCCCTTGGCGATCGTTTAATCGGCCTCACGAGCCTGGACTCGGAAACCCGGCTTCACGAGATGCTTCAGCCTTTGTAGGGGAGACAGATCGGTCCGATCCGACCGATATGTCCGATCACTCAGCCGCCGAACCGCCTGATCCGCTCGATCAAGGCGCTGGTGGAGCAGCCGTCGCGATAGGGAAGCAGGTGGATCGCGCCGCCATAGCCGCGGACTACCGGTTCCTCCGGCAGGGGGATTCCGGTCCCGCTGGTGCCGGCCGAGTAGTCACCGCCCTTAGCGTAGATCGGCGCCCGGAGTTCATCCAGGAGAGGACCGGCCGTGGGTTCCGCGAAAACAACCACCGCATCCACGGCTCGGAGCGCCAGAAGGACCGCCGCGCGGTCGGCCTGGCCGGTGAGAGGGCGGCCCGGCCCTTTGAGCGAGCGTACCGTGGCATCCGCGTTGAGTCCCACCAGTAAGGCATCGCCCAGGGCTCGCGCGGCGGCGAGGTAAGCGACATGGCCAGCATGGAGCAGGTCGAAGCAGCCATTGGTCACCACCAAGCGCCGGCCCTCGGCCCGACACTGGGCCGCGAATTCGATCGCCTGGCTCCGGCTGAATAGGATGCCGGAAGTCCGCCGGCTCATCAGAGGTCCATCTTCCGGTACAAATAGATCGCCAATACCCTCAGGGCTCCGGTGACCGGAACGGCGAGGAACAAGCCGAGAGCGCCGCCGAAGGTTGCCCCAGCGGTCACGGCGAAGAGAATGAGGACAGGATGCAAGCGAACCGCGTGACCAATAACATTGGGGATCACCGCGTAGTCCTCAATCTGACGGAGGGTGAAAAAGGCCAGGGCGACGATCAAGGCCGAGCCGGTATGCGAGAGGCCATAATTTGGCGGCGACAGCAGGGCAAGTAACGTGACCACGGTGATGGCGGCGAAGGGACCGATCACCGGGAAGATTTCCAGGATCCCTACCAGGGGCGCCAGGATCAGGGCGAAGCGCACGCCCATCAGGGACAGCACGATGAAGCTGGCCACCGACATCAGGGTGATTAAAATGAGCTGGGCCCGGAGATATTGGGTGAGCACACGATCCATTTGCTTCCCGACCTCTAGAACCTCCGCGCGGGAGCGGCTCGGGATGATCGCGGCTAATTTCACGCCAATATTGGGCGCGTCAACCGAGAGATAAAACGTGACAATAAGGAACAACAAGAACTGGGCAATCCGGCCCACGGCACCGACCACCGCCGAGTAGGTGCCGCCGGCGAAGTTCGTGAAAAAGGAATTGAGACTGGTCGCCAGTTGCCGTGTGAGCTGCGGTACGTCAATGGTAAAGCCCGCCACTTGCAGCGGCTGATTGGTGGTGCCGAAATAGCGGGCCTGCAGGTCACTGACGATGGTAGGGAGATCGTTCGCGAGCTGATTCACCTGCGCGTTAAGGCGCGGCACCGCCACGGAGAAGAGCGCGACCAGGGCGCCGATCCAGGCAAGATAGAGGGCCGAGACAACCACGAAGCGCGGAAGATGAGTCCGGTGACAGACCAGGCGGATGAGCGGATTGAAACAATAGGCCGCCACGATTCCCCAGAGGAACGGGGTGAGAATGGAGGCAATGCGGAGGAGGAATAGGAACGCCAGGAGCCCAAGCACGGCGAGGAGCCAGGCGCGGGTCCGGGGCCCGAAGGCGGCCACCGGAGGCGGAGGCGGAACGTCGGGCACGATCGGGGGCGCGGGAACCAGCCCCGGCGTCGCCGCTGGGGTGGGAGCCGGACGAGGCGCTATTCGCGGCTCAGGGACCGGCGAAATATCCGAGCGCGGCGCGGAGTCGGTCTTCATCGCTTCCAGCGATCGCTACCTCCGTACTATGCCGCAAGGCGGCGGCTGACTCGGCGGCGCTGTAGCCCAGCCCGGACAGGACGCTTAACAAGTCCTTGTCACGGGCCGCGAGCGGCGCCGCGACCGGTGCCCCTACCATGGCAAGTTTCCCCTTCAGCTCGAGGACCACGCGCTGCGCCGTTTTCCGCCCCACTCCGGGTACCCTGGTCAGCCGCGTTACATCCTCCTGCTCGATGCATTCTCGGAGGGCTTGCGGGGTAAAGGCCGAAAGAAAACCAATGGCGACCTTGGGACCGACGCCGCTTACCCCGAGCAGTTCCCCAAAGAGGCTCCGCTCCTCGGCGGTGGCGAACCCATAGAGCGCCAGCACGTCCTCGCGAAAGTGGAGATGGGTCAGAAGCGACGCCCGCTCCCCTGGACGGAGAACGGCCGCCGTCTCGGCCGTGATCCCTACACGGACGCTGACATACCCCAAGCGTAGCACGGCGGCGTCTGGTTCGCACGCCTCCACCACCCCATGCAGCGCCTCGATCATGGGACACCGGCTTCCGGGATGCGCATCATGGCGGTGAGGCGGGCACTATGCAGATGGCAGATGGCGATGGCCAGCGCGTCGGCGGCGTCGTCCGGCCGAGGCACCTCGCGGAGACCCAACAAGGTTGTTACCATTTTTTGCACCTGGTCCTTGCCTGCCGCCCCATAACCCACTACCGCGTCCTTCACCTGTTGGGGCGAATACTCCGCGACCGGAAGCTCCATCTGTGCCGCCACCAATAGGGCGACCCCGCGCGCCTGGCCGACCGCGAGGGCGGTACGGACATTTCGATTAAAGAAGAGCGTTTCGATGGCCATTACCGCCGGTTGATACGTGCGAATCACTGTATGGAGTCCCTCATACAGACGGAGCAGCCGCCTGGGCAGCGGCTCGCCGGCCGGGGTAAGCAGCACCCCATGCGCCGCCCCAAGTAACTTCCCCGCGCGCTCCTCGACTATCCCGTAGCCCATAATCGCCGTGCCGGGATCGATCCCCAGCACGCGCGGCGGTTCCTCATTCACCGGGGGTAGGACCGCTTATCCTTCATACGCCTCCATGTCCTCATCGGAGATATCGACGTTGCTGTACACCCTCTGGACATCGTCCAGTTCCTCCAGCTTGTCGACCAGCTTGAGCATTTGCGCCGCTTGCTGGCGGTCTAGCGCCACCGTCGTGCTGGCCACCAGGGTGCGCTCGGCGTTCAGGATGTCAAGCATCCGGTCCTCCAGGGCCACCCGTACCGCGTCGAGATTCGAGGGTTCGGTTTGCACTTCCAGCTCCCCGTCACTCCGCGACACATCAACCGCGCCCGCGTCGATGGCGAGTAACTCGATGTCGTCCGCGTCGTGATCGTGCAGGGCCACCGAAATGATCCCCCGATCATTGAATTGCCAGGCTACCGAGCCGCTTTCCCCAAGATTGCCGCCGCAGCGAGAGAATACGTGCCGTACCTCGCCCGCCGTCCGGTTTTTGTTGTCGGTCATCACTTCCACCAGCACGGCGCCGCCCCCAGGACCATACCCCTCGTAGGTCAGTTCCTCCAGATTGCCGGTGTCGCCCCCGCCCAGGCCGCGCTTGACCGCGCGGTCGATGTTGTCCAGCGGCATATTGCTGTCGCGTGCCCGTTGGATCGCCAGGCGCAGGCGGAAGTTGGCGGTCGGATCTCCGCCACCTTCACGGACGGCGATGGTGATTTCACGCCCCAGGCGGGTAAATGCCTGGCCCCGCTTATTATCGTTGATGCCCTTCTGGCGCTTGATTTGCGACCATTTAGAGTGCCCGGACATAGTTTCTACCTCCACGGTGTAGCCTGGATATTCTAGCACCCGGAGGGATACCGCGAGAAGGTACCCGCGAGGGCGCGGGGTCAGCGGCAATCTGCTACCCTTCGGCTCGGAAGGTAGAGGAATCTTGACTGATAGGGCGACAAGCACGAGTGACGTGGCGGGACTTGTCTCGTTGGTTGGAGCGGGGCCGGGAGATCCGGACCTCATCACGGTTAAGGGTCTGCGGCGCCTGCAAGCGGCCGAGGTGGTAGTCTACGATCGGTTGGCGAATGATGAACTGCTCCAGCACGCGCCGCCGGACGCCGAATTGATTTTCGCCGGCAAAGGCCCCGGCGCCCATGCCCTTGGCCAGGAAGAAATCAACGCGCTTCTAATCGAGAAGGGGAGAGCTGGGAAGGGCGTGGTCCGCCTGAAAGGGGGCGATCCCTTCGTCTTCGGCCGAGGAGGAGAGGAAGCGGAGGCGCTCGCCGCCGCCGGTATCCCGTTCGAGGTGGTGCCCGGCGTCACCTCGGCAATCGCCGCGCCCGCCTATGCCGGAATCCCGGTCACGCATCGTGACTTCACGCCGGCCTTCACGGTGGTTACCGGTCATGAGGATCCCACCAAAGGCGAATCCACGGTGCCATGGGAGTCTCTGGCCGCTGGGCCGGATACGCTCGTGTTTCTCATGGGGGTTGGGCACCTTGAGGCAATTGGCGCCCGGTTGATCGCCGCCGGCAAGGCCCCGGCAACCCCAGTAGCGGTGGTCCGCCGCGGCACCTGGCCGGACCAGCAGCTCGTGTTGGGCACCCTGGCGACCATCGCTGAGGACGCGGCCCTCGCCGGCCTTACCGCGCCCGCCGTGACCGTGGTGGGCCGCGTGGCTGGACTGGCGCCCAGCCTTGCTTGGTTTGCTGGATCGCTGACCGGTAAGACAATCCTGGTCACGAGAGCCCGTGATCAGGCTGGCGCTCTTTCGGCGCGGCTCCGGTCATTTGGCGCGCGGGTGATCGAATTTCCGGCCATTCGGATCGAACCGGCGGAGGACTATTCGGATCTGGACGCCGCCCTGGCCGACCCCACGCGCTTTGATTGGATCTGTTTCACCAGCGTCAACGCGGTGAAGGCGATAGACGAGCGGCTCCGGGCCTCGGGCAGCTCGTGGGCGGCCCTTGGCGCTGTCCGTCTGGCGGCGATCGGTCCCGCCACGGCGCGCGCCTTACAGGCGGAAGGGGCCGTGGTAGCGTACATGCCGGACACCTTCCTGGCCGACGCGGTAGCCGCCGGCCTTCCCGATGCCGCGGGGGCGCGGATCCTCCTGGCGCGGGCCGACATCGCCGATCTCCGCATGGTGGAGGGCCTGGAACGGCGAGGCGCGCGGGTTGAACAGTTCATTGCCTACCGTACGGTTGCCAGTGACGAGGATGCTCCCCCATTGCGGCGCGCGCTCACGGCGGGCGAGGTGGACATCGTGACTTTTACCAGCTCCTCGACCGTCCGGAACCTCTGCCAGGCGCTGGGAGATGACGTACCGGCGCTTCTGAGCGGATTGACCGTGGCCTGCATTGGTCCGGTTACGGCGGGAACCGCTCGGGAATGTGGGTTGACTCCGGCGATCGTAGCCGAAGAGCACACAATCGACGGTCTGGTCGAGGCGATCCGCGCGTTCCTCGCCCGGTCAGACGCCGCGGGCTAAATCAGAGCCGGGTTGAGATCTCCGATCCAGGGGTGCGGGTTTCCAGGCACGCTTGGTTGGGCGGAGAATCGTCATTCGGGCGGCACGTTCGGCGTCCTGGTTGGTCGCGTTCGCGGATCTGGAGCCCTCGCGCCCCGATGCCGGCGGATCCCGCGGTGGTCTGAGTTCAGGCAATCGGCGCCTGAAGCGATGCCATGGGCGGCCGCTCGAATTCCTCTACCCGGCGGACGTCCAGTTGAAGACGGTCGGGCGTCTGAACGATTGCCTTCATGGAGCGATTCATCTCCGAGACCAATTCAATGTGACGCCGGCTCTCCAGACGGGTGATCACGGTCTGCATGATTGTGAACGACATGCGGCTGAGCGCGCTGAGCGATTGGTTCCGATGGATACGCTGCTCGAGATCGACCTGGGCGATGGCATTGAGACCAAATTGTTCCAGAATATCGATCAGGAGACCAATCTCCACCCCATAGCCGGTAAAGAACGGCAATTGCTCCAGGAGGCTTCGGCGGCCGGCATACTCACCCGAGAGTGGCTGGATCAGCCCGGAAAGGAGCGGGTAAAAGAGGTTAATCAGAGGACGCGCGGTGAGCTCGGTGACGCGGCCGCCGCTTGACTCATGGAGTACTCCGCCCTGACGCAGCGGCCGCCGATAGAATCCCTTGACGTAGCCAATGCGGGGTTCCTTCAGGAGCGGCCCCAGCAGGCCGTAGACAAACTTAGGGTGGATGTTGGCGATGTCGGTATCGATCCAGGCGATAAGGTCGCCCTTAGCCACGCTGAGGCTTTTCCATAGGGCCTCACCCTTCCCATGGAAGCTGCCCTGATCTGGGAGGAGATCCTGATGGACGAACACAGGCACTCGATGGACGCGGGCAATCGAGGCGGTGCGGTCCTGGGACCGGCTATCGATGACCAGGATTTCATCGAGCAGGGGAGCACGGATCTGCAACTCCTCGCGCATGCACTCCAGAATCTCACCGATCGTCTCCTCCTCATTCAGAGTCGGCAAGATCAAACTTACGGTGAGGCCTTGCTGTTCCTTCAGGCGCACAAGCTCGCCCAGGGCGGCGAATTCCTTGCTGTGGAAGGTGTTCTCGGCAAACCATTTATCCACCGTGCTGGAGACGGTCTCGGCCCGCGCGGTATCGTCCCCGGCTGCCGTGCGTAACGGGGATATGCCCTCGTCCAGGGCCATGGGCAACTCGGTCTTCGCGATAAACACAGGACAGAGCGAGTGTTCGGCGATGTCCTCCGCCACCTGACCGAAGGGGAAGGGAAACGATCTACTGCTCGCGGCGGCGCCCATGATCACCAGATCCGCCTGGGCAGCCTCCTGCAAGAGGGTCCTCCGCACGTTCACGGCGACCACCGAGCGAGCTATAAGGACGTCCGGATGCAAGGTGGCCCAATGGTCGGCGAAGGCTGTTTGTTCAGCCGCCAACTCTTCCTCCGGCACATAGGAGGGGATCACCCTCAGCGCGGTAACCGTCCCTTTCCAGGCGCGGGCCAGCGTCACCGCCAGATCGGCGGCGAGGTCCGCGTGCTGGCCGCCGCGGACGGGCAGGAGAATGTTCCGCGGGAGGACTGAGTGATCATGGCGGCGGACGGCCAGAATGTCGCATGGCGGCTCCTGGCTCAGGCGCCAGAGCGATGAGTCAGCCGGTCGGGCGAACCGCGGGCTCGGAGCCCAGCCCAGGATCAGCAGGCTGGCGCCGACCTCGGCCACCACGGCTTCCAGCGCCTCGTCCACCTGGTGGTCGGCGCGCACCACGGTCTCGGCCTGTACGCCGGCCGCCTCGGCGATCTGGGCCGCACGGCGAAGGAGACGTCGTTGGGTTCTGGCCGGCAGGGCTCCGCTGCTGAGCGTTTCCTGAGGCGGCACGACCACGATGCTGACGATTACCAACCTGCTGTCCCGCGCTCGGGCGAGGGCGACCCCGGTCTGAACCAGATAGTCAGCCGTGCGTGGGTTGGCCAATCCCACCAGGATCGTACGCGCCCAACTCATGGAATCCCCTTTCGGCATGGCGGAAAGTCAACCTGGGAAAGCGGGATAGTCCCGCGCCGTGGGTCTTGGCAGGCTCCAACCCGCGGCGCACCCCTCTGGTGAGGGTAAGGCATCGCGAGATAACGAGTCCAAGACGCCAGAATCCCGGCGCGAAACTCCGTTCCTCGCAATCCTCAGCCATGTGACATACTACATATGTTCGCGCCCCCTCGCGGGCTCCGCATGCCAGACCATGGAACACGGAAGAACCGAGGCTTTGTATTCCAAGCAACGGGTTCAGGTGTCAGGAAGGAAGGTACGGGACATGTCTCGCGGAATACGAGTCTTGACCGCCGGGCTCCTCTGTGGTCTATTGCTGGGCGCTCCTGGTCCCGTTGGCGCCGCCGGCAGGCTGGGAGGAGCCGCGCCCACGATCTCGGCGGTGCACTTTAGCAACATAGGGCCAAATATGCGCATCGAGGTAGACGGGGCGGGCTTCGGCAAACCCTCCTTCACCCTGCCCTACGTCGGCGAGATGCCGAATTTTCTGTTTACCGATGTGACCCATAACTGGTCCTTTGGGCAGCCAGGCCGCGGGGCTCTCCAATATACCTCGTGGACCGATACCCGGATCGTGATCAATGGCTTCGGATCCACGTTCAATAGTGGCGATGCCCTGACCGCTGGTGACAATGTCTCCATTCAAGTACAAAACGCCGCAAGTACCGAGAGCATAACCTGGACCGGCACTCTGCGGGCCGAGGCGCCCCCGGCCCCTGATGTCGGCGGTCCCACCCCGGTGGTCACGAGCGTGCGTTTCAGCAACATCGGGCCGAGCATGCGCATCGAAGTGGACGGGGCGGGTTTCGGCAAACCCTCCTTCACCCTGCCTTACGTCGGAGAGATGCCGGACTTCCTTTTTACCGACGTGACTCATAGCTGGTCCGCTGGACAGCCAGGGCGGGGGGCTCTCCAATATACCTCGTGGACCGACACCCGGATCGTGATCAATGGGTTCGGATCCACGTTCAATGGTGGCGACATCCTGACCGCCGGCGACAACCTCTCCATCCTGGTGCAAAACGCCGCGAGCAATGAGTTCATGATCTGGACCGGGATCCTGCGATCGGAGGCGTCGCCGGCTCCTGATTTCGGCGGTCCTACCCCAATGGTTACGGGCGTCCATTTCAGCAACATTGGGCCAAACATGCGCATTGAGGTGGATGGAGGTGGCTTCGGCCAACCCACCTTCACGATGCCCTATGTCGGCGAGCTGCCGGACTTTCTCTTCACCGATGTGACCCATAACTGGTCCTTCGGGCAGCCAGGGCGGGGGCCTCTTCAATACACCTCGTGGACGGACACCCAGATCGTGATTAATGGGTTCGGCTCCACGTTCAATAGTGGCGACGTCCTGGCCGCTGGGGACAAGGTCGCCATCGAAGTACAGAACAGTAGGAGCACCGAGTTCACGATCTGGAGCGGGATCCTCTCCACCATTTCACGTCCGGCTCCGACCTCAACCCCGCAACCCCAGGTGAAAACTCCGTTGCCACGCCGCACTCCCGCTGTCCCAAAGGCGTCCACCTGCAAGGTTGTGACGGTCGCCACGTTCGATACATGCGTCGAGCCCAGCGTCCTGCGCGTGGTCAAAGCCTTACCCGGCGGGATTGTCGAGCAAGGCAGCGCCTTCGTCATCCGCTCCGACGCCAGCGGAACCTACCTCGCCACTAACAAACACGTCGTCGATGGCGCGGGCAAGGACGCGCTCACCGTGTACCTCCCCGATGGCCATACCAAGTATGCCGTCACCGCGGTGCTCAGCACCGGCGGCACTGACGGCACCACGCAGGATCTGGCGTTGATTCAGTTGCAGCCGACGGGGCTGCGCCCTCTGTCGTGGAGTGATTCCACCAAGGTCCACTCGCTGCAGCAGGTAGTGGCCGTGGGCTATGGCGATGCGTTCGATCTGCTCGGCCCGCCATCGATCACCCAGGGCAGCGTGAGCGCCACCGGGCGCGATCTGGGGAAATGCGGCGGCGGCGGCTGGATCCAGCATGACGCCCCGCTCAATCACGGCAATAGCGGCGGTCCGCTGCTGAATCGGCAAGGCCAGGTAGTAGGGATCAATACCCTGAAGTTTGACGACCAAAGCGCCTGCCCATCCCTCTCCGGTTTCGGATTCGCCATCCCCAGCACACAGGCGCGCGCCACCCTCGGTACCCTGGCCCGCCTCCTGCCCGGCATGCAGGGCGGCCTGATCGGTGCGATAAGTGCGGAGAGCGAGATCGCCGCACGGAGCATCCCGACCAAGCCGGCAGCCCTATCGCACCTGCG
>DATLQX010000153.1:0-22550 GCA_035534995.1 Chloroflexota bacterium | reverse complement strand
CCCATTGGTCAGGATGCCCCAGGAAAGGCCGCTATAGCGAATGTAGAAGTCGATTTGCCAGGAAGGATTGGCGTTGGTCTTCAGGTCACCCCCACCCTTGACCGAGACATCCAGCTTCCGATCCCAGTACTTGGCGTCGCCTACCGCATAGGCTCGACCGGCAAGCGCGGCTTCCGTCAGCTTTATGTTCTTGTTGCTATTCCTCGCGGCTTCGTCAACGTAGAACACATAGTCAGGTGTGGTGCGGATGCCCGGCGTATCCAACGATGGTTGCACTTCAAAGGCATGGCCCAGTGCTTCAAGCACGGGCTTGATCAAGCCTTCCTCGGTCTGCGCCTCATTACTGGTAGGTACGTATTTGGCAAGCAGTTTTCGCAGATCGGTGAGGCACTGGGTAACTTCCGCGCTCGTGGACAACTGCTGCCAGTCAAGGCGGTTGGGCAAGGTTTCATTGAGGTAGTGGTCAGAGAAGAGCCCATGGTTTTGGTGTGGGGCACCACGCAAGAGCGTCCGCGCGATTGGCTTCTCCTCGGACATTCCATCTCCATGCCGAAAGCGGCGCAGTATGTAGCTGTTGGGAAGGTGCGCTTCAGAGCAGCATACTATGGATTTTCGCGGCATGGGAAATCCTACGTGGGAAGCGTAGGGGCAAGACGTCTGAATTGGCCCAGCCTATCGTCTGCCCAGCTTCCCCGCTTCCACCAGGCTCGCCAATACATAGAGCACGGCCCGGACCCCGAGCAGCGCGGTGATGTCGCTCTGGTCGTAGGGCGGGGAGACCTCCACCACCTCCATCCCGCACAGACCCTCGCGCGCCACCCCGTGGAGTAGCTTGAAGACCTCACGGGGCTGGAGCCCGCCCGGCTCGGGTGTGCCGGTGCCGGGCGCGTAGGCCGGATCCACCGAGTCGATATCGAAGCTCAGGTAGACCGTTTTCGCTCCCTTCCAGGCCGTTTCCAGGGCAAGCTCTATTACGCGGGCGATTCCCAGTCGTTCTATATCGTCGATGGTGATCACGGTGGCACGCCGTTCGCGGCTCACCGCCACGGCGGTGCGCGAGGAGAGCCAGCCGCCAATCCCGATCTGGACCAGGTTGGTGGGCGGCGCGTTGGGAATGTTGGTGGCGTGAAAAAACGGCGTCCCGTGCATCCGCTCGTCCATATTGGTCTCATCGGTATCCGAATGGCGGTCGAAATGGATGATCCCGATGTTCCCCTCGATCTGGGGCGCGATCCCGCGGACGTTGGGGTAGCCGATCGAATGATCGCCGCCCAGGACAACGGGAAAGGCGCCCGCCGCGTGGACGTGGCTGATCGCCTGACTAATCTGGTCAAAGCTCTTTTCGATGTTGGCCGGGATCACGTACACATCGCCCAGGTCGCACATGGTGAGCGACTCGCTCAGATCCATCCCCAGCTCGAAGTTGTAGAGGGAGGTGAGCGCCGAGGCCCGCCGCATGGCCTGCGGTCCGAACCTGGTACCCGCCCTATAGGTGGTCCCCGTGTCCAGCGGCTCCCCGAGGAACGCCACGTCATACTGGCCCACCGCCCGCGCGTCCTCCAGATAGGGAGCGCTCAGGAAGGTGTTCACGCCCATGAAGCTCCCGGTATTCCCACGGGCAAACAGCGAGATCGAACGGTCCCTGATCGAGGGCGCCGCCTCCATGCCCAGTTCCAGCACCCGCTTCGCCTCCGCCTCGAAGCGCTCCGAGGGAAGCCCGGCCTCGGCGTCGGCGGCCCAGGCGCCTTGCGACTGGTCGTCTGTGTTCATCTCCCACCTTCTCCACAGAGTGTTGTTTCAGACCGCACAATTGGCTATGGCGCGTGGTCGTAAGGGCACCGGGTACCCTTTGGGTGTGGTGATGGGTGCCTTCGTGCGGCGGGCCAAGGGCACCCATCACCCAGAGGGTACCCGGTGCCCCTACAATCAAATTATTCGGGGTAATTGTGCATCAGGGGATGCGCAGGCGCTTGAACTCCTCGGCGAAGCGGACCCCATGCCGGGCGCCGATCTCCGCCGCGCGGGTCCGCATGCGGGTAGCGGTGCTCTCGGGGTCGCGCAGTTGGCTGACATGGCAGCGGATCGCGGCGATCTTGAGTTCCAGACTCTGCTCGATATCCACGAAGTGATCTACCTCGGCCGGCACGTAGAACCAGATCTCCGGTACATCCCACGGCTCAAGGCCCTCGGTGAGGAACAACTCGGGGCAATAGAGGTGGTCGCGGGCCGCGATGAACGCATCGGTCGAGAGAAAGCCGGCCGCCCGATGGTCGGGATGAAGCTGGTAGGGGCGCCAGGGATCATGCGTGATCAGAACCCGTGGGCGGACCCGGCGGATTACCCTGGCCAGAGCCGTGCGAGTGGCGATGGTGGGTGCAAGTGCCCCATCCTCCTGGTGCAGAAAGGTAACGGAACTGACTCCCAGCGAATCCGCCGCCGCCCGTTGCTCACGTTCACGGGTCGCCACCAGATCGGCCGCTTGGAGCGATCGGTCCTTGGTCCCCTTGCTCCCATCGGTACACACCACGTAATGCACTTCCTGCTCCCGCAGGCGGAAGGCGCCGATCGTGCCGCCGGCGCCAAACTCGGTATCGTCGGGGTGGGCTCCTACCACCACCAGCGGCCCTACAAGTTCGTTCGCCTCACTCATCCTTGGGCTCCCGCGTCGCTGTGGCGCGGTACACCGGGGTGTCCACGGCGCCGAGCGTATATTTATAGCTTTCGTTTCCCTGGAGAAAGTCGAAGATGGCCAGCCCTTCCTCGGCCGCCGCTCGCAGCAAGAGGCCCACCGCCGCGATCCCCACGCTGTGGGCGGCGTACTCCGGATTGTAGCCGGAGTTGTAGAGATAGAAGCGGTCACCCTGGGCGAAGCCCATCGCGCCGGCGGTCGGGGTGTCCCCCACCCAGAGGACGCCCATCCGCAGCGTTCCCTGTGCGAGCGTTTGCTCGGCAAGGTCACGGAAGTAGGACGCCATCTCGCCGGTCATGAACTCGGCCTTGGCGGCGCTGCTCTTCCGGTGGAGGGCGATAAAGGCATCGAGGGTAGGCTGCAAGTCATCCGGGCCCGTGATCGTCCGCCACTCCGCGCCCTGGTCATCGACCGCCCGGCGCAGTTTTCGCCGGAGTTCGTGCCGGTCCTTCTTATTCAGTCCCCCCAGGTAGCCCTCCCACGAGCCGAGCAACGGCACGTACGGGCAAACGTCCTCCTGTTCGTGCCTGACGGAGATTCCCCCGCCGGCCATCGCTTCATCCAGGGCGGCTGGGGTGCCGGACCCTCCGGGCAGGCAATGCAGGTCAAGGGTTCGCCAGGGAAGATGGACGCGGACCGCGTCAAGGAGGGCCAACCTGGCCTCGCGCGCGACCGAGGCGTCGACGATCAGATCCAGGTAGTCGGCCACCTCGGTGCCGCCGATCAAGAGCAGGGTCTGATCCGGCCGGTCGCGGGGAGTCATCAGGGGCGCGATCCCGGTCAGCCGGCCCGCGTGATCGCGGACGGTGACCACTCGCGGGAGATACTGATGGCCGAAATGACGCCACCAGAGTAACTGCCAGGAACTGGCGGGGAAAAAAAGGTTCGCGTCACTGGCGGCAAGCAGGCGATCCCACTCCGGGCGGAGGCGTTCGAGTGAGTCGTCGACCGTGTGCAGTTGCACCCGCCAGCGGTCTCCGGTCTCCAGCAAGCGGCAGGCGCCGCAGTTGGTCTGGCAATCAATAGTCGCGTACGCGGCGGACAAGTATCGCTCCCTTACTCTGATCGGGCATCAGCTTAGGCATACCTCATTCGGGGCGTAAAGGGCAAAGGGTAGTGGGTCGAAGAGTAGTGGGTCGAAGGGCGAGACAGCCTATGCCACGCTCTCGTACCATGGGAGAAGCGGGATGCCGGGCGTGCACTGGCCCTCGGTATTGCATGGTAGCTAGGCGGAGGGGGAGCGAGTAATGAAAGCGATACGGATTCAGCGGACAGGCGGCCCAGAGGTGATGAACCAGGAGGAGGTCGATACCCCACGACCGGGCGCGGGAGAGGTGCTGATCCGCGTGATGGCGGCCGGGGTGAACTACGCCGACCTGGCCCAGCGGCAGGGCGCCTATATGACTCCCACTCGATTGCCCCTCACCCTTGGCATGGAGGTGGCCGGGGTGATCGAGGCCCTGGGGCCGGGCGTTTCGAGCCCAGCGGTGGGGACAAGGGTAGCGGCCCTGGTGGGAGGCGGGTACGCGGAGTACGCGGTCGCGGCGGCCGGCGGAGTCATCCCGATCCCCGCCGATCTCGACTTCGCGCACGCGGCCGCCTTCCCGCTTCAGGGGCTCACCGCTTACCAACTCTTGCAAGAGTCCGCCCACTTGCAGCCCGGCGAGAGTGTGCTGGTCCACGCGGCCGCGGGCGGCGTGGGCACTCTGGCGGTGCAACTGGCCAGGCTCATGGGCGCCGGCACGGTAATCGGCACCGCGAGCACGGAGAAAAAGCTGGATCTGGCGCGGGAACTGGGGGCCGACATAGGGATCAACTATTCCGAGGACAACTGGGTGGACCGGGTACACGAGGCCACGGACGGGAAAGGGGTGCACATCGTTCTGGAGATGGTCGGAGGGCGGATTGCCCAGCAAAGCCTCCAGTGCCTGATCCCGTTCGACGGGCGGATGGTGGTGTTTGGCGCCGCGAGCGGCGAATTGGCCCAGTTCAGCGCCCGAGATCTGATGGACCGAAACATTGCCGTGTTGGGCTACTGGCTGTCGCCGTGGTTGGGCCGGCCTGCTGCCATAGGCCGCGCGACCCAGGCGCTGATGGGCTACCTGGCCACGGGTAAGCTCCGGATCATCGTGGGCCACACCTACCCGCTGGCTGAAGCGGCGGCGGCCCACCGGGCGATGGCGGCGCGGGAAACCACCGGTAAGGTGGTACTGTTGGTAGCATAATCGTGGAATGAGAGAGAGCATGGCACGCTTGATCGATGTCAGCCATATCGTGGAGGACGGCCTGGTTACCTACCCTGGGCTGCCGGCCCCGATCGTCTGTGACTTTCTCTCCCGCGAGGCGTCGCGGCGCGTCTACGCGGAAGGTGTCACCTTTCAGATTGGGAAGATTGAAATGGTGGCCAACACCGGCACCTACGTCGATTCGCCGTTCCATCGCTATGAGGATGGGGCCGATCTGGCGGCGCTGGCACTGGAGCGGCTGGCGAATCTTCCTGGATTGGTAATCGACGCCTCGGCTGTAGGGGAGAGGGCGCTCGATGCCGACCTGTTCCATGATCAGGAACTCACGGGCAGGGCGGTTCTGGTCCGTACCGGCTGGGATCGCCATTGGGCCACCCCGTCCTACTTCACCGGCCATCCCTTTCTCACCGGCGGCGCCGCCGAGTACTTGCGCGATTCTGGCGCCGCCCTGGTTGGCATTGATTCCCTGAATATCGACGACACGGCGGACGGCACCCGCCCCGTTCATTCCGTCCTGCTGGGCGCGGGCATCCCGATTGCCGAGCACCTATGCGCCCTGGCTGACCTACCCCGGACCGGGTTTCGCTTCCATGCCGTGCCGGTGAAGTTTCGCGGGGTCGGCACGTTTCCCGTGCGCGCCTATGGGGTGGTGGAATAAGCCACTATTCTCCTTGCAACGGCCGGGAAAGGGCCGCCGCGCCTACCGTCGTCAAGAGTCCAACCGGCAACAGCACCAGGATGTTCCGCTCCCAGCGGCCCCAATCTACCCGCGACCAACTGACCGCCCGCGCTCCGTCGATGGCGGCGGTCAGCGGATTGAAGTTGGCGGCCAGCCGGAGCCAGGAGGGCAGGAGTCCATTGGGCAGCAGGAGATCGGTCAAGAGGAGCGTGCCCACCAGGAGCACGACCAGTATGGCGGCCGCCGCTCGGCGGTTTGGCGTCACGGCGGTGACGATCCAGGCCAGCCCGGCATAGATCAGCCCAAGGATGGCCGCGAGGCCGGCGAGCGCGAACAGACCGCGAATCCCCCCAGCGATTACCGTGCCCGCCGCCAGACTAGCCGTGCACACGAGCATCGCGCTGAAGACCGCTCCCGTGGCGCCGGCGCAGAGAGCCGCCAGGGGGATGAATGCGCGAGACATCGGCGCGGAGAGCAGTTGATCGAGGAACCGCGAGTCGGCGTCCCGACCCACCGACATCCCTGCCCACACCGCGAACGGCAGACCGCTCGCCACGGCCAGGGCGGGTGCCGTGAAGTCGAGATACCCGTGCGTGGGGAAGGTACGCAGGGCGTGGGGGAGCGCCCCGAACATTTGGCAGAGGAACCACAGAGTGACGAGCGGTGCCAGGGTGACGCCGAGAAGCGGATAGGGGGTACGGGCGGCGCGCCGCAACGCCTGGCCATACAACACAAGAAGGCGCAGCGGATTGCTCTCTTCCCGCTAGCAGGGATCCGGCGCCCCAGTGCCCACCACATGGGGCAACTGGGCCTCGCGGATCGTACGGCCGGTATGGCGGAAGAAGACCTGATCGAGCGAGGGCTTGCACACCTGGGCCTGGCGGACGGTGATTTCGTGTTCCTCAAGCAAGCGAATCATGTTTGGCAGCGTGTGGACACTGGCCACCTGCGCCTCCAGACGATCCGGGCGGGTCCACACCGATCGCACGCCGCTTAGCCGCTCGATCAGGTAGGCGGCGGTGGCGGTGTCCGAGCCGGCCGCCAGATGGAGGCTCACCGTGGCGCCCGAAACTTGCGCCTGCAACTCGCTCGGACTGCCAAGAGCGATCAGCCGGCCGGCGTCGAGAATCCCAACCCGTTCACAGACCGACTCGGCTTCCTCCAGGTGGTGGGTGGCCAGGAAAATCGCGGTTCGGTCCTCGGCACGCACATGGCGCAGCGCGGCCCAGATCAGCTGCCGTTCGCGGGCTGGGAGATCCCCTGTTGGGTCGTCGAGCAGCAGCAGACGGGGTCGCGCCGCCAGGGCGCAGGCGAGCGAGAGGCGTTTCCGGGCCCCAAGCGGATAGAGACCAGCCCGGTAGCCGGCCAGCGATCCCAGATCGACCAGGGCCAGTACCTCGTCGGCCCGGCGCCGCGCGGCCACGCGCCCCAGCCCGCGGAGCCTGCCGGCCAGGCGGACCTGTTCCACACCGGTCAGTACCGGATCGAGGCCGCCGCACTGGCTCATGTAGCCAAGCGAGCGGCGGACCAGCATTCTATCGCTGTGCGCGTCAAGGCCAAGCACATGCAATCGGCCCGAGTCTGGGATCGCCAGGGTCGCGGCTAACCGGAGCAGCAGGGACTTCCCGGCGCCCGGCGGGCCAATCAAGCCCACGATCTCGCCCTGGGCGACCCGGAAAGTCAAGCGGCTGAGAGGAGGTCGGCGCGAACCTTGCGCCTTCCCGACCCGGTCGGCCAGGATCGCGGGCGGTTCGACGCCATGAGGCTCACTCTCGATCGGGTGCGCCATGAGGGCCGGCCATTGGTTCGTGGTATCCATAGGTCCACTGGGAGCAACCGGGGGTGAGCGGCCGCGCCTGCCCAGATGGGAACCAGGGAGCCGCGGCAGGCTTATTTTCAGGATAGACGCCACGGGAAAGTAGCGTCAAGACTGTTCACTGGTGCCGGAATGGGTAATTGTGATAAACCCGCGGGCTGTGATACCATCTAGCAGGTTTCCCACAAGTTCATACATGCGCATCTTATCCAGAGCGGCTGAGGGACCGGCCCTACGAAGCCCGGCAACCCGGCGCGTCCTCATGGGGCGTGTGACAGGGTGCTAATTCCGGCGGCGGATTGGTATGCGGTCCGCCAAAGATGAGACCGGGAGCGCGAGCGACCTCAGCCTCATCCTGTGAGGCTTTTTTTCTGCCCGGATGTTTGAGAGGGTAATGAGCAGGACCATTTGGTGGCAGGACGGCCATCCCGCGCTCCTCGATCAGACCAAGCTCCCCTTCGAGGAGGTGGTCCTCCATTGCCGCTCGACCGAGGAGCTGGCCGAGGCCATTACCAGCCTCCGGGTCCGAGGCGCCCCCGCGATCGGGGTGGCCGCCGCGTTTGGCGTGGCGCACGCGGCCTTCCTGGCGGTAGAGAACCAGGACACCGCCGGTGCTTTCGGGGAAGCGGTCCGGAGCGCCTGCACGCGCCTGGCGGCAACTCGTCCCACGGCGGTGAATCTCTTCTGGGCCCTGGAGCGGATGCGGGGGAGGCTGCGAGCCCTGGAGGCCGCCGAACCCGCCGTCGCCGCGGCGGCGTTGCTGGCCGAGGCACGGGCTATTGCCCAGGAGGATGCCGCCGCCTGCCGGCGCATTGGTGAGTTGGGGGCGGAACTGATCGAGAACGGGATGCGCGTCCTCACCCACTGCAACGCGGGCGCCCTGGCCACGGCGGGGATCGGCACCGCGACCGCCCCCATGTTCGTCGCCCACGAGCAAGGGCGCCCGATTCATGTGTACGTGGACGAGACCCGGCCCCTCCTTCAGGGCGCGCGCCTGACCGCCTGGGAGATGGATCGGGCCGGCGTACCCTTCACCTTGATCGCCGACAACATGGCCGCCTCGCTGATGCGGCGGGGGACGATTGACACCGTGTTCGTGGGGGCGGATCGGATTGCCGCCAACGGCGATGTAGCCAACAAGATCGGCACCTTTGGCGTCGCCCTGGCGGCCCGCGCCCACGGCGTGCCCTTCTACGTGGCGGCCCCGATCTCCACCATCGACCTCGCCACGCCCTTCGGCGACGCCATTCCCATTGAGGAGCGGAAGCCGGAGGAGGTGCGATCCGCGCATGGTCATCGATTGGTGCCCGATCACTTCCCCGTCTATAATCCGGCCTTCGACGTCACCCCAGCCGAGTATGTGACGGCGATCATCACCGAGCGCGGGATCGTCCGCCCTCCCTACGCGGAATCCCTGGCCGCTCTATGCCACGGAATCCACCAGAAAGGATCACGATGAGCAAAGCACGAATTGGGGTCATAGGCGGCAGCGGCCTCTACGCGATGAGCGAACTCACCGACGTGGAGGAGGTCGCGGTCACTACGCCCTTCGGCGATCCGAGCGACGCGATCACCATCGGCACCTTGCAAGGGGAGCGGGTGGCCTTTCTCCCTCGCCATGCCCGCGGGCACCGCATCCTCCCCTCCGATATTCCCGTCCGCGCCAATATCTACGCCCTGAAGAGTCTGGGCGTGCAATGGGTAATCGCCGCCAGCGCGGTGGGGAGCCTGCGCGAGGAGATCGCCCCCACCCACATGGTGGTGCCCGATCAGCTGATCGACCGGACCAAGGGCCGCCCCAGCACCTTCTTTACCACCGGACTGGTGGGGCACGTCGGCTTCGCCGATCCCTTCTGCCCCGTGCTTGGCCGCCTCCTCGGCGATGCCGCCACGGCCGCCGGGGCCACCGTGCATCGCGGCGGCACCTATATTTGCATGGAAGGGCCCGCGTTCTCCACCCGCGCCGAATCGCACCTCTACCGTTCGTGGGGGGCCAGCATTATTGGGATGACCGCCCTCCCGGAGGCCAAGCTGGCCCGCGAGGCGGAGTTGCATTACGCGATGATCGCCCAGAGCACCGATTACGACTGCTGGCGCGAGTCCGAGGAAGCGGTCACCGCCGCCATGGTGATGGGCACGGTGGCGCGGAACGTGGAGACGGTGCGGCGCAGCCTGCTGTCCCTGATCGGCACCATCCCCCAATCTGGAGATTGCGGCTGCGCCGATGCCCTGGGGGCCGCGATTCAGACCGCGCCCGATGCCATCTCACCCGAGGCGGCCAAACATCTGGGTTTGATTTATCAGCGTTACGCGAAGTGAGCGAGGGAAACAGCCAATGACCACCGAGACAACGGTTCGCCACGACGTCAAGGATCTCGCGCTCTCCGCCCACGGCAAGGATCGGATCGAATGGGCGGCCACGCAAATGCCGGTTCTGGGGCTCATTCGCGAGCGTTTCGAGCGGGAGCAACCGCTGGCCGGCTTGCGGATCGCGGCCTGCCTGCATGTGACCACCGAGACCGCCAACCTGGTGCTCACCCTCCGGGCCGGAGGCGCCGACGTGGTGGTCTGCGCCTCCAATCCACTCTCCACCCAGGACGACACCGCCGCCGCGTTGGTCCGGGAGTACGGGATCAGCACCTTCGCGATCAAGGGTGAGGACAGCGAAAGCTACTATCGCCATATCAACGCCGCTATCGACCATGCGCCTCAGATCACCATGGACGACGGCTGTGATCTGGTGACCGCCCTGCATACAACCCGAACCGAGAAGCTGGACGGGGTCATCGCCGGCACCGAGGAGACGACCACCGGGGTCATCCGCCTCCGGGGGATGCAGCGGGAGGGCGTGCTGCGCTACCCGGTGATCGCGATCAACGACGCCGACACCAAGCACCTGTTCGATAACCGCTACGGCACCGGCCAGAGCACCATGGACGGGATCATGCGGGCCACCAATCTGTTGCTGGCCGGACGCACCGTGGTGGTAGTCGGCTATGGCTGGTGTGGCCGCGGGGTGGCCTCGCGGGCTCACGGACTGGGAGCGCATGTGATCGTCACCGAGGTCAACCCAACCCGTGCCCTGGAGGCGCTAATGGACGGTCATCGGGTGAGCAGCCTCGAGGAGGCCGCTCCCCTGGCCGACGTGGTGATAACGGTAACTGGGAACATCAACGTGGTGGATCGGCAGCACCTGGCTCGCTTCAAGGATGGGGTGATCCTGGCTAATTCAGGCCACTTCAACGATGAGATCAACCTGGGCTTGCTGGCCGAGCAGACCACGGTTCGCTCGGTGCGCGACTTCGTGCAGGAATATCGGTACCCCGATGGGCGGCGTGTCTACGTGCTGGCCGAGGGGCGGCTGGTGAATATCTCGGCCGCCGAGGGCCACCCAGCGGCGGTGATGGATATGAGCTTCGCCAACCAGGCCCTGAGCGTGGAATACCTCAAGAGCAAGGCAAGCGGTATGGCGCCGGGGGTCTACCTGGTGCCGGAGGACATCGACCGGGAAGTGGCGGCGAGCAAGCTGCGCTCCCTGGGGGTGACCATCGATACACTCACCCCGGCGCAGGAAATCTATCTTGCCTCGTGGCAGTCGGGTACGTAGGAGCGGCGCTCATGGGCGCTCAACCGCCGACTGAGGTCGGCTGGCAGGGACGGGGCGACTGTGGTCGCGGGGTTTGGCACCTCAGTGCCCGCGTTCCTGCCAGGGGACCACAGTCCCCGGTTCGGGTTGGGTGTGGTCCGGGCCGCGTGTCGGTTTTGTCGGTTTTCGCACATGGCACATTGGAGTAGGGTAGGATGCAGGAGCAGCGGGTTCTCTTCACCTCGGAGTCGGTGACCGAAGGCCATCCCGACAAGTTATGCGATCAGATTTCGGACGCGGTCCTTGACGACCTCCTAGGCCAGGATCCCGGGTCGCGCGTAGCCTGCGAGGTGGCGGCGACTACCGGCCTGGTCCTGGTCATGGGCGAGATCACCACCGAAGGCTTTGTCGATATCGCGCCCCTGGTCCGCCAGGTAGTGCGCGAGATTGGCTACACTGACGCCGCCTTTGGCTTCGACTATAAAACCTGCGGGGTGATGACCTCGATCGGCATCCAATCGCCGGACATCGCCCAGGGGGTGAACGTGGCCCTGGAGCGACGGCTCGGCGAGGCAAGCGATACCGATCTGGACTCGGTGGGCGCCGGGGATCAGGGGATGATGTTCGGCTATGCCTGTAACGAAACCCCGGAATTGATGCCGCTCCCGATCAGCCTGGCCCACTCCCTGACCCGCCGGCTCGCCACCCTCCGAAGAGAGGGCGTCCTCCCCTATCTCCGCCCTGACGGGAAGGCCCAGGTGTCGGTGGAATACCACAACGGGAAACCATCACGAGTGGATACTGTCGTGGTCTCCACCCAGCATGACGATCAAATAAGCATCGAGCGGATCCGGGCCGACATGCTGGAGCAGGTCATTCGCCCGGTGGTGCCGGCGGAGATGCTGGACGCCCACACCCGGTACTTCGTCAATCCCACCGGACGGTTCGTGATTGGCGGCCCCATGGGCGATTCCGGCCTTACCGGGCGGAAGATTATCGTTGACACCTACGGTGGCATGGCTCGGCACGGCGGCGGCGCCTTCTCCGGGAAGGATCCGACCAAGGTTGACCGCTCGGCCAGCTACGCGGCCCGCTGGGTGGCCAAGAACGTGGTGGCGGCCGGCCTGGCCGGGCGCTTTGAACTGCGCGTGGCCTACGCCATTGGGGTGGCGCATCCGGTCTCGATTGACATTGAGAGCTTCGGCACGGCGGTGATTCCCGAAAATCACATCGAGCAGCTGATCCGCGACCACTTTGACCTGCGTCCGGCGGCGATTATCCGCGATCTCGACCTGCGCCGCCCGATTTACCGGCAGACCGCGAGCTATGGTCACTTTGGCCGCGTGGACCTCGATCTTCCCTGGGAACGAACCGATCGGGCGGACGCCCTGCGCGCGGCGGCCCGCTTGTAGGGGCGCGGACTGATCGGACTGATCGGTCGGATCCGACCGACCCGTCCGATGACCGCCAAGCCCAGCGGGCCTGGAGGCCCGCGCCCGTATCACATCCTCCTGACTCGCCGGCCGTTATACCGCCATCTGGCCGGCGATCGGGAACGCCTCCGGGTACGCCGCTTCCCAAGCTTCCCAGGCCGGGCCTAGCGCTCCGGGATCGGGCGCCTCCAGGTAGGGCGTCACCGACTCCCAGGTCGGGACCAGGCCGCGATCGGCGACGCGGGCCATGGCGTCCCACAGGCCAATGGCGGCCCTTTCCTCGGCTCCCATCCCGGCGGGCAGATCGATCAGTTCGGCCCTCCCACGACTGGAGATCGCCAGGTGCACGCCGGTGGCGGGCCAGGCGCCGGGCGGTGGGAGGGGTTCGGCCACGCTCGGCACATGAGCGAGCATGGCCTCGGTATCCGGTAACTCCTTGTATTCGGCAATCGCGGCGGCGAGGTCGAGACCGTATTGGCTGGCCCAGACCCGCAACTGCCCATGATGGGCCCGCGCGCGTCCGGAACCGGGGAGGCCGGTGACCAGGGTGAGGCGGATCGGGACGGGCTGCTGGGCAATGCGCGGGTTGAGCGACCCCTCCAGCGCGAACACCAGCACCGCGCGCAACCGCCGTACTGCCTCCTCCATGCCGGCGTGGCGGGCGCTTTGCACCAGGGTTGCCAGGGGCCGCCAGGGGGTGTCGGCCACCACGACCGTATCTACGGTGCGGGGTACCACTTCGACCAGCGCGCCATCCGCGTCGTAGAGCGGATAGAAGGCGATCGTCGCCCCATCGGGCCGCGGCGTGACCCGAACCTCCACTATCGTCTCGGCCCGCGCGGTTCGCAGTGCTTCGATGAGTCGGGTCGGTGGAAGAGGGGCCGGGATCGGCGGTGAGGTATAGGGGCGCTTCAGCGGCCCATCGACGTGGGTAAAGCGGATCGTCCCATAGGCCGGGCCGGGTTCCTGGGAGAAGAAGCCGGCAAGTTGATAACCCAGGGGTGTGCGGGCGGTAAAAGGCTGCCAGAATGGTGAACGCCTGGACATGGTATTCCTTACCACGGAGCGTGACGCCCCGCGCCTGTTTGCTAGCGGCGGCCCGGCGGCCAGGGAAGGGCGACTGCCGGACACACTCGCGTTCCGAGTGGTCGTGCGCAGGGCCCGCGGCCGCTGCCATCCCGATCACTGTACCGCACGGAATCCATGGCGGGGGTGGAAACGTGGGTTACTCCCCCACAATCACGCCGCGCCCGAAAGACGGGCGAACGGCAGGAGCACGGCGGCGGCACCGGCGATGGGGCCGGTGGTGGAGGGCCGCGCCCCGCCGATGAGCAGCAACTCGCCGCGATCCGTGCTCACCGCCGCGTAGCCTGCCCAGGGAGCCGGCAAGGCGAAGGCATGCCGCCAACTCGACTGGGAAAACATCAAGCAACTGGAGGTGGGCTGCCCCGTGGGTGCGTGTCCGCCGACCAGTACGGCGGCGCCGTTCCCCAGGGCGACCAACTGGCCTCCCCGGTGATCGCTCCCCGTGGAGCCGGCGATCGTCCATTGGTTGAGGGCAAGATCGTAGAGCAGCGCCGGAGGAGCGGGCAGCCGCGGATCGTCGCCCAGGGGATAGCCGCCCGCGAAGAGGATCCGCGTGGAACCAAGGGCCATGGCGCTTGCCCCGTCCATCAAGACGGGTGGGCGGGCGATCTGAGTCCAGGAGGATGACGGGCCGAGGAGCCAGGCCCGTCGCACCGGGATAGGGTTTCCGCGGGCGTCGATGGCCACCGAGGCCAGGAGGACGGCGCCCTTACCGGGCAGGTCGGCCAGTGTATAGCCGGCCAGGTTGGGTACCGGCGAGTCGAAGGGCGTCCAGCGGAGAGTGGTGAGATTAAAGGTGGCTCCAAGCAGATTGCCGACGCCGCCCGCCGCCAGCACCGTGTTCGGAGTGAGCCGGAGGACACGAGGCTTGAGCAGGGCGACCGGGCACGGAGGAAGAGACAGCCAGCGGCCCCACACTGGGTCGAGGATCAATACCTGGCTGGGGGCGCTGATCGCGCCGTTGGCGAATGATGGCGCCACCACGAACACCGCGTGATCCCCCAATACCAGCGCGCCGGGAGTATCGAGATCCACGGGCGCGGAGGGAAGGCGCCGCCAGGCGTCGTGACGCGGATCAAGGCGGATAGCCATCCGGCTCCGCTGTCCCAGGGTGGCATCGCCGCCGAGGGCCACGATCGAATCGTCCGGCATGCGGACGGCGGTGAGCCCAGCGGTGGGCGCCGGGAGGGTTGGGAGCGACTGCCAGGCCGACGCGCCCTCGGCGTTGGCCGCCGGATGGCCGGCAATCACCGCCGCCAGGAACGCGGCCACGATGACGTGACCGAGGATACGAAGCCCGGAATCGATGGAGAGACGCATGGCGGCAGTATCCTTTGAGGGAGAACGCCAACCACGGAACAGATCGACAATCCGTCGTTGGAAGAACCGCGGCCCTCCACCGCGATTCTCTCGGATGGGCGATGGGCGCCAGGGCGCCGCCACACCGTGCTGGCGTCTGCCTATAGTATGCTCTTTTCCGGGGAAAAGGTCATCCACCAGTGATCTTTCGGGCGTGCCTCGCGGCTGTGGTCGAGCGCGGATTTAGGCCCGCCGGCCACCGTTCTTGACGCGGCTTGGTGCATGATCTAAACTCGCTCCGGGTACCTCAGCTGGTAAACGTTATACATTCGCGCCCCCTCGCGCGGTCCTGGGGCGACGGTTTCGACTGGTAACCCGATGTTCGTGCCGGGCCCGTCATCACCCTGAAAGGAACGATGGACATGGCGACAGTTGGCATTCTCACCTTTTCCGATGGCCGCCCATTCGTGGCGGAGCAAGTCGAAAGCTTGAACCGTGAGTACCAGCGGCGGATCGCCGCCCGACTGGAGGCCGACGGGCACCACGTCCTCCAGGGCGAACGGATCATCAGCACCAACCAGGAGGCGGTCCAGGAGGCGAAGAGGCTGGCCGCCGCCGGCTGCGACTGCACCATTTTCAATTTCGCCGTGTGGGCCTTCCCGCACCTGCCCG
Source organism: Chloroflexota bacterium (assembly GCA_035534995.1). Classification (GTDB taxonomy): domain Bacteria; phylum Chloroflexota; class UBA5177; order JANWHV01; family JANWHV01; genus JANWHV01. Next base: position 7,044 of record DATLQX010000153.1, on the reverse strand, counting down.
CGCTGGCCTCCCGATTCGCGCCCGGTCCCTTGCTGATGTTCAGCAACGTCAATCCGCAATACCCCGGACTGGTGGGGATGCTCGCCGGCGCCGGCGGCCTTGCCCAGGCGGGGATGCGCTTTGGCCGCGCGGTGGGAGACATCGAGGATCCGGCGGTCCATGCCCGCGTCGCCACCTTCGTCCGGGCCGCCGGAGCGGTCTCGCGGCTCCGCGGGCAGACCTTCGGCCTGGTCGGTGGCCGCCCAATGGGGATGTATACGGCGACGGCGGACCCGGCGCAATGGCTAAAGGTCTTCGGGGTGGATGTCGAGCATATCGACCAGGGCGAACTGATCCGGTTGGCCCCCGAGGTGCCGGAAGCGAAGGTCGAATCGGCCTTCCGTTGGCTGACCGAGCACGTGGGGCACATCCATTATGACGGCACGCAACTGACCCCGGAAAAGCTCAAGACTCAGATCCGGGCCACCGAGGTGATGAAGCGGCTGATCAGCGAGTATCGGCTGGACTTCTCCGGCATCAAGGCCCAGCCGGAACTGACCAACCATTTCTGCACCATGGACGTGACCGAGGCCTTCCTCAACGACCCGTACGATTGGGACGGGCCGCACGAGCCGCATGTCTGCGCCACCGAGGCGGACATGGACGCGGCGATGACCATGCAAATCTTCAAGCACCTGACCGGCACCCCGGTTCTCTTCGCCGACGTGCGGCACTATCACGCCGATCTCGGCATCTGGGATCTGGTGAACTCCGGCGAGCACGCCACCTACTTCGCCGCCCGATCGCTCGACCCGAAGGAAAACCTCCAGCACGTACACTTCTACCCGGAAGGTTTCTACTTCCCGGCCGGCGGGGCCAGCGTCCACCACCTGGCGCACCCTGGCGAGGCCACCTTCGCCCGCCTTACTCGTCGGGACGGCGTGTACTGGCTGGCCATTCTCCGCGGCGAATTCATCCAATACGACGCGGCCAAGAATGATGAATTGATGCGGCAGACCACCCTCGAATGGCCGCATGCCTTCGCCCGCTTCACCTGCACGGCGGACGAGTTCCTGGCCACCTACGCCAGCAACCACATCCACGCGGTGTACGGCGATTGGGTGAAGGAACTGCAAACGGTGGCGGAACTGCTGGGCATCGAGGCCCGCCTCTATGGCGCTCAATAGGGCAAAATCAGGCGGCCACGTTTGATTCGTAGGGGCACCCCTTGTGGGTGCCCTCCCGCGTCTGGCCAATGGCACCCATCACCCAGAGGGTACCCGGTGCCCCTACAACCCACCATCGCGAAACGATCGGAAACAACAAGAGGGCGATCCCCCGCCGCGGTCGGGCAGACTAGCGACTGAGGCTTGACAGGCTACTGGAATGGACCGAAGTCAGAGCGGGAGCACATGGGAGTCGAACCCACCGGCGACACCGTACGGCGCCGCCCAGCGATTTTGAAGACCGTGCCCGCCACCGGACGAGATGTGCTCCCCCATGCCCTTCGGCCCGGCAAGCGGCCCGCCATTCCAGTGTAGCGGCAGTGGCGGGTCGCCGTGGGGCCATCCTCCTTGCCAACAGGCCCAACCCCCGATAAACTTTAAGTGTTCACTTAATGAGTTTCGCGCACACTTAAGGATGTTTCATGACCGCGCCCGCCCGCCACGCCGCTTCCCCTCCGATGCCCATGCCGCTTGCCAGGCCGGATCGGCGCCGCTGGCTCGGACTACTGGCCCTCTCCCTGTCCGTCTTGACCGTGATCATGACTTCCACTTCGGTCAATCTGGCCCTCCCGTCGATCAGCAACAGTTTTGGCGTCTCGGTTTCCAACCTGACCTGGGTACTGGATGCCTATACCCTGGCCATGGGCGCCCTGACCCTTCCCGGCGGCGTCCTGGGCGATATTTTCGGACGCCGCCGCGTGTACCTGCTCGGCCTGGCGGTCTTCTCCCTGGGAGCAGTATGCGCCTCGGTCGCCCCCAGCCTGGGGCTGCTGATCGCCGCGCGGGTAGCGATGGGAGTCGGCGCGGCCATGGTGATGCCCGGTACCCTCTCGTTGATCTCCGCCATGTTCCAGGGCCGGGAGCGGGCCACCGCCATTGGCCTGTGGGGCGGGATGAACGGGATCGGTCTCGCCCTCGGCCCCTTGGTAGGTGGAGTGTTGGTTGAGTACGTGGGCTGGCGGGCAGTCTTCTGGACCAACGTGCCGCTGGTCCTGGTGGCCCTCCTGATGGTCCCCCGCTACGTGCCCAGGGTGGCGCCGCGGACGCTGCTCCGCCATTTCGACTGGCAGGGCTCGCTGACCGTGACCGTGGCCCTGAGCAGCCTGATCGTCGGCTTGATCCAGGGGCAGACCTGGGGTTGGGGCGCGCCCGCCACGGTTGGTTGCTTCGTCCTCGCGGCGGCTCTGCTGGGACTCTTCGTGCGGATCGAGCACCAGGCGAAGAACCCGATGCTCCCGCTCCGCCTCTACCGTTCGCGCACCTTTTGCGCCGCCAACGTCAGCGCCGTGGTCCTGATGCTTGGCATCCTGAGTTGCTTCTTCTTTCTCTCGCTATTCTTGCAAGGGATCCTCGGCTATTCCGGGGTGCGGGCGGGCCTGGCCTATCTGCCCCTGGCCGTATTCATGGCCGGACTGGCGCCCCTGGCCGGGCGACTTGCCGTCCGCTTTGGCCCGCGCCTTCCAATCGTGGTCGGGCTCGGCGGCTCGACCATCGGGATCTACTGGATGAGCCTGGCCGGAGATCGGGCCGGACTGGAGAGCCTGGTAGGCGGCCTGATGCTGATTGGGATCGGGATGGGATTGGCCTCGCCGGCGATCTCCAACGCGGCGGTCAGCAGCGTGCCGGCCAACCTGGCCGGCGCGGCCTCTGGAATGAACGCCATGGCTCGCCAGGTAGGGGGAGCGGTTGGCATTGCCTTGCTCACCGCCATTTTCGCCGGCCGCTTCCAGAGCCACCTGACCGTGGCCCTGGCCGCCGTCCATCTGACCGCCGGGGAGCGGACGCGGGTGGGAGCGGCGGCGGCCAATATCGCGGGCGGTGTAGCGGACGGGACCGGGGGCGCCCAGGCGGCGCGCGTGCACGACCTGATCCAGGTGGCCTTCACCCAGGGGATGACCGACACCCTACGGGTATTCGCGGTCGTGAGCGCCCTGGGCGTGCTGGCGGCGCTGATGATTCGGCGGAGCGACTTCGCGGCGGCGCGCGCGGTAGCGCCGGCCCACGTTCCGGCGCCGATCGCCCGCGGCCTGGCCGAGGCGGTGGCCCGATGAGCGCCGATACCGCGGCCCCACCCACTTCGACCGCCAGGCCGACCCTGCGGGAACGCCAGGCCCAGGAACGGCGCGACGAGCTGATCGACGCCGCCCTCACCACCTTTGCTCGTCGCGGCTATCACGCCACCTCCCTGAAGGAAATCGCCGAGGAGGCGGGGGTCACGGACGGTCTGCTGATCCACTACTTCGGTTCCAAGGCCAACCTGCTGCGGGCCGTGCTGGCCGAACGGCAATCGCTGGCCGTCGCGGTGGAGGAGATCGTGGCCAGCGCGCCCGAGGACGACCCGGCGGCGGCGATCCGCCACGTGGCCACGCGCTGGCTGGAGACGTTGGCGGGTGTGGGCGGCCCGCTCATGGGAGTCTTGATCGCCGAAGCCCGGCACAATCCCGAGGTAGCCGAGGCATTGGCCGCCCACACCCGGCGGACGTTAGCCCCGACCGAGCGGCTGCTGACGCGCCTGGCCGAGCGCGGGCACCTGGGGGCCGCGCATGTGCCGATCGCCGCCCGCATGCTGCAATGGTCGCTGGTCTGGTACTCGTTCTGGCGCGACATCTCCCCCGAGGGCACCCTGCCCGGTACCGAGGAGTGGGTGGAGGGGCTGACGGCGATCCTGCTGGGCGGCCTCGGAGAAAGCAGGGCCTCCGGCTGAGGCTGGGCGTGATGCTACCCCTGGCCGCGTATTCTTTCGCGTGGTACCTCAAGGCTACGCTACACTGATAGCGCGCTGGTTCGCCGCGAAGGGATAGCAGTGCCGCGGAAAATACGGGAACTAAAAGCTGACCTGCGTCGAGCTGGGTTCGCGAGATTGACCGGCCAGGGAAAAGGGAGCCATGAGAAATGGAAGCACGACCGACTTCCAGATCCGGTACTTCTCTCCGGACATGACGGCGATGATGCTCGGCCCTATCAGGAGCGGAACGTGCGGGAGGCAATCCGCGACGCGGGCGAAATGGAAAGGAGATAGGTGCCGCCATGAATGAACCATCGCGATACTCCATGATCATCGAGTGGTCGGATGAAGATCAAGCGTACATAGTGAGCCTGCCGGAGTGGGGAAAATACGCGCATACACACGGCCAGAGCTACGAGGAGGCGTTGCGTAATGGGAAGGAGGTGCTCGAACTACTGATCGAGAGCGCGCGGGCCGAGCATGAACCACTGCCCGCGCCGCGCGTCTTCGCCCATGCATCATGAGGGTTCATCCCGTCCAGAATGGTCGCGATGGCATCCGCGTGAGTTGCTACGCTGAAAGGGCGCTGGTTCGTGGCGAGGGAAGGAGGCAGGATGCAACGCGCGAATGAGATTCCGGAGGTGACCGTCTCCAGGACAGGCGCCGCCAGATCCACTGGTTCCTGATTGGGCATGGCGACCACGATCCTGACCTCGCCGCCCATCGCCTTGACATAGCGTGTGATGCTCGAAAGACGAGGGTCGATCCCGCGTTCGAGCTTGCTCACAAACTCTTGCGATACGGCCATCCTCTCCGCCAGTTGAAGCTGGGTGATCCCGGAACGGGTCCGAAGGGCCCGAAGGTGCAGGGCAGTGCGGAGAGATTGCTCGGCCGCGGCTACCCGCTCCTGGCGCTCCAGCGTGGGAGCGCGCAACTGATCAAACGAGCGATGTCCGCTCATAGCAGCCCCTCCTTGTTCAACTCGCGTAAGTACTCCTCGTACAACTGTTCCGCGATGGGAATACTGATCAGTGAACTCAACATCCCACACACCTGGAGGATAGAACTTACTAGTTCTACGTGTAAGCCCAGACAAAACTGAGTAGGTTGCCTATCACGAGCATCCCCAAGCCAGGCACGCCAGTAGCTTCCCGCGCCAACTTGGTGGTTGCGCGCCCTCCCCCGGCATGGTGTACTGGCGACGGGGGTCGGCGACCCCATGTGTATGCGTGCTTGAGGTGGAGGATCTTGATTGCACCGGCGCCTTCGGGCATGGTTGATCCGGATCGGCGCTCCGTGCCGGATGCCGCGCGGGCGGACCTGAAACAGCCATCCCTACGCGCGCACCCGCACCCTGGGCCGCGCCTCCTCTTCCTCTTGCTGGCCGGTGTCATGGTCGGCTGGTGCGGCGTCTTCATCGCGCGCTCCTCCTTCATCGCCATTGATGGGCATCGCTACTATAGCCTGTTCGACGACGCGATGATCTCCATGCGCTACGCCTGGAATCTCGTGCACGGGCATGGGCTGGTCTGGAATCCGGGACAGCCCCCAGTCGAGGGGATCACCAATCTGCTGATGACCCTCTACATGGCGCTCGGCGCGGTAGTCCTGAACAAGACGGATGCCGTTCTCTTTGTCCAGGTGTCCGGCATCCCCATCCTCCTGGGGATCGGAGTGGTGTCCGCGAAGGTGGCTGACCTTGTATGCGGAGACCTTCCGCCCGCCACTCGCCGTCTCTGCCGCGCCTTCGCCTTCGTGTCTCCGGTCCTCTACTATCCGCTGGCGTACTGGACCCTCCTCGGGATGGAGACCGGACTGCTGACTCTCCTGCTGCTGGCGGCACTGCTCATCATTCTCGAACGGGACCGGCAAGCGCGGTTCACGCCCTTGATTCCCGTGTTACTGGGGCTGGCGTTCCTTACCCGGCCCGACAGCCCCGTTTTGGCGATTGTCCTCCTCACCTATCGGTATGTCCGCCTACCGCGTGGGTCGATCGGGCTGATCGTCCGCGAGCTTGCCATACTCGGGGCAATCGGCGGCGCCGCTACCCTGTTTCGCCTGGCCTACTACCACTCGGTGGTACCCAACACCTATACCCTCAAGATGACCGGCATGCCGCTTGGTACTCGGCTCCTCAATGGCCTGGGCTTTGTCTATCCCTTTCTCCAGACCGCCTGGCCGGCCCTTGGGCTAGCCTTATTCGGGGTGCTCGCTCGTCCGCGGCCGGTCACGCGCATGCTCGCGATCCTGGTGGGCGTGGCCCTGCTCTATCAGGTGTGGACGGGTGGCGATGCGTGGCCCTACTGGCGAATGCTGGCGCCGGTGATGCCAATCGTGTTTATCCTCAGCCTGGACGCACTCTGCTGGGCGGCCCAGGCTCTCCGCGGACGGATGCTGCTGGTCGTAGTCGCCATGGTTACGGTATATCTGTGCGCGGACTCCGCCTTCAGCGCCGAGATGACCTTTCGCGAGCCGGCGGCGCAGGTCGTCTCCAATCAAGGGGATGTCGACGAGTCCCTCGCGCTTGACGCGGTGACGACCACCAGGGCCACCATCGCGGTAATCTGGGCCGGGACGCTGCCCTATTATTCAGGCCGGCCGGCCATCGACCTGCTGGGAAAGTCCGATCCGTACATAGCGCACCTGGCCCCCGACCTCTCGGGCGATATTGCCTGGAACGGCATGACCAGTGTTCCCGGTCATAACAAGTACGATCTGCGGTACTCAATCCTGCGGTTGCGGCCAACCTATACGCAAACCCTCATATGGGGCCGGCAAAATCTGACCAAGAGCGCCGTGATGTATCGCTGGTTCAGCTATCGCGGGGTTCGCCTCCTCCTGGACACCACATCTCACGACGTACGCTGGCCCTTGGTGAAGGGAGGATGAGATGCCCGGTGGATGCGCGAGATGCATGGCGACTCATCTCGTCACCGAAGATGCTTGGCTGTGGAGGAGTTTCGCCGTGCTCCAGGGCGCTCTCCATCAAGAGCTCGATCACTTCCTGGCCGTGCGTCACTGCCTCCGTGTAGGTGGACCCATGCGTCTGAGCCAGATTGCCCCATTCAGGGAAGCTCACGATATACACGTGATCTTCGTCAGACCACTCGATGA
>DATLQX010000152.1:0-12065 GCA_035534995.1 Chloroflexota bacterium | reverse complement strand
CCACGGTCCCGCGCCTGCCGGCTGAGAGCGTATTCTTGAAAGGACGGCGAGTCGGGCATGAATAGCGCCTCCAGGTACTCACACTACCACCTTATCTGATCCGGCTCCAGGGAGGAAAACGAGGGCCGGCGCGCAAGCCGCGCATCCGGCATGCGTTCGCTTGTACACTGACAGGGAAATCTCCAGGAAGAAGGGATATGAGATGGCAATTTGGCTTGGTCTCCGCCTTCCCGGCGTGCTCCGGGGTCTGCCTCTGGCGGAAGTAGCGGCGTTCGCCCAGGATGTTGGCCTGGACGCGCTGGATCTGCCGGCGGACTCCGCGGCAATCGAGGCCTGTCGGACTCACGGGGTCGGGATCGGCACGGTCGACGGCGTCGTCATGGGCGAGTTGGTCAGCGCGGACGACGCTGAACGCGAGCGGGCCGTCACGGCCCTGTGCGAGCAGATCGGCGGACTCGCCGCTGCGGGCGTTCACACCCTCTTTCTCTGCCTCGTCCCCAAAAGCAACGAGCAATCAATCGCCCGCTCGCTCGACTACTTCAAGGACAGCTTTCCCACCGTGGCGAAGGCATGCGAAGCGGCCGGGGTCCGGATCGCCTTCGAGGGGTGGCCGGGGCCGACGCCCTATCACCACACGCTCGGCTATACCCCGGAAGTCTGGCGAGCCATGTTCGCCGCCGTCCCCTCGCCCGCCCTTGGCCTCTGTTACGATCCCTCGCATTTGGTCCGCCTGGGGATCGACTATCTCCGGGTACTGGAGGAGTTCCGCGAGCGCATTCATCACTGTCACGGCAAGGATACGGCGCTGCTGCCCGAGGGCCGCTACCTCTATGGGCAAGACCTTCCCGTCCTTGACTCAGTACCCAGGTACTCGGGCGGAGCCTGGCGCTACTGCGTCCCCGGCGCCGGCACGGCCAACTGGGCCATGATCGCCGATGCCCTGGAGCGCGCGGGCTACGCCGGCTGCGTGAGCATCGAACTGGAAGACCGCCGCCACACCGGCTCGCTGGAGAATGAACAGCGCGGCATACGCGCGGCCCAGGCGCATCTGGCCTCCCATTTCCGCTGAATGACTTACTGTAGACGCTGAGTACTAAAAGGAGTGGCGCATGTTACGGATCGGCATGATCGGATGCGGCGGGATCGCGAACGTACATATCACTGGTTTTCTCCAACTGACGGATCGGGCGCGCATCACCGCCGTGTGCGACGCGGCGAGCGAGCGGGCCGCCGCCGCCGCCGAACGGGTGGGCGGCGCGCGCGTCCATGCTAACTTCCAGGAACTGGTTCGGGACGATCAGGTGGACGCGGTGGATATTTGCCTGCCCCACCACCTGCACGCACCGGCGATCATTGCCGCCGCCCAGGCCGGCAAGCATGTGCTGTGCGAGAAACCGCTGTGTATCAGTCCCAGCGAAGCGGCGGCGGTACGGGATGCCGTCCAGGCTGCCGGTATCATCTTGATGTGCGCCCATAATCAACTCTTCGAGCCCGCCGTGGAAAGGGCGCGCCAACTGCTGGCGGCGAACGCGCTGGGCGCGGTCCAGTTCGCGCGCGCCAGCGATTGCTTCCGGGCCGACCGCACGGCGGAGCAATGGGGCTGGCGTCGGGAGGCGGCCACCATGGGCGGCGGGGAACTGATCGACACCGGCTATCACCCCACCTACACCCTGCTCTACCTGCTTGGCCTGGCCGGCCAGCGGCCGGTTGAGGTAACCGCGCTGTTGGGCCGGCATCGGCAGACAGTCCTTGAGGGCGAGGATACCGCCCATGTGCTGGTGCGTTTCTCCGGCGGCGCCATTGGCCAGATCCTCACCAGTTGGGCTTTCGAACTGCCGCATGGCTCCTATAGTTTCCACCTGGTCGGCGAGCATGGGCAGCTCTACGGACGGAAGAACGCCCTCCATTTCCAACCCAATGGCGGTGAAGTGGAAAGCACGATTGGCCCAGAGGTGAACAGCTATCATACCCAACTGCCGCACTTCCTGGAGAGTATCGAGCGCGGTAGCCGGCCAATTCAGAATGAGGAAGACGGTATTCAGGTGCTGAATCTCATTCTGGCGGCCTACGAAAGCGACCAGGCCAAGCGCACGGTCCCGTTCGGCGGTGCCGCCGGCCGCTGAGAATGTATAGGGCTGTACAGCGTAACCGCGCGGGTATAGAATAACAGTCACGATAGGCCAGTTCACGGAAAGGGTTGCCGCCATGGGTACCGGTAGTACAGTATTTGGTTGGGTCGGAGTGCACGTGGCCCGCATGCTTGCCACGAGGCCGGCTTCGCCGGTGATCCTGGTTGGCAGCCTGGCCATCGCCGGTCTTGGCGCCACCGCCATGCATTCCACCACGGTCCAGGGGAACCCGAGCCCGGTGGTGGGGACACCCGCGCTGATCCTCAATTCGCCCCATACCTTCTGCTATTCCGACCCCGATGGCGACGGCCATACGGTCTGCCATATTCTGGCCAGCCAGGTATCCACGGTGCCGAACCTGGGCTGTTATGACGATCCAGATGGAGACGGCACCTCTATCTGCTATTACGCCACCGATCCCACCGCCTCCAACTGAGGCTCGCCGCTCCCGCGGCTCTCGCTATGCATCAGTCCCGCACCCACCTGATGGCTGCGGGACTGATGCGTGTATGGCCCCGATTTGGACCACTGCCGCGCAACCAGGGTAGAATCGGGTCAGAAGGTTACTCCAGTTGTCTCCCGCGGCTGTCTCGGTTGCCGGACAGGGGAGGCCTGCATCGAGGAAAGTGAGCGGCTGCATGAAGATTGGCGTGGTGCTCCCCCTGGTAGGGGACGAGGAAACCGGGCAAGTGACGCGGTACGCGGACACGCGCGCCTTTGCCCTCCAAGCCGAGGAGGCCGGCTTCGACTCAGTCTGGATCTTCGATCATATGCTGTATCGCTTTCCCGAGAAGCCAACCCAGGGCCCCTGGGAGGCATGGACGGTTCTTTCGGCCCTCGCCGAGGCGACCACGCGGGTCGAACTGGGGACGCTGGTGGTCTGCACGCCCCTCCGGAATCCCGCCGTTCTGGCCAAGATGGCGGTTACGCTGGACGAAGTGAGCGATGGGCGCCTCATTCTGGGGCTGGGGACGGGTTGGCATCGGCCGGAGTTCGACGCCTTCGGGATCCCATTCGACCACCGAGTGGATCGCTTCGAGGAGGCACTGCGGATTATCGTGCCGCTCCTCCGCGAGGGAAAGGTCAGCTTCCAGGGAAAACACTATAGCGCGGTGGACTGCGAGATCCTGCCCAGCGGCCCCCGGCCGTCCGGACCGCCCATCCTGATCGCTGCCTCCGGGCCGCGAATGCTCCGCCTGACTGCTCGCTACGCCGATAGCTGGAACACAGCCTGGTACGGCCAGCCGGACGTGCTGGGCGGGGCTCGCGCGGGACTGGAAGCGGCCTGCTCTCTTGAGGGAAGGGCTCCTTCCACCCTGGAAGTGACGGTCGGCGTGAACGTTGATTATAGCGGGGGCACCGCTGAGGGCGCCAGAAGGCCGCCCCTCTCGGGCGTGCCGGAGGAGATCGCCGCCGCCCTCCGCGGCTACGCGGCGGCGGGGGTCGGCCAGGTGATTTGCTCCCTTGAGCCGGCCAGTACGGGATCACTCGCGCGTCTGTCGGAGGCGCTTACCGAGTATCATCGGGCCGGCAGCTAACCCACCCGCGGAGCCCTGGGAGAAAACTCAGCCGTTTCTTACCCTTTTCTTAGCCCACGTTTAAGGAATCCTCAGGCTCCGGCCCTATTCTGGGTAATGGGTCACGTAGGGCCATGCGGCCGCGCCGCTCAACCGTCGCTCGCGATCACGGTTCCGTCATCATCGGGCCATAGCATGAAGAGCGGCGGGTGCCGCTGGTCTGGCTTGGTAGGGCGCGCCGCTTCGCCGCCTCGGTGGCGAGAGGAACGACACCACCGAACAGTCGTGTAGGTGGTCTGGACATAGATATGGGAAAAGCCATGAAGGGTGCAGGACGATGAGCATCGGCCTCGTGAACGAATCACGGAACTCCCCATTGGTCGCCCCTCGGTCTCGCCGCCTGGACTACCGCACGGTATCGGCCTGGACCTTCGCGGCGATCCTGCTCGTCAATGGGCTGGCGATCGTCTGGCTCTGGGTGTACGGCAAAAATATCTCCGGCGTGCACGGATGGGGGGATCTCTGGACCAGCATCGGCCGGCTTACGGGGCTGATCAGTGCCTACCTGGCGCTGGTCCAGGTCTTGCTGCTGGCCCGGCTGCCCTGGCTGGAGCGGATGTTAGGCTTCGATGGCCTCACGGTGTGGCACCGGTTGAACGGCAAGATCTGTCTCTATCTGGTACTCGCGCATGTGGTATTCATCACCATCGGCTACGCGGCGATGGATCAGGTCGGCATTCCGACCGAGGTATCGCGGCTGCTCACCAGTTATCCGGGGATGATCGCGGCGACTGTCGGTACGGTGGTGATGATCGGGGTGGTAGCCACCTCCCTGGTGATCGTACGCCGGCGTCTACGGTATGAACTGTGGTATGCCGTCCATCTCCTTGTCTACGCGGGGATCGCGCTGGCCTGGTTCCATCAGATCCCCACCGGCAACGAGTTGACGGCAAACGCGACCGCCGCCAACTACTGGACATCCCTCTATCTGGTCACTCTGGCTTTGCTCCTGTGGTTTCGCCTCGCGATCCCTATCTTCAGCGCCTTCCGCTACCGGATGCGGGTGGCGGCGGTGACCGAGGAGGGCCCGGGCGTGGTCTCCCTGCACATTGCTGGGCGGCATCTGGATCGGCTGGGCGCGCGGGCGGGGCAGTTCTTCCTCTGGCGGTTTCTCAGCCGCGGCCGCTGGTGGGCCTCGCATCCGTTCTCCCTCTCGGCGGCGCCCGATGGCCGTTCGTTGCGGATCACGGTCAAGGGCGTGGGCGACTTCACCCGTCACATCGGAGAGATCGCGGTGGGCACCCGCGTGATCGCCGAGGGCCCATTTGGCGTCTTCACCGATCTGGCCCGCCGCCGCGAGCGGGTTCTCTTCATCGCGGGCGGCATCGGGATCACGCCAATCCGGGCTATGCTGGAGGAGATGGCGGGCGATCTGATCTTTATCTATCGGGTGATCCGAGACGAGGATCTGATTTTCCGCGCGGAGCTTGAACAGCTGGCCCTTCTCCGCGGGATCACGCTCATCTTCGTGGTTGGAGACCACACCAAACCGGACGCGCGGGATTTGCTCTCGCCCGAGCATCTGCGCCGGATCATCCCCGATCTCCTCGAACGCGAGGTGTATCTTTGTGGGCCTCCCGCCATGATGCGTATCCTGGAACAGAACCTGCGGCACGCCAACGTGTCGCGCAAGCACCTCCATAGCGAGCGCTTCGCGCTCTAGTGATCAGCCCGAGAGGAAAAGGAAACAGAACCATGCGTACATCGATCTCCGCTGCCCTGCTCACCGCCGCCGTGACCGTGATCCCCGCCGGCAGCGTGCTCGCCGCCAGCCATTCGACGGTCAAGCACACGGCCAAGCGCGTGGCCACCCGCACCTATGTCGGGCCAGGCGTGGACATGCAGTGGGGGACCGTGCAAGTCACGATCGTGGTGACGGGCAAGACGGTTTCGGATCTTAAGGCCACGGCGCCGACCGAGCGAGCGCGCTCGGCCTATATCAATGGTATCGCCGTGCCGATGCTCCGCAAGGAAGTGCTGCAGGCCAAGACAGTGGCCAAGATCAAGAACATCTACGGCATCTCGGGTGCCACCATGACCAGCGAGGCGTTCTATCAGTCACTGCTGGCGACCCTCAAGTCGGCCCACTTGATGTAGGGCCATGGATGCCGTCGTCCCGCCCGTCCGGCCCGAGTTCTTCCGGGTCGAGCAGATCATGGGGATGCCGATTCTCATTGATGTGCGTGACCCGGATGTCGATCCGGCGGTGCTCGACCGCGCCTTTGCCTGGCTGCGCCAGGTGGATGCTCGGTTCAGCACCTACATGACTGACAGTGAGATCAGCAGGCTGAACCGCGGCGAGCTGATTCTCGCGGATGTCCATCCCGATGTCCGCGAGGTGCTGGCCCGTTGCGAGGAGTTGCGCGCGGAGACCGGCGGCTACTTCGACATCCGCGCCCCGTCTCTCGCCTCGGGAGAGACGGCGGCATCCCCGGCCGGGGCCACTGGATCGGTCGATCCCTCGGGGTTGGTCAAGGGATGGGCGGTGGCGCGCGCGGCGGCGATCCTGGATGAGGCGGGAGCGCGGAACTACTGTATCAATGCCGGGGGTGACATCGCCGCGCGCGGACGCCCCGCCCCCGAGCCCCATTGGCGCATCGGCATCCAGCATCCACTCCTCCGCGATCAACTGGCGGCCGTGGTGGCCATTACCGACCAGGCGATAGCTACCTCCGGCGCCTACGAGCGCGGCGCGCATATCATTGACCCGCGTACAGGCAATCCCCCCGAGGATGTCCTCTCGGTCACCATTATCGGTCCCGACCTGGCCACCGCCGATGCCTACGCCACGGCGGCCTACGCCATGGGCAAGGCCGGCCCAGGCTGGACGGCGCGGCTGACCGGCTACGAGGCGATGACCATCCTGGCCGATGAGACTGTTCTCTCGACCATGGGCTTCCCCTCGATCTAAACTCACTGCCCGAAAATAGTTTGCCCAGGAGCCTCCGGCTAAAGCCGGATGGAAGGGGTACTGGCCGGCTAAAGCCGGTTGTCGGGCAAAGGAATCGTCCACACCCGGCTTTAGCCGGCAAAGATACTGCCATCCGCTTTTAAGCGGAGGCCGCTGATTGCGGGGCGCCGTTGCGTGCGTCATAAGCCGGGTAATGCGTGGGTAATGCCCGGTGCGTACGCTATGGGTCGCGCCAGAGCACACGGGAGATCGGCAGCCGCGGAACCAGCATCAGGAAGTGGTTGCTGGACTCTGGTTGAGTAGAAACACGGTGCGGTAGGGAGATATTGACATGATCCGAAGAGTACTGACCATTGCCTGCGCTCTCCTTATCTTGGTGCCCGCGCGGGGAGGTGGGTACGCGCCCTCCGCGACCGGGCAACCGGCCTACGCGCACGCCGCTGCCGCCAACCCGCCCGACCTCTCCGACATTGCCTGCCCCAGCGCGCGCGTCTGCTATACCGTGGGCTACTCTGGTGTGCAGTACAACGGCGCCATCCTCGCCACCACGGACGGCGGGCATACGTGGCACACACAAAAGCCTGGTACCAAGTGGGGGCTGCGCGGCATCACCTGTACCAGCACGACTACCTGCTACAGCGTCGGCTTTGCCGAGACGACGCTGGTAACCACGAACGCCGGCCGGTCCTGGCACGACCCCCATACCCCGCTCAGTTCGCAGCCGCTCTTCCGGGTTGCCTGCCCTTCCTCCACGACCTGTATCGCTACGGGGAACAGTCCGGGCGGCTACATCGCCCTGGTGCATCGCATCGCTCTCACCACGACCGGGGCGCGCTCATGGTCCTATCCCGCCACGCCGATCGACCGCACGGCCTTTCCGATGAATGGCATTACCTGCCCCAGCGCCCGCGTCTGCTATGTGGTCGGCGGCTACGCCACCATCCTGATTACGTCCGACGCCGGACGCACCTGGCGGCAACAGCACGATCCAGCCATGGACAACAGTGGACTCATTCCGCCGCTCACCAGCGTGGCCTGCGCGAGCACCCGTGCCTGCGTGGCCGTGGGCGGCTTCCCGAGCGGAGCCGTGATCCTGACCACCGGCGACGGCGGCCGCACCTGGACCAGCCAGGCCAGCCCGGCGCGTACGGCCCTGTCTGGGGTCGCCTGCCCTACCACTCGCCTGTGTTTCATCACGGGATCCGGCGGTACCATCGAGCAATCGCGCGATGGTGGCCACACCTGGACCCTGCTGGATAGCGGCACCAGCACCAACCTGAACAACATTGCTTGCCATGGTCCCAGCTTCTGCGTGGCCGTGGGCGACTTCGGCTTCATCACCGTCCTCTCTGGCCGCATGCAAGCCGCCAAAACCGCCACGGCGACGTCGACCCCCGGACATCCCACCACGCAGCCACAGCCCACGCTGCCTCCTGCCGCGACTCCGACCCCAACCCCGGCTCCCACCCAGACCGGCGCGTCCTGCTCGTCGTGGACCGTGGCGGGGACGTGGCAGTTCCAGAGCCTGACCATGGGTAATGGGCAGGCCACGCTGCAACAGAGCGGCACCACCCTGAGTGGGTCGGCGTCCATCGGCGGGGTGGACTGGACTATTCAGGGCAGTATCCAGGGCACCAACGTGACCCTGAACCTGTCCGCCGCTGGCCAGGTGGGGCAATCCTTCCAGGGCCCGGTCTCCAGCGATGGCACCACGATCAGCGGCAATCTCGGCACCTTTAGCGGCGGTCACGCCAGTTGTTCGCAGTAGGGAAAGGAAAGATGAAGGCCATGACAAAACGTAGCGCCATTGTACTGGTTGCGGTCGTGATGATCGCGCTTGCCTCCTTCGGCCCGCGGCATGCGACGCCAACAGCGGCGGCACGCTCGGCCGCGGCGTCACCCGCTCCGGTGCTGTACCAGGCCGACTGGACCAATGGAGTCGGGGGCTGGACAGTCTATCGCGGCTTTAGCGTTTCCCAGGGCATGCTAACCTTTGACGGCATGAGCGATAGCGGGGCATTCGCCCCGTTTAGCCTCAAAGGGCTCACTAGCTACGCGGTCGAGGCCACCATCAAGGTGGGCACCTCCGCGACCCCAGAGCGAGCGTCCTACGAGATCTTCGCCCGCCGTGCCTCCGCGCGCCAAGTCACGGGGCTCTTTGCCGGGTATGCTTCCGTCGCGGGGGAGAAGGCGGCCACGAACGTGGCCGCGCTGTACTGGGATGGATCGTCCGAGACCTATGCGACCTATGTCCCGGGCGCCGCCTTTCGTCCCGACGCTGGCTTCCATACCTATCGGTTGGAGGTACAGGGGAGTCTGTACAGGCTCTTGATCGACAACCGGGAAATGGTGCCCTGGACGCTCGTGACGACCCAGAATCTCGGTGACATGGCGGGGCTTGTTTTTACCTACATCCCCGCGGAGGTCAAGGCATTCACGGTATTCGCGCTCCCCGCGTCGCTGGTCACTACGGTTGTCGATACGAGCGCTTTGCTGAGGCACGTAATCCCCTCGCGCGACATCCCGTTCCCGGCGGATAACGCCGTCATTCGAGACAACAAGCGCTACGCCCTCGACAACAACCTTGACCTCGCGACCGTGCGGGGCACGGGCCATGTCCTCGGCTACTACCAGGGCTTTGAGAACGCGACGACGTACGTGGAACAGAGCGTTAACCTCCACCAAAGCGCCGCTGGCGCGCGGGCGGTATTCGACCTGTTCTCCGGGCGCATCCGGCACGACGCGAACCAGTTTCAGGGTTACCATGAGGTGGATCTCTCCGGGCAAAAGATCGGCGACAAAAGCTTTGCCTTCGGGTACCACTACCTGGGATACCGCCCGGGCGGCCCCTCCTATGTCCTCAGGGTGCTGTTCCACCGAGGCAAGTACTATGTCGGGATCACGGTCGATTCCGCAAGTCAGAGCGTGCCTCGGACAGCCATCGCCTACGCGCGGTTAGCGGACACGCTCGTTCAGTGAACCAAGCGGCCGTGCATATGGATCTCATGGAATGAGCGGCCAGGCGCCACTGCTCAGTCACCGGGCTGGGCGGTGGCATCTGGCCCGGCTCCCTGGGTCGTGGCGCTTGACCGGTCTTAGGGAACGCTCAGATAACTCTTTGTCCCCACTCAGAACGGGCTCAGAACCCTCTTAACCGCCGGCCTTAGGCTAGGAAGAGTGAGGCACGACCCCACTGCCAGGGCCGGTCCTCCACCCCGCGGCGCCGGTTCGGTCGCCGAAGTTGAGAGGGTTTCGCGGCATACGGCCTCGGACAGAGAAGGAGATCATTCGATGAATAACCAGCAAGCGAGCATGTGGGAACGTCAGTCCAGTGGGATCGGCAAGGCATCGCCCGTGGCCTGGGGTCAAACGCGAGCGCGCGGACGGGGCCTACCGTGGAGTACGCGGGTGCGAACCGTCTTGCGCCCGTCGGTGCTGTCCGGTGCCTCGCTCCTGCTGCTGATCGGGATCATCAAGGTGCCGCTTCCCGCCAACGCGGCGTCGCTCGGCACTGGCTGGAGCGAGCACATCTACACTGGCGCGGCGGGAAGCACGACCGCGTGGGGGCAGTACGCGAACGCCCGGATTGGCTTCAGCGGCACGCTCAATCCCTCGCTTGGCCGCGCCAGCGTGACGATTGTGGTCCAGAAGGTGGGCTCGACGACCACGACCGTGGGTACCCTGACCACTCTGACCCGCCGTGTATTCAATACCCAACCCGCCTCGCTGCCGTCCCTCTTCGCTACCATGGGGGTGACCGCGCAACCAAACACCACCTATCGGATCGCGGTGGATGCCGGCAGCCAAACCCTGACCAGCACCACGATCACCCTCGCGCGCTAGGAGCTTGCAGTGCGTATCCTCTTCACCTTCGCGGGCGGTAGCGGCCACTTCAATCCCCTCGTCCCGCTCGTCCACGCCGCCGAGGCCGCCGGCCACGTCGTCGCCTTTGCCGGACGGCCCTGGATGATCCCAGTGGTCGAGGCGGCCGGCTTCCGCGCCTTCGCCTCGGGGACCGACGTGGGCGGCACGCCGAAGCGGATCCCGCTGCGCGCGTTCGATCCCGAGCGAGAGGATCGGGGCCTGCGCGAGGGATTCGCCCGGCGGATCGCCCGCGAACGCGCGCGGGACATCTTCCCGCTCTGCCTGGAGTGGCAACCCGATCTCCTGGTGTGCGAGGAGATGGATTTTGGTCCCATGGTGGTGGCCGAGCGGCTCGGACTACCCCATGTGACCGTACTGGTGATTGCGGCGGGCTCCTTCGTGCGTCATGCCCTGGTCGCCGAACCGCTGAACGAGCTACGCGCCGAGTACGGGCTGCCGCCCGACCCCGAGTTGGCCATGCTCAGCCGCTACCTCGTCCTGTCACCCTTCCCACCCAGTTGTCGCGATCCCGCTTTTCCCTTGCCGGCCACGGGGCACGCGCTCCGTTTGCCGGCGCTCGAATCCACGAAGGGTGAGACCGCGCCGGCGTGGGCGACGTCCTTGCCGGGAGCGCCGGCTGTCTACTTCACCCTTGGCACCGTATTTAGCGTGGAATGTGGCGATCTCTACCTACGGGTGCTGAAGGGACTGCGGGATCTGCCGATCAACGTGATCGTTACAGTGGGTCGGCACATTGACCCCGAGGAGTTCGGCCCGCAACCCGGCCACGTCCAGATCGAGCGGTATATTCCGCAATCGCTGATCCTGCCGCGGTGCCAGGCCGTGATCTCGCACGGCGGATCGGGGAGCGTGCTGGGCGCCCTGACGCACGGCCTTCCCATGGTCTTGCTTCCGATGGGCGCCGATCAACCACTGAACGCGGCCCGCTGCGAGGCGCTCGGGCTGGCGCGGGTGCTCGACCCGGTAGCGGCCACCCCGGAAAGCGTGCGCCAGACGGTATCGGCGGTGCTGGTGGACCCCTCCTATCGGAGGGCCGCCGAACGGATCAGAGATGAAATCGCCGCTCTGCCGGGGCCGGCGCACGCGGTAACCCTGCTTGAACAGGTCGCGGCGGAGAAGCGTCCGCTCATCCGGTAGGACGCGGTCGCCGATGCAAGCGGCAACACGCGGCCTCAGCCGGAGGCCCGGTTCCCCTCGCTGAATCTCCGAGCGGACGCCGCCTTCGCTCTCGCGGCCTCTTCCTCCCGATTCTTCGGCCCTGCGTTGGATTCGAGCGAGGCGAGAAGCCGGCCCGAGATCCTGGCGATCTCGTCAACCGCGGAGTTGAAGGCGGCCTCGTTCGCCCTGGATGGGGTGTTGAAGCCACTGATCTTCCGGACGAATTGCACCGACGCGGCGCGAATCTCCGCCTCCGTGGCCGGCGGTTCAAAGTTGAATAGAGTTCTAATGTTTCTACACATACCGTCACCTTTTGCTGTCGTCCAGGGAGAAAACGCTGAGTACCGGGGATCGGGTTGAGGGTACCACACGCCCTCAGTCGTCGATCGCCTGATAGACCGAGGT
>DATLQX010000151.1:0-9425 GCA_035534995.1 Chloroflexota bacterium | reverse complement strand
GCCCGCTCGGCCAGGCGGCACAGGCGCTCCCACTTGATCTCCCCCCACAGGGGATAGGCGATAAAAAAGTCCTCGATTCCATGGTCGGCGAAGACTTCGGCCTCCCCCAGCTTGGCCACGGTCAGCCCAGGGCTCCCGGCCGCCAGTTGCCTGTGGGCGATCGGCGGTAGTTTGTGCGTTTTGGCGTGTGGGCGCAGAGCTACCCCATTGGCACGGGCAATGGCGGCCATCCGGGTGATGTTCGCTTCGAGTCGATCCAGATCGATCAGGAGAAACGGGGTATCAAGTTCAGCCACAATCATCTTCACCACTCCTTGGGGCGGGCAAGGTCATGCAGTTCAAGGTAGCAGGTACGCACCTGGGCTGGGAGTGTAAGGTGCCGCGAAGCAGTTGACTTCAAGCCGGAACGGTGCAATAGTGGGGCCAGGTTGGTAGGAGAAGGAGGCGAGTCGTAGGTGGCCACACACGAGATTTCCCCGTCGAAGACCAAAAATGCGGCGGAGTCCACCGGTCAAGCTCGAATAAGCGAGGCGGCGGCACTCGTGCCCAGTCTTGAACAGCCCCTTACGGCGAGCCTCTTGCTCCATTTGCAAAGAACCGCGGGAAACGCGGCGGTCAACACATTGATCCGCCGGCGCGAGCATGGTGAGGACAACTCGTCGGCCAACGGCCCGGCCTGGCTCGCCGTGCAGCGGCACCCGGAGGGGGATGCCCTGCCGGAAAAGAGCGACCTGGTCTCTGAGGTTACCAAGAAGGAAGCGCCCGCCGCCACCCGCAGCCTGAGACAAGAAAAAGCGGACAAGCAGGCGGCCACCACCTCAATACCGCCGCGAATTATCGCGGAATCATGGGCGAAACATTCAACGAAGGAAGCACGGAATACCTCGCCCGTAAGGCGATAGCGGCGGCCGGTATTTCAGTCCCGGCGGTGACCGCCTACCCGATACAGATCCAGATCACCGAGGCGCTGATCGCGCTCGTGGGCGAGGATGCGGTTATCGTCGCCTACTTTGGCGGCGCCGCCGCCTTGAAGGATCTGGTGAGAACCAAAGCCAAGGGCACCTGGGACCAGATACGAGCAGCCGCTGAGGCCCTGGAAGTAGATAACGCGAAGAATTATCTGAAGTCAAAGGCATAACCAATGGCAAACGACATGACGACCAATGGCAGTGGACCGGACGAGCCGGTGATAGACACCGAGTTGCTGGTAGCGGTCCATCGGTTCAGCAACGAGGCGTTCAGCGTGGCCAAGGACTATGTGGGCGGCAAGAATTCGGAAGACGCGAAGCAGCGGGCCCGTGAAATGGAGGGGCGTGTCCCTGCCTTCGGCGCCCAGGCGCAGGCCGCGGCTCCGGCTATTCGGGCGGATCTAAATCGCGCGCTCTCCGATGCCCGGCTTGATCTGAGTTATGTCCTTTCGGACGGCCGGCGTCCCTCCAGTACCCGGCTTTACTCCTTTCAGAGCCAGCCCGAGGAGCCCTGAGCGGCGATTCCACTCTCGCGGGCCCCTGCTCGGGATGCCCGATGGGGGATGGCATGTCGTACCGCGTGCCTGCTACAGTTAGGAGCGCATAGCGTAGGGGCGGTAACGGTGGCAAACGCGCGACAGGGATTCTTTCGGCCAACGCGATGGTTGGCAACCGCTCTCGCGGCGGTGATTTGGGTGGCCGGGGCGTCGGGGAGCACTCTGGCGGCGACCTCACCTCCCGTCTCCAAGCATGTGGTCCATCCGTACATTTGCAAGCAGTGGGGCTATTCGTTCGTAGTGCCAGGAGGATGGGCAGCCAAACATACGGGGAAGCAATCGGATCGTTGCAGCAAGGGTAGCGGCGCCAGTCCCGATTTTTACAGCAAGGACAAACGGGCCTATCTCAGCATTCAGACCACGACTAAGGCCCTTGCAACTACCATGACCGAACGCATTTTGCTCTCAACCGGTAGCTCCCAGGACGACATTCAGATCGCCGACCGCCCGATCAATGGAGCAAGCTTCCGCATCGGGACGGCCGGGGTGAACTTCCGTGGCGACGGCACCAACTACTTCTTTCTCACCGCTTGCGCGGAGCATCACGCCCGCGCCTATTGCCTCACTGGTTCAATCGTCCGCGATGGGAACTATCAGTTCGCCGCACAGACCCAGGCGATGGAGACCGCCCTGCATAGCTTCCGCTTCCTGCCCAAGCCCTGATTCGGCGATTCTTCCCTACATGCGCACCAGCACCTTGAGCGCCTGCCTGGTATCCATCGCTACATAGCCCGCCGATACGTCGGACAGGCTGACCGTCTGGTCCAGGACGGGTGAGGGGTCGAGCGTGCCGGCAAGCACATCGATCATCAGTTCGGGAATGTAGGCCCGCACGGGCGCGATCCCACCGCGGAGAGCCACGTTATCGCGGTACATGCGTCGAATATTTACCACTTCGCTCCCGTGTGGTTGGCCCACGAAGCCAACCGTGCCGCCCGCCCGCGCGATGGCGAAGGCCACATCCATGGACGTTTTGTGACCGACGCACTCCATCACCGAAGCCGCCCCGCCGCTGGTCAAGTCCTGAACCTGAGCGATAGCTTCCGCGTCCGTACCGCTTACCAGGTCGGTGGCGCCGAAGCGCTGGGCGAGCGCCAAGCGATCCGCGTGATGGCCGACCGCGATGATCCGCTCCGCTCCCAGCCTCTGGGCGGCCAGTACCCCACAGAGGCCCACCGCCCCATCGCCCACCACCGCCACGGTGCCGCCGGCGCGCACCCCAGCCGAGACCGCGGCGTGATGGCCGGTGGCCATCACGTCGGTAAGAAGGAGCATCTTAGTGAGCAGCGCTTCGTCACGGTCCACGTCCTTCGGGATGGGCACCAAGGTACCGGCCGCCATCGGCACTCTGATAGCTTCCCCTTGCCCCCCATCCCGCGTGGTCCCCCAGAAGCCCGCTTGTACACACGAGCTCTGGAGACCCCGGCGACAAAACTCGCAGGTGCCGTCCGAGAAGGAAAACGGCGCCAGCACCCAATCTCCCCGGCGCACCGTGTCTACCGCCGTCCCCACGTCCTCCACCACGCCCAGCCATTCGTGGCCAATCCGCCAGCCCGCTTGCCAGGGGTTGAATCCCCGATACGGCCAGAGATCCGAGCCACAGATCGCCGCATGGGTGATCCGCACCACGGCGTCCGTGGGTTCCTCGATCCGAGGATCCGGCACCTGCTCCACCCGAATATCGCCCGCACCATGGAAAACGGCCGCTCGCATCTTCCGCCCCTCGTTTCTATCGGATACCACGAATATAGTTGCTGTAGGTATAGCACATCCGGCTTCGCCCACGGCCTTACCGAGAGAACTGGAGGGAGCAAAGCCGAGCCCCGCCAGGTCCGGAATACAGGGTAAAGGGATTGACGGATCGAGCGCGCGGGGGCGCGCGGCGGGCCGCCTTCTCCGACGCTTCCAGGAGTAATATACCGTTATAGGCTATCAGTATTGCCATAGATTATTCATCCAGGGTGTGCTACGGTGTGAATAGGAGGGAGATCAATGGCAAAAGCCCCAAGACCCTCTATCGAGCCGCTGTCATGCCGACGGCCCTTGCGAGAAGGACGGCACCTAGCGACGCGACCGGCCTATCCGGGACGCGCCAGGCAGCCCACGGCTTGCGAACACTCAACCGTCGCGTGGCGCGAATCCTGCCGCGGCAGGATCTCCAACCAGGAGCAATTGAGCCCCGGATGCATGTATTTCCGTTCCCACGGAAGTCCAGTGATTGGAGGCACATCAGCCGGCGAGTGGACCTGATCCGCCACCGGCGCCACTCCAGAGAGTGCGTACCCCGACCGAGCCAGGAGGAGGTTATCCGTGGACACTATTGATGTCCGTGCCCGCCTTGAAGCGTATCGCCAGCAGCAAAAGGAGCTGAACTGGACCGGTACGTTTGACCAATATCTTGATATCGCGATTAAGAATCCCCATGTGGCGCAGTTATCCCACTCCCGGATCCATGACATGATCATGGAAGAGGGAGTCGAGGACGGGTCCGATGGGCAGCCGCGATACAAGTTCTTCGGCAAGCAGCTGTTTGGGCTGGAGAAATCCACGGCCCAGGTAGTAGACTACTTTAGCGCCGCCGCCAAACGCCTTGAACCGCGGAAGCGGATCCTCCTGCTCATGGGCCCGGTGGGGGGCGGCAAGTCCACGATCGCCATTATGCTGCGTGAGGGACTGGAGCGCTACACCCGCACCGCGCGCGGCGCCCTCTACGGGATCAAGGGCTGCCCCATGCACGAGGAACCGCTCCACCTGATTCCCCGCGAGATGCGCCCCGATCTCATGCGCGACTTCGGCCTTTATATCGAGGGGTCCCTCTGTCCCGCCTGCGCCTACCAATTGCGTGACCGCTATGACAACGACATCTATAAGGTGCCGGTGGAGCGGGTGGTCTTCTCCTCCGAGAGCAGGGTGGGCCTTGGTACTTTCGTGCCCAGCGATCCCAAAAGCCAGGACGTCTCGGAATTGGTCGGCTCGCTCGACCTCTCCACGATCGGCGAGGTCGGCGTGGAGTCCGATCCACGGGCCTATCGGTTCGATGGCGAGCTGAACGTGGCCAATCGGGGCATGGTCGAGTTGATCGAAGTGCTCAAGGCCGATGAGAAGCTCCTGTACGTACTGCTTACCCTGACCCAGGAGCAGAATATCAAAACCGGCCGCTTCTCGCTCGTCTACGCCGACGAAATGGTCCTCGGTCACACCAACGAAAACGAATACAAAAGCTTCGTGGGAAATCCCAAGTCCGAGGCCCTGCAAGACAGGATTATCCTGGTGCGCGTGCCCTATAATCTGCGGGTCTCCGAGGAGGAGAAGATCTACGAGAAGCTCCTCGCCCAGAGTAACGTGAGCGGAGTACATATCGCCCCCCATACCCTGCGGGTGGCCTCGACTTTCGCTATCCTCTCCCGCCTGGAGCCCTCCAAGAAGGCCAACATGACCCTGGTCAAGAAGATGAAGCTCTACGACGGCGAGGAGGTCGAGGGCTGGAAGCATAAGGACATGCGAGAGTTGCAGGAGGAGACGGTTCGCGAAGGGATGGATGGGATCTCCCCCCGCTATATCATCGACCGCCTGAGCAACGCGCTGATCCGCCAGGGCGTCACCTGCATCAATCCGATCAACGCCCTCCGGGCCTTGCGCGACGGCTTCGATCAGCATACGGCTTTCAGCAAGGATGAACGCGAACGCTACCTCAATTTGTTGGCCGATACGCGCCGCGAATACGACGAACTGGCCAAGAAGGAAGTGCAGCGGGCCTTCGTCTACGCTTTTGAGGATTCCGCCCGCACCCTGCTCAATAACTACCTCGATAACGTGGAGGCGTTCTGCCGGAAGGAAAAGCTGAAGGATCCGCTCACCGACGATCCGGTCGACGCGGACGAGAAGCTCATGCGCTCAATCGAGGAGCAGATCGGGGTAACCGACAACGGGAAGCAAACCTTCCGCGAAAGTATCCTGATGGCCATGGCCAGCCTGGCTCGCCGAGGGAAGACCTTCGAATACACCAGCGATGAGCGGCTCAAGGAAGCAATCGAGAAGAAGCTGTTCGCCGACCTCAAGGACATCATCAAGATCACCACCTCGGTCAAGACACCGGACGGTGAGCAGTTGCGCCGGATTAACGAAGTGGTGGACCGTTTGATGAGTGACCATGGCTATTGCGCCGTCTGCGCCCGCGACTTGCTCGGCTACGTCGGCACCCTGCTGAACCGCTAAAGGACCGCATCATGAGCACGGGGATGTCGATCAGCGAAAGCGATTGGAGCCTGCACCGCAAGGGCCCCAAGGATCAGGCTCGGCACCAGGAGAAGGTGCGAGAGGCGATCAAGGGCCAGCTTGGCGAGATCATCGCCAACGAGTCGATCATTACTAGCGACGGAAGCAAAATTGTCAAGGTTCCGGTGCGCTCGCTGGAGGAATACACCTTCCGCTACGACCCATTCAAGAAGAGCGGGGTGGGCCAGGGGCCGGGCGGCAGCCAGCCGGGCGACGTGATCGGTCAGGCTCCCGGCCAGCAGCCGGGGAAGGGGCGCCAGGCGGGGAATCAGCCCGGAATCGACTACTACGAGACTGAGTTCACCATTGATGAACTGGCGGAAATGATCTTTGCCGATCTCAGCTTGCCCAACCTCAAGGAGAAGGGCAAGCAGCAGATCGTCTCCGAGAAAGTCCGCTTCACCGACGTGCGTCCGGTGGGGATTCTCCCCAATCTGGACAAAAAACGCTCGCTGCTTCAAGCAATGAAGCGGCAGGCCATGAGCCGGTCGCGGGCCGTGCCGGCCGAGGCGGGAGAAGGTGAGGAGGAGGCAGAGGACGAACCCGGCCTCCGGATCCGGAAGGACGACCTCCGGTACCGCACCTGGAATATCACCCACGAAATGCAGCATAACGCGGTGGTGATCGCCATGCGCGATGTGTCGGGCAGCATGGGCGAGTTCGAGAAGTACATCACCCGCGCCTTCTATTTCTGGATGGTCCGCTTCCTCCGCACCAAATACGCCAGTGTGAAGATTGTCTTTATCACCCATCATACCGAAGCCAGGGAAGTGGACGAGGAGACCTTTTTCAGCCTGGGAGAGAGCGGCGGTACTCGCGTCTCCTCCGCCTACCAACTCTGCGCCGAGATCATGGAGCAGCGGTATCCGGCCGATCGGTGGAATATCTACCCCTTCCACTTTAGCGATGGCGATAATTGGGGCGATGACGATAACGCCCGTTGCGTCACCCTGGTACGTGACATCATTCGCCGCTGCAACCTGTTCGGGTACGGCGAAATCAAGGAAGAGGTCTACAGTCGCTGGTCCACCAGTAGCCTGATGAGCGCCCTGTCGGAAGTCAATGAGCCGGAGTTCGTTGGTATTACGATCAAGAGTAAGGAAGATGTCTACCCGGCGCTCCGTAAGTTCTTCGCCGCGCCTGCCCTCCCGGCATAAGGTATCTTCCCACCCCCACCGGAGGGATCATGACAACCGCGCAGGTCGATAAGCACCCAGATGAAACCATGCTGAAAGTGTGGGAGGTCGCGCGCGGCTTCGGGCTCGACCCCTTCCCCACGCACTTTGAAGTGGTGCCCGCCAGCATGGTCTACGAGTTCGGCGCCTACGGCATTCCTGGCCGTTTCAGCCATTGGACCCATGGCAAGGCGTACTATCAGATGAAGACCATGTACGACTACGGCCTATCCAAGATCTACGAACTGGTGATCAACGCCAATCCCTCACAGGCATTCCTCCTCGATACGAATGATGCCCTGGAAAACAAGATGGTCATGGCTCATGTCCTGGGCCACACCGACTTCTTCAAGAATAGCTTGCACTTCGCTCCCACCAACCGGCGAATGCCTGAATCGGTGGGAGTGAACGCCGATCGGATTGCCCGCTACGAGTTCGAGCACGGAACCCTGGCGGTGGAGCGGTTCCTGGACGCGGCGCTCTCGCTCAAGGAGCACATCGCCCTCCATCCGGATAACGAGGCACCGGCCACCACCCCTCATATCCGCCCGGAAGCGCCGGAGTCGGCGGCTTCTCCTTATCTTGATATTTTGGCGATGGGGGAAGTGCCGGAAGAGGAAGAGGAGCCGGAGCGGGCGGTCAAGGTGCCTGAACTGCCCGAGCACGACATTCTGGCCTTCCTGATCGCCCACACCCGCGACCTGGAGGACTGGCAGCGCGACATCTTGGCGGTGGTGCGGGAGGAGATGCTCTACTTCCTCCCCCAGATGCGGACCAAGATTATCAACGAAGGGTGGGCGAGCTACTGGCACTATAGGATTATGGAGGCCCTGGACCTTCCCGCCGCCGAGTATGCCGCCTTTTCGCGCATGCACGCGGGCGTGGTCTCCCCGGGCGCACGCATGCGCGTAAACCCGTATTACCTGGGCTTCAAGGTACTGGAGGATATCGAGCGGCGCTGGGACAACCCAACCGCCGAGGAGCGTGAGAAGCTGGGACGGCAGCCAGGCGCGGGTCGGGCCAAGCTGTTTGACGTGCGCGAAACCGAGAGCGACCAGTCCCTGCTGCGGAAGTATTTAACCGAGGATCTGGTGCGTGACCTCGATCTCTACACCTACGAGTTGGTGGATGACGAGTGGCAGGTGGCGGAGACGGACTGGCGCGTGGTTCGCGATACCCTGGTGGGCGGGATGGACAACTTTGGCCTGCCGGTGATCGTGGTCGAGGATGGGGACTACCGGCACAATCGGGAGCTCTATTTGGCTCACCGGTACGAGGGGGTCGAACTGGACGTCCGGTACGCGGAGAAAACGCTCCAGTATCTGTTTCAGATCTGGAACCGCTCGGTCCATATCGAGACCGTGATCGAGGACCGGAAGGTGCGCCTTTCCTTCGATGGACGGCGAAACAGCAAGACCGTGATTTGATCCCGGCGCCGAGCGCGCTCGACGCCGGGATCAGGGATTACGCCTGCTTCGCGGCCTGAACCTCGATGCTGATCTTGATCTGATCGCCGACCAGTACGCCACCGGTTTCGAGGGCGGCATTGTAGGTCATGCCAAAGTCCTTCCGGCTGATCGAGGTTTCAGCGCTGAAGCCGGCAACGACCATGCCGTACGGATTGGTGCCGGTCCCGTTCCGGGTGCCCTTGAGGGTAACCGAGCGCGTCACCCCATGAATGGTCAGGTCACCCACCAATTCAAACTCGTCGCCCGAGGTCACGCGGACGCTGGTGCTCTTGAAGCTAATGGTAGGGAACTGAGCGACATCGAAGAAGTCCGGAGACTTCAAGTGCCCGTCGCGCTGATCCACGCCGGTGGTGACGCTCTCCACCGCGATCTCGGCGGTCACGCTTGAATTCGAGGGAGTTTGCGGATCCTCGACAATGGTGCCGCTTACCGAGGTGAAGCGGCCCTTGACGGTGGTGAACATCATGTGCTTGACCGAGAACTCAACCAGGGAGTGGTTGGGGTCGATCTGCCAGGTGATCGTTTGCGGTTCAGTGGACGTGACCATGGGATTTCCTCCGATACTTACGATTGGGTGAGCGAACGATCCAGGGCGCGGAGAATGCCGAGAAAGCGGATCTGCTTGTCTCGGGTTAAGCTTGAGAACAGACGGTGGATCAGCGCCTCCTGCGCCGGCACCACCCGGTCATGGAGACAGCGACCGTGCTCGGTCAGATACAGACGGTTCGCGCGTCCCTCCTGTTGCCGCCGAAGAAGGCCATCGCGTTCCATGCGGTCGAGAAGCTGACAGACGTTGCCCTTGGTCACCCGCAGGGCTTTGGCCAGATCGGCCTGCGTACATCCCTCGGCCGGACCGACCTGGGCCAGCACGTCGAACTGGGCCACGCTCAGGCCCCAAGTCCGCAGATGCTCGGCGGACAACTGGTCCACTTTCTGGAACACCGCCAGGAGCCGCAGCCAGGACAAAACCCCGCGCGACCG
>DATLQX010000150.1:0-75810 GCA_035534995.1 Chloroflexota bacterium | reverse complement strand
GGCACGGCCATGAGCGCGGCGATGTCGCCGACCGGATAGGGAAAATGCAGGTGAACCAGATCGGGACGGAGGCGGCGCAACTCCATGGCCAGCCGGGGGCTCAGGGGCGTGGAGGCTACGGTGGCAAGGCTGGCGGCTCGGGTAACCGGCACGCCGTCGAGCCGGCCGGCCTCGCTTCGTCGTCGTGGATTGGCCACCAGGATATGAGGCTGGATATCCGATTGCCTAGCCAGTTCGCGGCAAAGCAGGCGAATATGGTTTTCGATTCCACCAACTACCGGGTAGATGTCCTTGTAGACGTGGACCACCCTCAGCATAAGGCGGCCTCGTATGCCTCGCCGGTTCGCGCGGCGGTGGCCTGCCAGGTAAAGCGGGCCGACCGTGACCTTCCGGCCTCTGCCAAGCGCGCCGCTAGCTCGCGGTCGGCGATCAGGCGGGCGAGCGCGTCGGCCATCTCGTCTTCGCATTGCGGGTCGAACAACAGGGCGGCATCCCCCGAGACTTCGACTACGGCGGGAGTGTGGGAGGCGGCAACCGGCAGGCCGGCCCGCATGGCCTCCAGCACCGGGAGACCGAAGCCCTCGTATTGGCTGGGAAAGACAAATGACGCCGCGTGCCGATAAAGCCAGCGCAATTGGCTATCAGTGGGAGCATGGATGAAACGAACCGTGGGCGCGGTGCTGGGTAGGCCGGGAAATAGCTCAGCGGCCGCGACCATGGCTTCGGGGTAGCGGGGATCCCAGCCACCGGCCAGGACCAGATCGGGCGGGGATGCGGCACGCGCGGCGAACCGATGGAAGGCCCTGACCAGCCGGGGCAGGTTTTTGTGCGGCTTGTTTGTGCAGACGCAGAGAAAGAAAGGTCGTTCATCCATCTGGTCTGGGCGCTCGCGTTCTGGAGCCATGAGCCAGTCGTCCACCGCGAGCGGGGCAACGGTCAATCGCGTCGCTTCCACGCCATAAAGCACCATCAGGTCGGCGCGGGTCGCGTCGGAGGGAACCACTACCTGGTCCGCCCAGTGCGTTGCCAACCGAAGCCATCGGCGAATAACTTGTGCTTCGAGGAAGGACCAGTAGCGCGGATAGCGTTCGGGAATGAGGTCGTAGACGGTCAGCACGGTGGGGATTCCCGCCCTCAAAGCCGTGGCGTAGTAGGTGGCATGATACAGGTCAGCCCGCGCCTGGTGCAGCCTCAGGGGGGTCTCTAGTTGATCGCGAGGACTCCGGAGAGCCGCGGCAATGGGCAGAAGGCGATGCGGGGGATGGGTCGCCGCCACGATCGCGGCCGGCGCGGGCGTACTTGCATGGTAGAGGAGCGAAAAGCGATGCGGACCCGGACTGGAGAGCAATGCCCTCACCAGGCCCTCGGTGGCCCGCCCGATTCCCGGATACCCACCCTGGGTGACTCTGATATCGATCACGATATGTGCCGTAAGACCAACCCTCCCCATCTTGTTCAGTCATGGTATCAGGAGTGACCGCGGAAGCGGATAATCCTCTTGCAATAGAAATAAGGTTCTAGTATGGTATCAAGCAAGGAGGACGGTGAGTGAGTACCTCAAACGGCGCGCCTGGTTACGCGGAGTTCCTCCGCATGGCACTCTCGGATGGTCTACAGGAGTTGGACTGCACAATCGTGCAGATCCCAGGCGAGCAAAACGGGTATCAGGCAGTGGTGCTGGCTACGGTGCGCACCAGCCGCGGTCTGTTCCGCGCCGTGGGAGAGGCGGAGCGCGATCGGCTCCCCACTGATGAGCGCGAGCGTACGCTGACGGTGGCGGAGATTCGGGCCAAGACCCGCGCGCTGGGTGACGCGGTCGGTCAGCCTTACTTTCAGTCGGCGGAACCACCGGAAGGTGAGACCGCGCGGGCCGTGGTCGAGGGCCGGCTTAGGGCGGAGTCCGCGCGCGCCCGCGCCGATGGCGGCGGCACGGCGCCGGCCGTTCAGCGCCCGGCATCGCGGAATCCCGCGCCCTTGCGGGCGCCGGCGCCGTTTGCCGGCATCCAGGCCGATCCTACACCCTTGCCAGTTCAGGAGAGTGCCGCCGGCCAGCGTGCCGCCGGGGCCGAGGCCATTTCCCCCGCCAACCGGGTTCCGGCGAAGAGCGAGGCGGGCGAGGCGCCTGGCGCCACCACGAATGATGATCCCGGCAAGGAGGGAGCTGCTGTCCCGTCCCGACCGCCAAACCGTGGCGGTACCATCCCCGTGGAATCGATTGGGCCCGAGATGGTGAGCAAACTGTTGCAGATGACCAGGCGAAAAGCGAGCCTGGAAGGGAGTCCGGCCACCGAGGAAGAGGCGCTGCGGCGGCTCGATTCCTATTTCCTCCGAGCCTTTGGTCACGATGTATCGGAGGCCTCTCGGATGGAGGGCCAGCGGGTGGTTCAGCGTTTGGCCGCCGATCTGGCCAAGATGAACGCGGAGAACGGGGTCCGGGCCGGCGGCTAGGATCCGATTGCCGTCTGCTACACTGAATGAGTGAAAACACAGGAGGATCCTGGTATCTGCGACGTCGACGCGCCGGAGGATGTGCTCGGCCTGGATCGGCGGCCCCGCCGGCTGGTCCCGGCGGGAGCCGAGGACTTAGCCGTCGCTCTTCGGGAAGCCCAGGATGCCGGCTTGGCGGTGGTACCCTGGGGCGGTGGCACTGAACAACGCCTGGGGTCGCCGCCAACGCGCTGCGACTTGGTGGTTGAGACCACGAAGCTGTCGGGAATTGTCGCCTACGCCCCGGAGGATCTCACGGTGAGTGTGCGGGCGGGGACGACCCTCGAGGAGGTGCAAGCGGCGCTGGCCCCCCATGGGCAGTTCCTCCCGTTTGACCTGCCTCACCCGCGACGTGCCACTCTTGGCGGCGTTCTCGCGGCTAACTCGCCGCCGATTCGCCGCTATCGGTACGGTGCTTCCCGCGATCTCGTGATTGGCCTGGAAGTCGCCTTGCCCTCCGGCGAGATCTGCAAATCCGGTGGGCGGGTGGTAAAAAACGTGGCAGGCTACGATCTCTGTAAACTCTGGGTGGGTTCTCTGGGCACGCTGGGAGTCATCGTCTCGGCCAATCTCCGCGTACATCCGCTGTGCAGGGTTCGCACCGCCGTGGTCGGCACCTTCTCCGACGCGAGGACCTGTATCGCGGTGGGCCTCGCGCTAGCCGGTCAGAGCCACGCCTGGAGCGCGCTGATCGCGGAAGGTCCTGTCGAACCGTCGCTGGTGGTGATTGTCGAGGGGTTCACGGCGGCGGTGCGGTCGGCCATGAGCGCCGCGCATGCCACTATCGCCGCCAGTCAAGGTCGCGCCCGGTCGATCGACGATCCTACCGAGGTGGACGAGCTACTTGGTCGGCTGACCGAGTGGCGTATCTTACCCCAACCTTCGATGGCCTTGCTTCGGATCGGGGTGGCGCCCGGTCGCTTGGCGGGCGCCGTGGAGGCGCTTGCCGCCGCTGGCGAGGACCATGGGTTGACGATGGCCTGGCAGGCGGATACGGGCGTGGGTACAATACTCGCGCGGATAGGGGGAGATCAGCCGGCCCTTAGGGCGGCTATCGGCGCCGCTCGGGCTGCCTTGCGTCCCCTGAGCGGTCATCTGGTAGTGGCCGATGGGCCGGTGTCGCTCCGCCGCTCCGTGGACGCATGGGCCGGAGCGCCAGGCGGCGCTGGGCTTGCCAGGGCAATAAAGGCAAAGATGGATCCCCATGCTACCCTGAATCCGGGTCGCTTCTGCTATGGATTGTGAGTCGTGATGGCTGTTGACGCGCTACCGTTCGTCAAGATGCGCGATTTGCGCACCTGTGTCCATTGCGGCTTCTGCCTGCCCACCTGTCCCACCTATCAGGTGCTGGGGGTGGAAATGGACTCGCCGCGCGGGCGGATCATGCAGATGCAGGCGGCCAAGCGGGGCGAGATCTCGCTTGATGAGCCTGCCCTGCGGGAGCACCTTTCGCTCTGCCTAGCTTGCCGGGCCTGCGAGACCGCGTGTCCGTCTGGCGTCCCCTACGGGAGGATGATCGAGGGAGCCCGCGCCTCGCTGCCGCCTGCCGGCCGCGGAGGGTCGGTGGTGAGCGCGCTGGTGTTGCGGGGGTTGTTTCCCCGCCCGCGCCTGCTGGACCTGCTTGGCGCCTCCGTGCGGGCGTATCAGCGCTCCGGGGCGCAATCCCTGGTGCGGAGGGTGGGCCTGCCGGGCCGACTGGCCGCCATGGAAGCCTTACTGCCCCAAGCCCAGGGACCGGTGTGGCAGGGGAGGCGGGCTACCGAATACCAGCCACGCGGGAAAACGGGGCCGCGGATCGCTCTGATCCGCGGCTGCGTGATGCAGCAGTTTTTCGCCCGGACCAACGAGGCGACCGCGCGGGTATTGGTGGAGAATGGCTGCACCGTCGTGGCCCCTCCAGCCCCCCTGTGTTGCGGCGCCCTGCATGTGCACGCGGGCGACCGTGCCATGGCTCAGGGATTGGCGCGGCTGATGATCGATGCCATACTGGGTCTCAAACCGGATCTGATCGTGATCAATGCCGCCGGCTGTGGATCAACTCTCAAGGAATACGGGCATCTCTTGGCGGACGACCCGATGTACGCCGTACGGGCCATGGATTTTTCCCAGCGGGTGCGCGATATCAACGAACTGCTGGCGAGCTTACCCTTGCGGGCTCCCGGGGCGGCCCTGGAACGACGCGTGACGTACCAGGATGCCTGCCACCTGGTCCATGCCCAGCAAATCCGAGAACAGCCGAGGGCGGTGCTCCAGGCGATTCCGGGCCTGGAGTTGGTGGAACTGGCGGGCAGCGATGTCTGCTGCGGTAGTGCCGGCATCTACAATCTGACCCAGCCAGCGTTGAGCCGAGAATTGCTCGAACGGAAGATGGACGCCGTGCAGGCGACGGGCGCCACGATTCTCGCGGTGGCCAATCCTGGTTGCGCGATCCAGATCGGGGCCGGAATCCGCGCTCGCGGGTTGCCCATGACCGTGGCGCATCCGGTGGATCTTCTGGACCGCGCCTATCGGGCTGAAAAGCGACTACGCCAGGGGAGAGTGGGGAATGGCCGGTAGTCTGTTCAGCCGCTTGATTCTGGCCGCCGCCAATCAACCGGCGGTGGCCGCCACTGCCACCGCCTCACCGATTACCCGAGGATTGGTGCGGCGCTTCGTGGCGGGAGAAGCCCTGGACGAGGCTTTGGCGGTGGCGCAATCGCTTGGCGACGGCGGATTCACGGTCGCCATGGCCTATCTGGGAGAAAACACGGCCTCCGCGGCGGAGGCGGACGCCGCCACGGACGAGGCTTTGCGCGTCCTCGATGCGATCTCTTCCCGCGGACTTGACCCTTATATTTCAGTCAAGCCCACGCAACTCGGTCTGGATGTGGGCAGGCACGTCGCGGTAAGCAACGCGGTGCGCCTGTTGGAGCATGCCCGAGCCCTAAGAGCGTTCGTGCGCCTGGACATGGAGAGTTCGAGCTATACCTCGGCGATCATTGAGGTATTTAGCGAACTGCGACCGAGGTTCGACAACGTGGGGATCGTCCTGCAGGCATCTCTCTACCGCACACGCGCGGATCTGGAGGCGATAACTCGGTTAGGTGGGCAGGTCCGCCTGTGCAAGGGCGCCTATAGCGAGCCGCCGCATATCGCCTATCGCAGGAAGCGTGACACTGACCGCAATTTCGTGCGACTGATGGAATACCTCTTGCGCCAGGACGCTCAGCCGGCGATCGCCACCCATGATCCGGCGATTATCGACCACGCGCGGGACTTCGCGCGAGTGCACGGTATCGGGGTCGATCGATTCGAGTTTCAGATGTTGTATGGGGTGCGGCGGGATCTGCAAGAACAGCTTGCGCGCGCCGGCTACCGCGTGCGGATCTACTTGCCATACGGCGCGCAATGGTACCCCTACCTCACCCGGAGACTGGCCGAGCGCCCGGCAAATCTTTGGTTCCTGGTAGGGAATCTGATCCGCGAGCGCCGGCCGCCATCATGATCGGGCGCACAGCGCTTCCGTGGCGAGCGGTCCCGCCCTGGGAGTGCGAACAAGATGCTCGCGCTCCCAGGACTGGGTCTCCGTGCCCGCTGATACTTCAGATAGGCGGCATTGCCAGCCCTTGCTATGCTGACCGGTGTAGGTTTGCAATCGGAAGAGGATGAATTCGTGATAGACAGCGCGACCCCAATCACCCCGGTTCGCCGGCCGGAATGGCTCAAGGTACGGGTTCCCGGCGGATCAAATTATACCGAACTGAAGACGATCATGCGGGAGCATGCATTGCACACGGTCTGCGAGGAGGCTCGCTGTCCGAACATTGGTGAGTGCTGGGAACATCGAACCGCTACCTTTATGATCCTGGGGGATGTCTGTACGCGCGCCTGCGGCTTTTGTGCCGTGACCAGCGGAAAACCGGTAGGATTGGACCTCCACGAACCGGGACGAGTAGCTGTGGCGGTCCAGAAGATGGGCCTCCGGCACGTCGTGATTACTTCCGTGAACCGGGACGACCTGGCGGATGGCGGGTCGGCGGTATTCGCCGCCACGATCCGGAAAGTGCGATCGGCCAATCCCGGTTGCACCATCGAGGTGTTGATCCCGGACTTCGAGGGGGTAGAGGAGTCACTGGGAAACGTCCTGGCGGCCGGTCCCGACATCCTGAACCATAATCTGGAAACCGTGGAGCGGCTTACCAAGCGGGTGCGCCGGCGGGCGCAATACCGGCGGTCGCTTCAGGTGCTGTGCCGCGCCAAGGAGTTGGCGCCGAAGAAGCTCACCAAATCCGGGATCATGCTTGGCCTGGGGGAGCATGCGAGTGAGATCGAGGACGCGCTGCGTGATTTGCGGGAGTCGCGGGTGGACATTATCACCATTGGTCAGTATCTCAGGCCGAGTATGAAGCATCTGGCAGTCGATCGGTTCGTCACTCCCGATGAGTTCCGGCAATGGCGCGAGTTCGGGATGAGCATTGGCTTTACCCATGTGGAATCCGGGCCATTGGTTCGTAGCTCCTACCACGCGCACGAGCATGCGGCACTCCTTCCGAGCGAGGCATGAGCGATATTCGGCCCCTGGAACTTACCGTCTATTACGACTTTGCCAGTCCCTTTTGCTATATCGCCCGCGCCATCGTGGCGCGGCTGGCAACGTCGCGCCCCATAACCGTGACCTGGCGGCCCTTCGAGGTGATCGACTATTTGCCACCGAAGGGGGCCATGCCGCAAAATCCGGCTTTCGTCCGGCGCGGCGAGGCGGCGTGGGCCCTCCGGCTGGCCGAACACTACGCTTTGACCTTACACATCCGTGAGCGGCTGCTCAATAGCAACCTTGCCCTATGCGCGGTTGAACACGCGCGCCAAAGCACCGGGGAACTCGGCGCCGTGGATCGCATGCACGGGGCGCTGTTCGATGCGTTTTATCGCGACCAGCGGGACATTGGTGACCTCGCGACGGTACTCGATGTGGCCAAGGAGACCGGGCTGAACAAGGATTTGGAGGCAGCGTTGCGTGCCGAAACGTACAGGGAGCGCGTAGCCCAGTCACGGAGCGATGCTCATGCCCAGGGCGTCGTGGCGGTCCCAACCTGGCTCGCTCAGGGATATGGGATTGTGGGGATCGTGGATTACGTAGAGTACGAGCGCCTGTTGGCGACCGCGGCTCAGCGCGATCCCCTGGCGCCCGCGTCGTAGGTGAAGAACCCACGTCCAGATGCCCTCCCGATCCAGCCAGCCTGGGCCATGCGGCGGAGGAGCGGGGCCGGCCGGTAGCGCTCGGCATAGGTTGCCTGGACCAGGTATTCGAGGCCGAGCAATACCCGATCAACCCCAATCTCATCCGCCCAGCTCAGCGGTCCGAAGGGAAAACCCGCGCCCAGGGTCATAGCGGTATCAATGTCCTCGGCGGTTGCCACGCGCTCGGTCAAGGCGAACGCCGCCTCGTTGACCACGGGCAGCAGGGCGCGGGCCAGCACCAGCCCGGGACTGTCGTTGACTTGATAGACCTGCAAGCCACCGCTCGCCAGGAAGGCCCGCGCGCGATCCGCCACGACCTGGCTGGTGGTGAGGGCAGACGCTAGCTCGATTACCAGCTTTCCGCTCAACACGCCCAGCGGACCGATACCAACTACCCGCTCGGGATGTTCGCAGATTGCCGCCTGCTCCTGCGCCCCGGCCTGCAGGCAAGAAACCAGCAGCGGACTGGACGAGGGGAGCGCCTCATCAATGCAGTTAATCAAGGGTAAGCGGTCATCGCCAACCACATCGGCCAACATCAAGGCCAGGTTTGCCCCCCCCGCCAAGGCAGTGAGGTTGCCCTCCAGGGCTTCCACCTCAAAGTCGAAGCGGAGCGGATCGATGGGGAACCCGATTACTTCGACTCCGGCCTTCCGCAAAAAAGGCGCGAACGCCTCGATCTCGGCCTTGGTGCCGGCAACGAGAGCGCCCGGCTTGCTATCCAGGACGCGGAAGGGCGTTTGACGGGGCCTAGCGCGTGGGGTACTCATGAAACCCCTTTCCGGCCTTCCGACCATTCAATCCGGCATCAACCATTTCGGCCTGGAGGAGTGACGGCTGGTACCGGGGTTCACCCAGGTTGCCCTCGTAGAGGGCCCGGCTCATGGCGAGGCAGGCATCCACCCCCAGCGCGTCCATGCGGGCCAGCGGGCCGGAAGGGAAACCCAGGGCGGCCAGCAGCGCGTCCACGGTGGTAGGATCGGCAACCCCTTCCTCGAGGAGTCGCACGGCCTCTAGACGGAAGAGATTGGTCAGGCGGTTGATCACGAAACCGGGCCGGTTCCTCACCTGGATCGGTGACTTGTCCAGCGATCGCGTGAGGGCCAGAGCCTGGCTGATCGTATCCTCACTGGTTCTCAAGCCGCTCACTACTTCCGCGATGGCCGTGTTCGCGACTGGGCGCGAGAAGTGAATCCCGATCACCCGTTCCGGATGACGTAGCATGGCGGCCAGGTTGGTGACACTCAGGGTACCGGTGGTAGTCACTACCACCGTGGCTTCGCCGAGAACCGCGTCCAGCCGGGACAGTACGGCCCGCTTGCTCTCCCGCGAGTCCACCACGGTTTCGATGATGATCTCGGCCTGGGCAAGGCCGGCAATCTCGGTCACGGTCTCCAGTCCTTGCAGCGAGCCGGAGTCGCGCGCGGGAGTCTCCGCGTCGGTCGGAGGGGCTTGGAGGACACGAGCAATCCGGCCGTGTGCCTCCTGAAGGTGCTGAAGGTTTTGGTCGAAAAGGATGACCCGATGTCCGCGCTGAAGGGCAAGTTGCGCCAGGGACGCGCCAACTCCACGGGCGCCCGCGATGCCAAGGACTGCCATTTACCTGCCCTCGAATCGGGGCTGCCGCTTCTCGCGAAAAGCGGCAATGCCCTCTTGAAAATCCGCCGTACCGGCGGCGATTTCTTGCGTATACGCCTCGTATTCGAGCGCGTCCTCCAGGGTGCCGGTCGTCGCCCGATTGAAAGCGCGCTTGGTTAGCCCCAGGGCGCGGGTGGGACGCGCCGCCAGGCTGGCGGCCAGGGTGGCAGTTTCCGTGAACAAATCGGCATCCGCTACCACTCGGTTCGCAAGACCCAGGCGGAGCGCCTCCGGCGCCTCGATGGCCCGCCCGGTGTAGGCAATCTCCAGGCCGAGGCCGCGAGGAAGCAGGTGGGAGAGGCTGTAAGTGGCGCCGCAATCCGGAATCAGGCCGATGTTGGAGAAGGCCAGGCGGAGGCTGGAGTGCTCTGCCAATACCCGCAGGTCGCAAGCCAGGGCCAGGCTCATGCCGGCGCCGGCGGCGACTCCGTTCACGGCGGCGATGATCGGTTTCTCCATACCATGGAGGAGCCGGGCGATCTTGTTGTAGCTCCGCCGCACTGTGTCGCCCACCTGCTCCGGACGAAGGTCGCCATCGAGGTTCAGATCCTGACCGGCGCAAAATGCTTTCCCGGCTCCGGTGAGCACCACGCACCGCACGCCGGAATCGCGAGAAGCGGCCAGCAGGGCAGCCAGGAGGCGATCCTTCAGTTCGTCGTCAAGGGCGTTGAAGCGCGTGGGCCGATTGAGGGTGAGGGTCAAGACCGCGCCTACCTGTTCGGTCAGTAAGACAGGCTGATTTTCATCCATGTGCGTGCGGGTGGGGAGTTCCCAGCCCTACCTCCCCTCGAAGTGGGGTTGCCGTTTATCCAGGAAGGCGCGCATGCCTTCCTTTTGATCCGCGCCGGCAAAGAGCAGAAAGAAATTCTTCCGCTCGAAGTCAACCCCGTCAGCGATCGAGGCATCCAGGGCCTTGAGCACTGCTTCCTTGGCCAGGCGAACTGCTACTGGTGCCTGGGCGGCGATCCGAGCGGCCAGCGCCTCGGCCTCCCGCAGATAGAGTTCCACCGGAACCACGCGATTGATCAGCCCGGCCCGTAACGCCTCCTGGGCCGTGATCGGCGCCCCGGTGAGGATCATTTCCATCGCCCGCACCTTGCCAACCGCGTGGGTCAGGCGCTGCGTACCGCCGGCTCCCGGCATGATTCCCAGGTTGATTTCTGGCTGACCAAACTGGGCAGTCTCGGAGGCGATGATCAGGTCGCAGTTCATGGCAAGCTCGCAACCGCCGCCGAGCGCGAAACCGCTCACCGCCGCGATGAGAGGCATGTGAATGTTGCGGAAGCGATCCCATTGGGCGAATCGATCGTTCAGGAGGAAGGGAATCGCCTCCGCCTCGGCCATCTCGCCGATGTCGGCCCCGGCGGCGAACGCCCGTTCGTTTCCCGTGATCACGGCGCATCGGCAGGTAGAATCCGCGTCCAGGGCCTCTAGCGCGGTTACCAGCTCCCCAATCAAGGCGCCGTTCAAGGCATTCAGTACTTTAGGCCGGTTCAGGCGAACGACCGCATAGCCGGCCCTCGCTTCAACCAGAATATGCTGAAATTTCTCAGCCACTCTCCGTCTCCTCCTCAACCACCATCATGGTGGAGAGCCCTCGGGCAAACCGAAGAACTTCCTGGGCGGTTCGCCACTCTTCCGACGCAAGCACTGTCTCGGGTGTGATGCCGGGACGCAGCCGCCAGGTTTCCATTCTCATATACACAGGATCCCCATTCGGAGCGCCAACCACGCGCTGGGTCGTAACCTCGGCCACTCCTGGGAGGCGCCGAATCAGGGGCATGTACTCATCCAGATACCGGCGCTCAAACTCAGGCACCTGCTCTGGGTGCGTGTAGAGGATCACGAAAGCCAACATTCGCCCAACCCCTTTGAGATACCGTAGGACAGTTTTGCCCACGCTTCCCGCGCCCCTACCGAACCGCCAAGGTATTTGGGCCCCGCTTTAGTCGCGACAAGCGCATGGTACGGGAAAGGGGCACGTTCGGCCAGACGCTGTTGGCTAGTGGGCCCAGACCAAACGATCGCCATCCACCACATGGGCCCGCTGGACCATCTGAATATGGTCCACGCCGGGGTGTTTGCCGAGGTGGATCTCGGAGATGTACAGGTGCAGCCGCCCATCGCTGGAGGTCTGCAAGAACGCAAGATCCTTGCCATCCGGGGAGAACACGGGATCGGCGGCGAAGGGGTTTCCCGCCACTAGAAGGTGGGCCCTGGCATAGTCGGTGGGGTCGCCCGGGGCATGGAAATCCATTTCCCAGATGGAGGTCTGCTTTTGGTCATCGGAGGTTTTGAGGAAGACCAGGGTCTTGCCGTCCGGACTCCAGGTAGGCTGGGAAATGTTGTCGAGCAACGGGGTCAAGGGAGTCAGTGCCCCGGTGGAGAGGTTCAGGGCCTGCAGGAAGGCCAGGGCACGGCTGGTGTTATCGCGCGCCGTCTCGTATTGGTACTTGCTGTAGACCAACGTGGTGGGATCGCCTGGCCGAGGGGCCGCGTCGTAATCCCCGCCGCTTTCAAAAGCGGGCGTCGTCAGCTTGGTTGCATTTCCTTCGGCGCAGGGACTGGTCACCGCGCAGCGAGTGATGCTAAACCCCAGCCGATCGAAATTGGTAGTGCCCTGGAGAGGAGCGCCAGGGTAACTCCAGGAGAATACCACTCTCTGACCATCGTCGGTCCAGGCCGGCATGGCGGCGGTGTAGGCGGTGCTCACGTTAATCGGGTTCCGCGGTGCGTCATCCACTAACTTGGTGAGCGCGTGGGTCTTGAGATCGAGGAGCCAGAGGTCTTGATAATTCTTGGAGAACAGAATGAAGGCCAGGTGACTGCCGTCGGGGGAGATCGCCGGCTCGGTCCCAGTGGTCACGAAGACGGGCGGGTCCGTGTGATGCACAGAGTAGATGGTTCGCCCCTGAACATAATAGAGGTGCCCTGGCACGTAAGCATCCGGGGGGAGAATGGGGGTGGGAGCGGTGACCGCCACGGTGGGCGTGAGGGGCGCCACCAATGGGGTCACGATACCCTCCGGAGTTGACGTGGCGTCGGGGGCGGCGGGCACCGCGTTTGGCTGCGTACTGCCCAGCATCAAAACTGCCACAATGACCGCGATCAGGACCGCGGCACCGAGCTTCATGTAGTTCCAGAGCGGCCGCGTATCGCGGTGAGTTGGCCCAGGCGGAATTTCCGTACCCATCAGGTTGGGCAACCGTTGATCGCCGCGTTCGACATCACGCAGCTGAATAGGGCGTTAATCTTGGGCCAATTCCCGATCTCTACGTCGCCTCGCTCATTGACCCCGTTGCTGGTGAATCCGTTGCTATTGGTCATATAGTACTGATGAATCGAGGAGGACGGTATCCCCAGGGTACTTTCAGCCAGCGAAAGGATCTCGGGGACATGGAGATCCGTCTTGAACTGATCGCCCATATCCTGGATCAGCGCGGGCACCTGCCCAAGATCCAGGCCCTTAAGCTTCTTCCGGAGGGCGAGCAGCACCTGCTGCTGCCGCTGTGATCGCCCGAAGTCTCCGATCAGGTCGGCATGGCGGGCGCGCACGTACTGAAGCGCGGTGACGCCATCGAGATGTTGCGGCCCAGCCGGGATGAAGAAGCGACGAATGGCGTAGAGGCCGCCGTTAGGGTTGAGATCGTCGGGAAAGTCGTTTTCCACCATGGGGTGCATGACGTTGATGTCCACTCCACCGAGTGAATTGACCACGTTGATAAAGCCCACAAGGCCGATCCAGGCGTAGTGATCAATATGCACATGGAAGTTCGCTTCCACGGTCTTGATCACCAACTGGCGACTGGAATACCCAGGCGCGGTGTCAATCTTATCCGGTAAAAAGCCCGGAATCGGCACATATAAGTCGCGGGGAATGGTTATCGAATAGACCTGTTTCTTGACCGTGTCGTATGAGACAAAGATAATCACCTGCGTATTCGGGTCCACGCCTGGGGCATTCTTGGCGTCGTTGTCACTGCCGAGAAGCAAAAAGTTGACGCGCCCTGAGGGGCTTACAATCGGCGGCAAGGTCGGCGTGGCGGTTGGTTGGGGGAGACTCACCGGCCTAACCTTTGTCGGTGTCGTGGTGAAGGTGGCACGGACGTCAACAGGGTTCACGCCAGTGTCATTCGCGATCACCCGCCCGGCGTCGTACCAGGGACGCGCGGCGTAGGCAAACGAGCCACCCAGGGCGGCCGCGATGATCAGCAGAAGGATCCAGAGGCTGAACCGGCGCACCTATTCTTGACTCTTTGCTCTAGACTTCAACGCTACGGCAACGCCGGCACGGGCAGGACGGTAGAGAATTCCTCCGCGCGTGGCCCACGCCGCTTATCGTAAGCAGGCATGCTCCTTCGCGTCAAGGCGAATCCAGGTGGGGAATTGGCAGTGAACCTCGGGCACCTGTATAGTGTGCATCGGACCATGTCGGCCTTGAGGCTGACATGGTAACTTATGTGCGTCCGTTTCATGGCCCAACTTATGGATGGTGATGAAGTTTTCCCTCGCCCGGCTGGACAATGGGATACAGGTGATAGCGGCTCCCATGCCCGGCATGTATTCGGTCGCCATTTCGGTGGGGATCGGGGTTGGCTCTC
The DNA here is from genome assembly GCA_035534995.1 of Chloroflexota bacterium. Taxonomy (GTDB): domain Bacteria; phylum Chloroflexota; class UBA5177; order JANWHV01; family JANWHV01; genus JANWHV01. The sequence goes on along the minus strand of DATLQX010000150.1, from coordinate 61,867 downwards.
GCCATGAACAACCGACCGACGCCGGCAGCGCCCACCTTATTGAACACTTGCTTTTCAAGGGCACGACCCGGAGACCAAGCGCCGAAGCGATCTCGGAAACCATTGAGCGAGTGGGCGGCATGATCAATGCCGGCACCGACAAGGAGCTTACTACCCTCTGGGCGCGCGTCAGCGGTGCCCAGGCGGTGACCGCCTGCGATCTCCTGGCTGACATGGTGCTCCATAGTCGCCTGGATGCCTCCGATATGGAGAAAGAGCGGCGGGTGGTGCTGGAAGAGTTGAGCATGTCGCTCGACGCGCCCCAGGATTGGGTGCACAGCTTAATCGATGAGCAGTGCTGGCCTGGCTCGCCCGTGGGCCGCGACGTGCTGGGAACCAGGGAAAGTATTGCCGCGCTGACACGGGCGCGCGTTCTGGCCTTCAAGGATAGAACCTACCAGCCGGAGAATGTGGTTCTCTCCATGGCGGGGGCCATCGAGACCGACGTGGCTCTGGATCTGGCCGAGCGGATGTTCGGTCATTGGCGGCCCGACTCCCATGCCCTCCCAGCGCCGGAGTCCGCGGCCTATGCGGGCGGCAGGCCATCGCTTCTTTATGAAACGCGAGAAACCGAGCAGGTAAATCTTTGTCTGGCCACCGCCGGAGTGTCGCACCGCTCCGCCGATCGCTTCGCGTTTGATTTGCTGACGGCCATCCTGGGCGGAGGGATGAGCTCTCGCCTCTTCGTGGAGGTGCGCGAGCGAAACGCGCTCGCGTACGACATTCACACCTATAACAGTAAGCTGGCCGACACGGGATCGCTGGTGACCTACGTGGCCGTGGATCCGGAGAATTGCCGGGACGTGGTGGCGGAGGTACTGCGGCAGCTTACCCGGCTGCGGGACGAACCGGTGCCGGAGGCCGAACTGGAAAAAGTGAAGGACTATTGCAAGGGAAGACTCCTCCTTGGCTTGGAGGATACTCAGAGCGTGGCCGGTTGGTGCGGCGAGCAGCAACAACTCCATGGTGAGATACTCTTGCCCGAAGACGTGTGCGCGGCCCTCGATCGCGTTTCCCGCGCCGACATTCAGCGCCTGGCGGGGGACTGCTTTCGGGATGAGTATTTGAGGCTGGCAGCCTTGGGACCCAGTGGTGGGGCTCGTGGTCTCGAGTCGGCTCTTCGGCTGGGATAGCCGGAGACGTCGCCGCACTCGCAAACGGAAAGAATGGGTAGGTGAGCCATGGCGGGAAAGCAAGAGGTCGAGGCCATTGGGCGCCTGGACGGCGTGATCGAGGCCACCCTATGCGGCCCTGGAGGGGAACTACTGGAGAGTTCGAGTCGACAGCCCGTGCTCGGCGCCTCGGCCGCCGGCCTGGGCCGGGCGCTGCGTGATCTGCAATCGAGTCTTCCCATATTCAACGATCCGGTGACTATTACCATCGAGGGAGAGCAAGGCGCTCTCCATGTGGCCCAGCTCCCAGATGCCATGTTACTGGTGTCCACCGAACCGGATACCAACCTTGGGGTGCTTCGCCTGGAAATTCGCCAGACGTTGCACATCGGATCCTAGTTGACTTAAGAGGAATATATGGCGGAAAACACCATCCAAAAGACGTTGATCATCGTGAAGCCCGACGCGGTGCACCGAGGTTTGATCGGCACCGTGCTAGGTAAATTGGAAGCTCGTGGGCTTCGCGTGGCGGCACTTCGGCTCATGCGTATCGACCGGAGCCTGGCCGAGCGGCATTACGCGGTTCACAAGGGAAAGCCGTTCTTTAGCGGACTGGTGGAATACATTGGTTCAGCGCCCGTGGTAGTGGCCGTGTTCGAGGGCCCCAATGCGGTGGCCGTGGCGCGGGCCACGATTGGGGCGACCAATCCGGCTGAGGCGGCCGTGGGAACGATCCGCGGTGACTTCGCCCTGGAAATCAGCCGCAACCTGGTCCATGGTTCCGATTCGGTCGAGTCCGCGAATCATGAGATTGCCCTCTATTTCCGCTCCGAGGAAATTTCGGACTACCGCCGGGCTATCGATCCCTGGCTTACCGAGCAATAACACATGTATGGTCCCAAACCGGCGGCCGTCCGGCGCCGGCTGCCCATCATGACTGATCACTCTTTCCTAGAAAGGGTAGCCTGAGTGGAATACCTGTTGGTGAGTGGAGGCGCGGGATTCATCGGCTCGCATCTCTGCGCGGCCCTTCTTGAGCGGGATTTCTTCGTGGTCTGCGCGGATAACCTCTCCACGGGATCGCGGGACAATATCTCGGCTCTCCTCTCTCATCCACGATTCCACTTTCTCCCCATTGACATTCTCGGCCTTGACTCCGAGCGGCTGGCCGTCGACGGTGCCGATCACCCGTACCGCTACGTGTTTCACCTGGCCAGTCCAGCCAGCGTAGTCGATTATCTCCGTCTGCCGCTGGAGACCTTATTGGTAAACGGCCAGGGCACCCATCGCATGCTTGAGCTGGCTCGGAGGCAACAGGCCCGTTTCCTCTATACATCGACATCGGAGATCTATGGAGATCCGTTGGTACACCCGCAGCCAGAGACCTACTGGGGAAACGTCAATCCCAATGGGCCCCGCAGCTGCTACGACGAGGGGAAACGGTATGGCGAGGCCCTGACGGCGGAATATGGGCGCTCGTTCGGTCTGGACGGCCGCATCGTGCGCATTTTCAATACCTATGGCCCGCACTCACGTATTGACGACGGGCGGGTCGTGCCCAACTTTGTCGGGCAGGCCCTCCGCCGCGAACCGATGAGCATCTATGGCAGTGGTGCCCAGACTCGGAGCTTTTGCTACGTGAGTGATCTGGTGGCGGGATTGATCGCGGCCATGTTCACTCCGGGCGTGGGAGGTGAGGTGTTCAATCTCGGAAATCCCGAGGAGCACACCATCCTGGAGTTTGGCGAGATCGTGGCGCGGCTCTGCGGAGTGCCCAGTCCTCAGCTGAAATGGAGTGACCTGCCCGTTGATGACCCGAGCCGTCGCCAGCCCGTGATCGACAAAGCGATCCAAATATTAGGTTGGCGGCCCACGGTGTCGCTCGAGGAGGGTCTGCGTGACACGATTGCCTGGTTCCAACCTCGCGTGTTGTCAACTGCCGCAAGCGCGGAGACGACCGACACTCCGGCTACCCCAGGGCTAATCGGGCACTGATGCGCGCAGTATGGGATGATTAATGGCGGATGACACGCGGCTCGGCACTCGCTCGGGCGGGATGGCCGGCGATGAACGGAACAGGGTATGACGACGGAGCAGCAATCGGACGATCTGCTTGAGGCCGGTTCGGATGACGAGCTGGAAATCTCGGATGGCGAAATCGCGCAGAAGGTGGATCTTGGGCGGAAGTTCGCCAATTGGCGCACCGTTGCCTCGTTTACTTTTGCCCTGATTATCCTCATTGTGGCGCTCAGCAAAAGTGGGGTCAGTGTTACCGATCTCAAGGACGCCCTACGGCAGGTAAATCCGGTGCTCTATGTGGCGGCCTTCCTCGTCTACTATGTCTCCTTCCCCTTGAGAACCATTCGCTGGCGCATCCTGATGCGGAACGCGAATACCGGTGTCGATGCCGAGCGCCTGCAAAAGGCATCTTTTTTCGATCTGCTGGAAATTCTCTACCTCTCCTGGTTCGCGAATTGCGTCATACCCGCCAAGTTGGGCGATGTCTATCGGGCCTACCTTACGCGAGGTTGGGTAGGGATTTCGGCATCAAGGACGGTGGGCACGATTCTCGCCGAACGGGTGCTGGATTTGCTAGTGCTCTTCCCTCTGCTCCTCGCCGCCGCGCTCTTGACCTTCCGAGATCGGCTCCTTGCCGACAGCGCCCTCCGCTATGTCCTTTTCGGGGCTCTGGGGCTCGGTCTCTTCGCGCTGGTGGTGGTACTCGTGCTGTGGAAACTCGGTGACCACCTCCACAACCTCCTGCCCCGGCGGGTGCGGCGGATGTACCACGCCTTCCGCGAGGGCGCCCTGCATAGTGTGCGCCGCGATCTCCTGCCGCTTTTTGGCTTGACCATTCTCGTCTGGTCCTGCGAGGGTGGCCGCCTGTACCTGGTGTTGGCCTCGCTCGGTCTGACCGAGCCGGGAAAGCTTGGTCCCAGTGCCGCACTTTTCCTCGCGCTGGGCTCCTCGGTGATTACCACCCTTCCGCTCGCTCCCGGTGGGTTAGGGTTCGTGGAGACCTTCTTAATCGCCTCAATCAAGACTTTGAAGGCCGGCTCCACGGGGGGACAGGCAGCAGCGGTGGCCCTGCTGGATCGGATCATCAGCTACTTGAGCATCGTGATCATCGGCTTCATCCTCTATATCGTAAGCAAAAAGACCCGGCAGGCGGTGGCTTCCCCTCGGAACGGTGCCGGCACCGGTGGCGGCGATGCTCCCCTCGGGGCTCGGCAGGCAAGCTCGGTCGGTTAGATGCGGATTGTGATGGATGCTACCGCCGCCGTGCGCCAGCAAGCGGGGGTGGGCCGCTTTGCCCGTGGGCTGCTGTCCGGATTGGCGACGGCGGACCCCGATAACGAGTATTATCTTCAGACCACCGGTCGAGCCCGCATTGAGGTGCCGGCCCACGAACTGCCCAGGCATCATCGCTGGCTGCGACTACCGGTCAGCGAACGCCTGGCCACCATCACCTGGCAACGGGCTCGCCTCCGACCATCACCCGCGCGGCTGGTGAGAGGGGCGGGCCTATTCGTCACCCCTGACTATGCCCTGCCGGCGGTTGGGAGACTCCCGTCGATCCTAACCGTGCACGACCTCTCATTCCTCTTGTTTCCGGAGTGCGCCGATGATGGCTTGCGCCGCTATCTGGAGAAAATCGTGCCGCGGTCGCTTGAGCAGGCATCCCTGGTGCTCGCGGTATCTCATACAACCGCTACGGCGCTGACCAATCTCCTGGGGGTGGCACCCGAACGGATTGTCGTGGTGGGAAACGCGGTGGACGCTCGCTTCACCCCGATGATGACCTTGGATGCAAGGGAACAGGAGAATCGGCGCGTGGTACCATTCCAGCTCCAACCGGGATATTTGCTGACCGTAGGCACCCTCGAACCACGGAAGAATCTGGTTCGCCTCCTGGGGGCGTACGCGATGCTCCGGTCGCGATGGGCGCGACGGCTTTACTCACGTCCCTGTCCGATCTTGGTGATTGCCGGGCGGGAAGGCTGGCGGTTCGAGCCGATCTTTCGCGAGGTGGCCCGCCTCGGAATCGGACCCTGGGTGCGCTTCTTTACCCGCGTCCTCGACCGCGACCTACCAACGCTGTATCGCGGGGCGGGGGCTTTTGTCTGCGCGTCGCTCTACGAAGGTTTCGGCATCCCTCCTCTAGAGGCCATGGCATGCGGCATCCCTGTTGCCTCGTCGACCGGTGGAGCCCTGTCCGAGGTACTGGACGAGGCCGCGGCGCGGTTTGATCCTCTCGACCTTGATGGCATGAGCGCCGCCCTGGAGGCCGTGCTGACCGATGAGGATGCGCGCGCGCGCCTTTGTGTGGCGGGACAGGCCCGGGCCCGCGCCTATACCTGGGAAAGCTCCGCCAGGGTAGCGTTGGCTGCCTTCAAAACGGCGGCGGCCTAGATGGAGGAGCGCGCCAGACATCCGCGACCACTGCGCGTGGCAGTCTCCGGTTACTCTCTTCAATTTCCCCATACCGGAACCGCGCGCTACGCTCGGGAGGTGATCGCCGCCCTCGCCGCGCGGACCGACGTCCGGACCACCCTGGTATTGGACGCATCGACCGAGAAGCCCGCCAGTGGTGGTGACCGGCTGCGGGCAGTGCGCTCGCCGCGTTTCCCGGTTCCGCTCGGCGGCTACGGGGACAAACTGTTCTGGGAGCAGGTGGGATTCCGGATGGCGGCTTGGCGGGTCGGTGCCGACGTGTGGTATTCGCCGCACTTCAGTATGCCGATCTTTCCTGGCCGACCTACCGTAATCAGCGTGCACGATATGATCCCCTACAGCGACCCCGTCTATGCCGGCAGCCCTGCTACCCGCGCCTATTTCGCCCTGGTAGGACGGGCCGCCCGTCAGGCCACGGCGGTGATCACCCTCTCGCTCCATGCCAAAGGAGAGATCGAACGCTTGTTGGATGTCCCTGGTGGTCGCGTACAGGTGGTCAACCCAGGCGTGGATGGAGCATTTTCCCCGACCCCGGATCCGGTGGCACGGTCTCGGATTGAGGGACGGTACCGCTTGCCTGATCGCTATCTCCTCTATCTGGGGGGAGCGGATGCGCGGAAGAATATAGGCATTCTCTTAAGGGCGATCGCCTTGCTGCCCGATGATGCCGAGATCCCCACGCTGGTAATCGTGGCGGGCGAACCAAAAGCGGGACAGTCGGACTTGTTCCCCGATTGGCGCGCTCAGGCGCGGCGCCTTGGCCTGGAAGGCAGAGTTCACTTTATCGCGCGAGTAGCCGAGGAGGATCTCGCGGCGGTGTATCGAGGGGCTCAGGTCTTCTGCTTCCCCTCGCGGGCCGAGGGCTTTGGCCTCACGCCTCTGGAGGCCATGGCCTGTGGCGCTCCAACCATCTGTTCCAACGCCACGAGTTTGCCCGAGGCGGTCGGTGATGCCGGGTTGCTGGTTGGTCCGGACGATACGGAGGGCTGGGCGAAGGCTATCGCGCGATTGGCCGGCGACTCCGGCCTACGCGCGGATCTCAGCCGGCGTGGGTCGGCGCGGGCCCTCAGCTTTCGCTGGGCGGACACGGGGTCGCGGGTGGTTGAGATCATCGCCTCGGTGGGTGCATGAAGGTGCTGATGGTATCCAAGGCGCTGGTGGTAGGCACCTACCAGCGCAAACTTGAGGAAATTGCCGCCCAGCCGGATATAGATCTTACGGTAGCCGTTCCTCCATTCTGGCGCGAGAAAGGTCATGATTGGCGACTGGAGCGCGGTTTTGGCGCCGGATATACCTTGAAGGTTGTGCCTATGCGCTTCAACGGTCACTACCACTTCCATTATTACCCTGGCCTGGGCCGACTACTAGACCAGGTGAAACCAGATCTGTTGCACTTTGACGAGGAAGCATACAACCTCTCGACCTGGCTAGCTCTGCGCGCGGCGCGGAAACGTGGGATACCGTTGGCCTTCTTCACCTGGCAGAATATTCCCCGTCGCTATCCTCCGCCTTTCGGTTGGATGGAGAAGCAGGTGCTCCGCCATGCCGCGCTTTGCCTGGCCGGAAACGCGGACGCGGCGGCCATCGTGCGCCGCAAGGGGCTTAAGGGTGTGGAGGAGGTAGTGCCCCAATTCGGTACCGATCCGGAGTTCTTCCGGCCAGTCCCCGTAGGCGCAGGCATTGAGCGGCAGCCGTTCACGGTGGGCTTTGTCGGCCGATTGATTCCGGCCAAGGGTTTGCGGGTGCTCCTCGACGCCCTGGCTGGACTGGCCGCTGACTGGAGGCTGGTGGTCGTGGGGAGCGGCCCTGGGCGGGATAATGACGCTGAGTATGTGCACGGGTTGGGGGTGGAGGCGCGGGTGACCTTCGCCGGTCAGGTCGCGTCCACGGCTATGCCCGAGGTATACCGGGGCTTCGACGTTCTGGTTGGTCCCAGTCTCACGACCCCGCGCTGGAAGGAGCAATTCGGGCGCATGTTCGTGGAAGCGATGGCCTGCGGCGTGCCGGTGATCGGATCCGACTCCGGCGAGATTCCTCAAGTGATCGGCGACAGCGGGCTGATCGTCCCCGAGAATGATGTCCAGGCACTTCGGGCCGCCCTCAAGCGCCTTTATCACGATCCCGCGTTTCGCGCCCAGCTCAGCACTTCCGGGCGGCAGCGAGTGCTGGAGTGTTTCACCCAGGCCGCGATCGCGGAGCGTACGGTGGCAGCATATCGAAAAGTACTGGCGACGTGAAGGTCATGATCGGTTGAGGATGAACGACAACCTGGCGTTGGTGCCGCTTGGGGTCCGCCTGGCGGGAGTCCGTTGCGTGTGTGTCGGAGGCGGCTCGGTGGCGGCTCGGCGGGTGCCGGTTTTGCTGGCCGGGGGCGCTCGCGTCACGGTGGTGGCTCCGTCTCTGGATCCGTCCTTGCGGGATCTGGTGACTCTTGGGCGCTGCGAGCATGTGGGCCGTCCATTCGAGCCGGGGGATTGCATAGGCGCGTTTCTGGTCATGGCTGCGACCGGCAACCCGATTGTGGACACCGAGGTAGCGCGGGAAGCCGCCGGCGGCTCGGTCCTCACCTGCGTGGCCTCCGATCCGGACCTGGGGAACTGTGTGTTCATGGCGACAGCGCGCCGGGGACGCTTAGTGGTGGCTCTGCACAGTGGCGGGGCCGCACCGGCGGTCACGGCGGCGCTCCGCCGGCGAATCGAGACCGCGCTGCCGGAGCGTCTGGGCGAAATACTTGATCGCCTCGCAACTCTGCGCGCGGAACTGCGCCTGGCGGAACCCGATCCGTTGGAGCGGGCTCGGCGCTGGCGGGAAGCCGTGGATTCCGGCGTCCTTGACACCGCACTGGGCGAGGGGACTGAGGCGGCCTACGACGCGGTGGCTCGGATCTTGACCGGGGATGAACTCGCTGGCTCAGACAGCCACGCCGAATGAGGAGGGCCGGAACCAGGGAATCCGGGTACATTTAATCCCATGATCACCCTCCGGTCTCGGATGCGCACCCTGTCCTCACAGTCCCTTGTCTATGGCTTGTCGGGGGCGCTCACCAAGGTGGTGGGCTTGATCATCGTGCCGATCCTTCTCCACATCTTTACGCCCGCCGACTACGCGGTAATCGATTTGGTGACTGGATTCACGTCGATCATTGGCGCCATTCTGATTCTAGGGTCCGACTCAGCGGTGGCTTTCTACTTCTACCGGCAGAAGGATGAAGAGAGCAAGCGGGCCTTGATTTCAACCTGGCTCTATTTTCAGTTCGCCCTGAATACGCTCGCCGGACTGTGTTTATTCCTACTCTCCGGTCCCCTGGGCCAGGTGGTTCTCGGCCCCGACCCACACGATAAGATCTATTTTCAGCTTGTCGCGGCGGTTTTCCCCCTGAGTTCCAGTTTCGGCTATGGGCTTGAGATTCTCCGGTTGCAACTCCGCCCCCGCCGCTATCTGCTGGTGTCGGCGGTCAATATACTCACCGGGTTCATCCTCACACTGGTGGTGGTCGTCGCCATGCATGGAGGCTTGACTGGAGTGTATGTGTCGAGCGCGCTCACCAACGTCGTGGCGTTTATCGCGGCTATGTGGGCGGTACGTGGGCGCTTGTCGCGACGGTTCTCACCGCGAATGCTGCGGGCGATCCTTGCCTACGGGGTGCCGTTGGTGCCAATCTCGGCCGCGTCCTGGGCGATAGGTCAGAGTAGCCGCTTCTTTATCAAAGCTCATACGGGCCTACCGGACGCGGGCCTCTTTTCCGCCGGGAGCAAGGTAGCACAGCTCATGCTGCTGGCCGTTACCGCCTTCTCGCTGGCCTGGGGACCGTTCGCCTTTAGCATTTCGGAGGAGCCCGACGCGCGCCGAACCTACGCGCGGGTGCTGACCTATTACGTAGCGGTTATGGGCTGGTTCGCCCTCGTTCTCAGTCTTTTCGCGCCCCTGATCCTCGAAGTGGGGCGGCCCGCCTACGCGCGTGCCTACCAGGTAGTGCCCTTCCTTACCATGAGCTACTTAATCACGGGCGCGTATTATATCGTCGCGGTGGGCACCAGCCTGAGCAAGAAGACGATTCACCTTACCTGGCCTACGGTGGCGGGTGGGGCGGTGACCGTGGCAGTGAACGTATTTGTCGTCCCGCTTCCCTATTTTTCCCTGGTGGGCGGGGCTCTGGCGATCCTTTGTGGCAACGCGATCCTCGTCTGGCTGGTGTACTGGGTATCCCAGCGCCTCTACCCCATCCCATTCGAACTCAAGCGGGTATTTCCCAGCGTTGCCATCTTGGCCATGCTGGTGATCCTGGGACAGGTCTCGCACGGATTCGTCAAGGCGACGTCCCCATCAGGGTTGCTCATCGAGGCGGCGCTCATGGTCGCCTATCCGGTACTGTTACTGTCGTGCGGGGTCATTCAGCCGTACGAGGTGGGGATCGTGACCCGCGCACTCCGCGTACGGGCCAGGCGAAAGTGAGCGCTACCATGGATCGGAAGGCGTTCCAGGCGGCCCGGCCGGGGGTCGATATGGATAGACCGCCCACGGTTCGGTCATCTGGGGCGGCGCCGCGAATCGTGGTGCTAGTCCATAACCGGCTGGAGCAGGATCCGAGGGTCAGCCGGCAGGTGGGGACGATTGTCGCGATGGGGTGCCGGGCGGCCGTGCTCTGCGCCGACGTGCCGCCAGGCCCAGGCGGGCACAGGTGGGGCGCCAGGGTTGGCGGGGCGGACGTTTACGAGAGCGGACCACGGATGACCATCATCGGGCGCCTCCGGCGGTGGGGGCGGAAACGATCCGGTGGGCGGGCTGGCCCAACCCGCGATCTTGGCGCCGGGCAACACGCCCTGGGAGCGCGAGATATCCGCAAGTGGGTACCCGGCTCGCCCCCGTCCGCGCTCGCGGAAGACGGTTCGGTCGGTGGATATGGGTTCTCTGGGGAGCAGGAACGTCGTCCCTGGCGCTGGCGCGCTAGTGCGCGCAAGATGCTCGCGCTCCCAGGCGGTACGCACTGCCACGAATACCAGATACGCTCACAGGTTGCGCGGCGAATTGGCGGCACGGTTCATGACCTCTGGGACTTTGGTCGCCTGCTGTATTGGAACCTGACCATTTTCCGTCAGTTTCGCTCTATCGGCGCCGCCGTGGTGCACGCCAACGACCTCAACGTCCTGCCGGCCGGTTTCCTCCTGGCCAGGGCGTGGCAGGCTCGCCTGCTGTACGACAGCCATGAGTTGTGGGTGGAGCAGGATACGGAGTGGACGCCCTTTTACCGCCGCTTACAAGGATGGCTGGAGCGTTTCCTGATCCGCCGTTCCGACGCCGTGCTCACCGTCAATGGGGCCATCGCTGACGAGTTGGCGGCTCGCTATGGGATCGCGCCCCCGGCGGTTGTGATGAACTGCCCGGAGGCCCCGGACCTCAGGGAACCGCCCACGATTGAGCCGAAGGCGCCCTTGCGAGCCATCTATCAGGGCGTGCTTGTGCCAAACCGTGGGCTGGCCGAGGTACTTGACGCGGTGGCGGCTACCCCAGGGATAAGCCTGGTCCTTCGCGGGCCTGGGAGCCTGAGACCGGGCCTGAAGGCCCAGATCAGGGAACTCGCCGTGGAAGATCGGGTGTCCGTGCTCGACCCGGTGCCGATGGCTGGAATGGTGTCGGCGCTCAAGGGATTCGCGGTTGGACTGGTCCCTATTCTCCCCAAGGGAATGAGTTATGAGCTGTGCTCCCCCAACAAGCTCTTTGAATATATGAGCGCGGGGCTGGCGGTCATTTGCAGTGACCTGCCCGTGCTCAGGGCCATCGTTCTTCAGACAGGCTGCGGCCTCCTGGTGCCGCCCGGAGATCGCGAGGCGCTCGCTGGCGCCCTGAGGCAACTGGCGGCGGACCCGGACATGCTCTCCACCATGAGGACGCGCGCGCTCGCGGCGGCGCGCGATCGCTACAATGCCGAGACCGAGCAAGCAAAATTGCGCACCGTCTACGCGCGATTACTGACCATGGGCAAGCGGTTCGCGCGGCGGCGGACGGGATTGTCGGGAAAGGATGGCAGCTAGTGTGTGGGATTGCCGGGATCATGTCGCTCGACGGGATACCGGTCGAGCGTGACCACCTGGACCGGCTGGGAATGAGATTGGCCCACCGTGGGCCCGACGATAGCGGCATCTTCCACGCGCCGGCCGCTGGGCTGGCGCATCGTCGTTTGTCGATTCTCGACCTGTCCCCGGCGGGGCATGGGCCGATGCCAAACGAGGATCACACGATGTGGCTTACCTACAACGGAGAGATCTACAACTACCGTGAGTTGATCCCTGACCTGGTTGCTCGTGGTCACCACTTCCGCTCCATGGCCGATACCGAGGTCATTCTCCATGCCTATGAGGAGTACGGCGAGCGCTGTGTGGAGCGCTTCAACGGAATGTTTGCCTTCGCGATTTGGGACGCGCATAGGGGGCGCCTGTTTTGCGCCCGCGACCGTTGCGGGGTGAAACCACTCTTCTTTGTCGAGCGGGCAGGTCGATTTGCCTTTGCCTCGGAGATCAAGGCCCTGCTCGCCTTACCCTGGGTGCGAACCGAGCCCAATGAGGCGCGCGTTATGGACTTTCTGACCGTGGCGCTGGTCGATCATACCGACGAAACGTTCTTCAAGGATATTCAAGTCCTTCCCGCCGGCCACACCATTACGATCGGACCAGGGCATCGATCGCTCCGCAGATATTGGGAGTTACCGCGGAACGAAGATCCGGTAGGCGGCCGCTCCACCAAGGCGGGGCGGACCGAGTGGGAGGAAGAATTCGAGGCCCTTCTCCTTGATAGTGTCCGCCTCCGTTTACGGAGTGATGTGACTGTTGGCAGTTGTCTGAGCGGCGGCATCGATTCATCGACCATTGTCTGTATGGTCAACCGCCTGCTGTTTCCGGATCGGGCGGACACCGAGGCGGTGAGAGAAACCTGGCGACGCGGTGGTGAGCGGCAGATGACCTTCTCGGCCTGCTTCGATGACCAGCGGATCGACGAGCGCCGTTTCATGGAGGCGGTGGTTCGGCAAACCGGCGTCGAGCCCCAATATACCTACCCCCGGGGAGAGGATCTGGCTCGGCAACTCGACCGTGTTGTTTGGCATCAGGACGAGCCCTTTTTGTCCTCCAGTATCTTCGCGCAATGGGAGGTGATGCGGCTGGCCCAGGCGCATGGGGTAAAGGTGTTGCTGGACGGCCAGGGAGCGGACGAGTTGCTGTGTGGATATGTCGGCTACTTTGGTCCCTTTTTCGCCGATCTGCTGACCCATGGCCGGATCCGTGATTTGGCGCGCGAGATTGATCTCTACCAACGGAACTTCGGCGACCGTTTCGGCACCGGCGCCCGCCTCACCGCGCGGGCATTGCGGACCCGGCATTCATGGCTACGAAATCCTCGCCACCGGCGGCCGCACGCCCTGGACGGTCTTCCGTCGTGGATGGCGCCCGATCAGGTCGACTGGGCGCGCGCCAACAAGTGGTCCCCGCCCACGCTCTATTCGCACGAAGTACCTGGATTCCTGCCCTCGGCCACCCACTGGCTATTCACCAAGGCCAGCCTGCCTGCCCTTCTCCGCTACGAGGACCGCAACTCAATGGCCTTTGGGGTGGAGTCACGGGTGCCGTTTCTGGACTATCGGCTGGTGGAGTACGTGTTCCGCCGTCCCAATGCGTTCAGGATCGAGGACGGCTTGAGCAAACGCACCCTGCGGCGCGTGGCGCGGAAGTGGGTGCCGGAGGAGGTCTGGACTCGCCGCGATAAACTCGGTTTCAACACGCCCGAAGCGGCCTGGCTCCGCGGTCCGGCCAGAGAAGAATGCGAGCGGCTGCTGGCCGATCCGCCGCCGTCATTCAGCCAGTTCGTCCAGCCCGAGGCGGCCCGCGAGGTCTTTACCACCTTCGCGAACGGAGATGCGAGCGACACCAGCCTGGTCTGGCGGTTCGTCAATCTGGCGTGCTGGCTGAAGGTCTTTATCGATCAGCCGTCCACCATTCACCCGGCGGGAACGCCGGCCGCCTCACCAGTGTAGGAGCGGCGATGGATAGGCACGCGGGAGCCGCGGACACCCAGATGGAGTTCGATGTCTGCGTGGTTATGTTGAATTTCAACGGAGGGGATCTGGCCCGTGCCGCCGCCGAGGCGGTCCTGCGTTCCGCGGGGGTAAGGGTGGGGCTCGTGGTGGTGGACAACGCCTCAACGGACGGCAGTGACCTGGAGCTGGAGGCATACGCTGACTCCGATCCCGGCCGAGCCGTGTTTTTGCGGGCGGGCGGGAACATCGGCTTCGCCGCCGGGAATAACCTGGGTCTGTGGTCGCTGGCCGCCGAGACAATCTGTTTGTTGAATGCCGATGCCGTGGTGCGCTCCGATACACTCGCAATCCTTCGTGATCACCTGCGCGCCTATCCCCGAGTTGGGGCATGCGGTCCCCGGTTAGTCACGCCTGATGGGACAGCACAAGCATTCTCCTATGGCCGCGATCCCTCGCCGATTTACCTCTTGCGCCGGGCGATTGCCCACCGGCGCGGACGTGAACTGCACGACTGGGCAGGCAAGCAGCCACGGCCCGCGGACTGGGTCGCAGGCACCTGCCTGATGATTCGTGCCGCCTCGCTACAGAGCATTGGCTTGTTGGATGAAACAATCTTCATGTATTTCGAGGACAACGACCTCTGCCGAAGACTCCGGGCTCGCGGCTGGGGAGTCGCCTTCGTTCCAGGCGCGGCGGTTGAACACTTCAACCGGCCGACTGCAGCGGATCGGGCGCGGCGGAGACGCTACTACCACGGCTTGGCGCGCTTTTACACTCGGCACTATGGCCCTGTTGCCGGCGGGCTCATGCGCGTGGCGACGCAGCTCAAGCTAGCCGCGGGCCGGTAAGGGGTGGGCAGCTTCCTTGACCGCGCCGATCACCGTGCCCATCTCTTCGTCGGTCATGCCCACGAAGAGCGGTAAGGTGACGGCCTTCGTATAGGCCCGCCATGACCGAGGCAATTGGCCGGGAGTATAGCCAAAGGACTGGCTGAAAAAGGGCTGCGCGTGAAGCGCATAGGTGCCAATTGTGCACTCGATCCCGCGAGAGCGGAGATCAGAGAGAAACCAGTCACGATTGGATTCCGAATCCAAGAGGAGCACATACGATTGGTACGTATGGAACGCACCCTTAGGTTCGACTGGGCACCGGAGCCCTGGGACATCGGCCAGAGCGGCGGTATAGCGGTGGGCTACGGCTCGGCGGGCCGCCACGATATGGTTGAGCTTGCGGAGCTGCGCCACGCCCACGGCGGCGAGAATGTCGCTCATCCGGTAGTTATAGCCGGCCTCCACGAAGGCGAGAGAGCCGTCCAACTTCTCGGCGCCATGATTCCGCAATCGGCGGACCCGCTCGGCAAGGTGGTCGTCGTTGGTGGTAATCATGCCGCCCTCGCCGGTGGTAATCCCCTTTCTGGGGTGGAAGCTAAAGCACCCCATGGCCCCAAACGTGCCTACCTGGCTGCCGAGATAGGTGGCGCCGATGGCGCAGGCGGCATCCTCGATCATGGGGATACCCCGAGCGCCGCACAGCGCGACAATCTCGGTCATGGGTGCGGCCAGCCCGAAAGGATGGACCACGATCACGGCCCGAGTACGATCGTTCAAGAGAGGTTCGAGAGATGACGGATCCATCCCGAAGTGCTCCAGGTCTATGTCGGCCAGGACCGGCATGGCGCCCCGGAGGGCGACCACGTTGCCGGTGGCGGGGTAGGTGAAGTCCGCGACTACCACCTGGTCCCCTGGTCCAATATCCAGCGCGCACATGGCCAGATGTAAGGCGGCGGTGGCGGAACTGACCGCGATCGCGTGCTTGCAGCCTACGACCTGGGCCACGCCGTCCTCGAACTCCGCCACTTTCGGACCCTGGGTGAGATGGCCCGATGCGAGCACACCCGCGATTTCGCGCAACTCGTCCTCATCGGTATACGGCTTGGTCAGCCTAATCGCCATTATGTCCTCCATCCTCCGAGCCGGGCCGATAACGCAGTATCCGGGCGGGCGTCCCCGCCACAATCGCGTACGCGGGCACGGACCGGGTGACCACCGCGCCGGCTCCCACGATCGCTCCGCGTCCGACCCGGATCCCGGGGAGCACGATGGAACCCACTCCAAGATCGGAATCATCCTCGATCGTGACTGGGGCAAATTCGACGGCACTGTGGAGAACCGGCACCGCTCGGCCCTCGTCCGCGTGGGAAGAGGTAATGATCCTCACCGCTGGGCCGATCCCGGCATTGGCGCCGATGGTGATGCCGCCCGCGCTATGAAGGAAGCATTGCTGGCCAATCCAGGTACCGGCACCGATCACCATTGAGTTCTTAAAGTAGCCCTTGAGAATCGTGTTGTGTCCAACATACACGTTATCCCCAATCTCGATGTTCTCTGGATGAAAGACCAGCACCCCAGGCTCGAAAACCACGTTGTGGCCGAGCCGGCGAAACTGATCCAGGGTGAACGCCCCCGACCCGTGGCTTGGCATCCGCCTAAACGCCCGCCGCGTCAAGTTGCTGTCGGCGGTACCAGGCAAGGGTTCGGGAAAGCCCGTCATCCAGATTTATCTGGGCACGATAGCCCAGCATGTTCTCCATCTTGGAGACATCGGGGATCCGTAGTTCAATGTCGGCATAGGTGATCGGCTTGAAGGAAATCCGAGACGGCGAGTTGGCGAGGCGGATAATTCGTTCGGCCAGATCGTAGATGGTGACGGTTGAACGAGGATTGCCAATGTTAAAGGTATTTCCTATCGCGTTCGGCGCTTCCAGGCACATGAGGGTGCCATCCACGAGATCGTCGATGTAGCACCAGGCACGAATTTGCGAGCCGTCCCCATGGACGACCAGATCCTCCCCTCGCAGGGCGCGGACGGTGAAGTGATGGATCGCGCCTTCGCCGATCTGGCCTGGACCATAGATGTTGAAAGGGCGCACGACCACGATAGGCAAACTGTATTCATCAAAATAGGCATGCGCCATGTGCTCGCCCGCAAGTTTACTCACCGCGTAGGTCCACCGAGCCTCGCCAACCCTCCCTTGCGAGGTAGCGTGCAACTCATCAACCTTGTAAGCATGCGTGCCGAAGACCTCACTGGTGGAAAAGGCGACCAGGCGATCGATACCACCGTGGCGCTGGGCAGCGGACAGCACATTGAGGGTGCCGACCAGATTAGTGGTCATGGTACGAACAGGCTGGCGGATAACGGTGTCGACGCCCGCGACCGCCGCGAGGTGCAGGACGGCGGAGCACTCGCGCATCGCGCTCTCCAGCGCGGGCAGGTCCAGGACATCCCCTTGCACGGTTCGCACATGGGGATGATCGGCCAGTCCGGATTTCGCCAGGGCATTCCGTTGCAGCGTATCAAAGACGACTATCTGGTAACGTTCAATCAGGCGGGCGATCAGGGCCGAGCCAATAAAGCCGGCCCCGCCCGTGATCAGAATCTTGCGAGAGGACTGGACTGTCACGTATTCGTTCCCATCATAGGCATATCTGGGTCGCCAGCAGGTCCTCGATTCGACCCAGACCCCATTGTAGCCGCGCCCGCGCGCTGGGGAAAGACGGAATTGGCCGCCGCGTGCGCGCCGTGCGCGAGGACGAGAGCACTTCTCCCACGGGCCCATCTGTCCGGCCGGTAATCCTTACCAGGCGGCACCGGTACACTCAAATCCGACCATGCTGGTGTTTATAGGCCACACAGTTGGAGCTGGTATGGTGTAGGGGCAGACGGTTACGCACACGGCGGACATTCCATGGCGGTTGAAGTAAAATGCGACACAGGAGCACGGCGGACTTCGTGATGAAACAAGTTGAACCCTTGCGCTGGGCCGACCCGCTTGGGCGCCGGCTTCGGGCGATAACGAGGCGGGCGCTATCCCGCCGCCGCCCGCGCCGCGTCCTGATCGGGATGTTCCAGATTGGCACCCTGAACCCAGCCCTGCAAGATGCTCTGGCGCGGCGGAACATCGCCTCGACCATGATTTCATGGGAAACGCATCCATTCTACGATTCCGGGCAAGACGGCGCCGGCCCTTCGTCCTCCTTCCTGGCGAGGGTCCGGCGACGACTCCGACCGTACAAGGCGGTTCTCTTCCCCCGGCGCGTGGAGTATGTCGGGCTCGCCAGCGCATCTCGACGCGAGCACACACTGCTCGGCATCCTTTTGGTTTTGCGGACCATTCTGACCCATGACACCTTCATTTTCGTCTTCGGCGGCTCCATGGACCTGCAAAATCGCGACTTGCCGCTGCTACGATTCCTGCGGAGGACGGTGGTGATGGTTTTTCTCGGCTGTGATATCCGGGCTAGGGACGCCGTACTTCCCCTCGGACGTCCGTTCGCCACCTGCACCGACTGCACGGAGCGCTGCGTGGCCGCGGAGAAGCAGGCACGCGCCCGCAAAGCCGCCCGCTACGCGGATCTGGTTCTAGCCCAGCCGGAGTACGCGCAATATCTGTCGGAGTATGCGTATTTCTGGTTCCCGCTCGATATCCGCCAATGGACGCCGGTTCGGGCGGATAATCCGCGTCCCAGGGTGGTACACGCGCCCAGCCACACTGGGATCAAGGGGACGAAGTACGTCAACTGGGCGATCGCGCAACTGCGCGACGAAGGGGTCGAGTTCGATTTCGTGGTCTTACACAACCGGCCTCACACGGAGATTCGCGAGGAGCTCGAACGCTGTGATATCGTGGTCGATCAACTGATGGCCGGTTGGTACGGACTTCTCACCCTAGAGGCCATGGCCCTGGGTAAGTGTGTTTTGACCTATATCAGTTCCGACCTTGAACGCGCTCATGGGGTTGCCAATGTTCCGGTGCTCAGCACCAATCCCGCTACCGTGGTCGAGAATCTGAGGCAGGCGATAGCCGACGCCGCCCTCCGGGACCGCCTTGGCCAGGCCGCGCGGGAGTTCGTGGAGGCCCACCATGACGCCGATCGCGTAGTGGGCGACGTGCTGCGTCTGATTCGATCAGGATCGAAATCGGATTGACGATGCTATAATCCCTACGTGAACGAAACGGTCCAGATTCATCCAACCGCCGACGTATCGCCAAAAGCTACCATTGGCGCCCTAACTCGTATCTGGCAAGGGGTCCAGGTGCGGGAGGACACGCGCATCGGGGCCGAATGTATCCTTGGCAAGAACGTCTACGTCGATTTCGACGTGCGTATTGGGAACCGATGCAAGATTCAAAACAATGTCAGCGTGTTCCATGGCGCCACGCTCGAGGATGGGGTGTTCCTCGGTCCTCATTGCTGCATCACGAATGACCGGTTGCCCAGGGCCATTACCCCGGAGGGGACACTGAAGACGGCCGATGATTGGCAAGTGGGGCCAATTCTTCTTCAGTATGGGTGCGCGATTGGTGCCGGCGCGATAATTTTGCCGGGGGTGACGATCGGGCGTTTCGCCCTCGTGGGCGCTGGAGCCGTGGTCACCCGTTCGGTGCCCGCGTACGGCCTGGTGATCGGGAATCCTGCGAGGCTTGCCGGCTACGTCTGTGCCTGCGGCGGAAAGTTAACCTTCGTGGGCTCCGGACTGCCCATCGCCGGCCAGGTAGGGGCCTGTGCCCGCTGTGGTCGCGAAACAGAACTTCCAATTGAGTAGGGCGTAACTGCCATTAGGGGCCGCGCACGGTATGGCGTGGCCGCGGGTAGTCGCCTTGATTCCTCGGCCTGCCGTGGGAAAGGATACATAGATGATTCAGGTGGTCAAACCCACCTTTGGCGTGGACGAGGAAACAGCCGTTCTTGCGGTGCTGCGTTCCGGCCAAATCGCCCAGGGCGCTCGGGTGGCGGCGTTCGAGGAGCAATTCGCGACCGCGATTGGCGCCAAATACGCGGTCGCCTCATCGTCCGGCACCGCGTCGCTACACCTCAATCTCCTGGGCCTCGGCCTGGGGCCAGGAGACGAGGTGATTACCTCGCCTTTCACCTTTATCGCCTCGGCCAATTCGATACTTTACGTAGGCGCGAAACCCGTCTTCGCGGATATCGATCCCAAGACCTTTAATCTGAACCCGGCGGAGGTCGCGCGGAAGATCTCCGACCGGACCAAGGCGATCATGCCGGTCCACCTGTACGGTTATCCCGCCGATATGCCGGCCCTGATGGAACTCGCGGTGCGGCATCATCTGTATGTCTCGGAGGACGCGGCGCAGGCCCACGGGGCGAGCGTTCATGGGCAACCGGTAGGAACCTTTGGCACCGGGAACTTTTCCCTTTATCCGACCAAGAACATTACCTCGGTGGAAGGCGGCATGTTGACCACCGCCGATCCCGAACTGGCGGAACGGGTACGGCGGTTACGCAACCATGGCCAGAGCGAGCGGTACCGGCATGAGATTCTTGGCTACAATCTGAGGATGACCGACATCCATGCCGCGATTGGCCTGGCGCAATTGCATCGCCTGGAGGAGTTCACCCGGAAACGGCAGGCTAATGCCCGCTTCCTCGACCAAGGGCTGAAAGGGGCGGTGGAGACGCCGTATGTCGCGCCGGGGTACACGCACGTGTATCATCAATACACAATCCGCGTCCCGGACGGCCGGCGTGACGCGGTGGCGGCGGCTCTCCGCGAACGGGGAGTTGGAACCGCCGTCCACTATCCTATCCCTGTCCACCAACAGCCCCTGTACCTTGAGCGTGGGTTCCAGGATTCTCTGCTTGAGTCGGAGCGGGCGGCGCGCGAGGTGCTATGTCTCCCCGTACACCCTCAACTTAGCGAACAGGATCTGGAGACTATCGTGCGGGAGGTCCGGGCCCTGTGCTAAAGGCGGCGGTTATCGGGTGCGGCGTGATGGGCCGCAACCACCTCAGGGTGCTGTCCGAGATGGATGGGATCGAGGTGGTGGGCATGGTAGAAGAGGATCCGGTCCGACGGCAGGCAGCCGTGCGCCGGTTCGGCGTGGCCGCGTTCGCCCGCCACCAGGATTTGCTGGACAGCACGAGCCCGGATTTCGTCGTGGTAGCCGTTCCCACACTCGCCCATCACGCGGTGGCGGGGGACGTTCTCCGGGCCGGGATCGCGTCGCTCATCGAAAAACCGATCGCTGCCAGCGTGGACCAGGCGCGCGAACTTGCCTCTTTGGCGATCCGCCACGGGGCGCTGCTGGCGGTGGGTCACGTGGAGCACTTTAATCCAGCGATCATCGAACTCAAGCGGCGGCTCGATACGGGCGAGTTGGGTCGCATGTTTCTCGCTCATGTTCGACGCCTGGGGCCGTTTCCGGCCCGCGTGCAGGATGTCGGGGTGGTGCTTGACCTGGCCACGCACGACATCGATGTGCTGCGGTTCCTGATCGGGACCGAGGTGATTCGGGTGTTCGCCGAAACCGAGCGGCGCATCCACAGCGCCCATGAGGACTTGCTCTGCGGCCAACTTCGTTTCGCCAATGGAGTAATTGCCTCTCTTGACATAAACTGGCTGACTCCCACCAAGGTACGTACCTTGACCCTCACCGGAGAGCGGGGGATGTTCGTGGTGGACTATCTGGTCCAGGATTTGTATTTCTATGCCAACGATTACGCGGCGACCCAATGGGGAACCTTGCAGAATCTGACCGGTGTCAGCGAAGGTAGCATGACCCGCTACAAGGTGGAGAAGCGCGAGCCGCTGCGGGTTGAGCTTGAGCAATTCGCCATGGCCGTCGGACGGACGCGGAACAATTGGTTCGCCGGTGACCCAGGGACCGCCGAGCCCGTTTTGGTGACAGCCGAGGATGGGCTGGAGGCGCTCCGGCTGGCCACGCTGATTGTAGAATCTGGCCGGGCGGGATCCGCGGTCGCGGCCGCCAGCCAGGGAGGTGTTGGGTGACTGAAACAAGCGGGAGCGGCGTGGTTTGCGTGGTCGGCCTGGGAAAAATTGGCCTCCCACTTGCGGTTCAGTGCGCCCTCGCCGGCCGCGAGGTAATCGGCTGCGACGTTGCCGTTGACGTGGTGGACGCGGTGAATCACGGTAGCGCCCCCTTTGACTCCGAGCAGGGGCTGGCCGAGGCGTTACGTCGCGTACATGGGGAAGGACGACTCCGGGCGACCACCGACACCGCCGCCGCCGCCGCCGCCGCGTCCGTGATCGTGATCATCGTCCCGGTGGCCCTGACCGACTCCCGTGAGGTGGACTACCATCACATCGACGCGGCGACTCTAAGTGCCGGCGCGGGGCTCCGACCAGGTACTCTGGTTGTGTACGAGACCACCCTTCCGGTGGGAACCACCAGGGGCCGGCTGGCCCAACTCCTGCAATCGGCCTCCCACCTGGTGGCGGGAGCCGATTTTCAGCTTGCCTTCAGCCCCGAACGAGTCTATTCTGGACGGATTTTCCGTGACCTGGCGCGCTACCCGAAAATCGTGGGCGGCGTGGACCAGGCCAGCACCCAGGCGGCACTCCGCTTCTACCAGTCGGTCCTGCAAGCGGAAGTGCGGGCCCTGAGTTCCGCCGAGGCGGCGGAATACACAAAACTGGTGGAAACCACCTATCGCGATGTGAATATCGCCCTGGCCAACGAGTTCGCCCTGTACGCCGAACGCGAGGGACTCGACGTGCAAGAGGTGATCGTGGCCGCGAACTCCCAGCCCTTCTCGCATGTACACCAACCTAGCGTAGGGGTGGGTGGACACTGTATCCCCGTCTACCCGTATTTCCTTTTTAGTAAGTGGGATGAGTTCCGTTTGCCGCCCCTTGCTCGGGCCATCAATGACTCAATGGCGGCGCACGGGGTAGACCTTCTGGAGGAGGCACTCGGGGGACTCGCGGGTCTGCATGTGTTGATTTTGGGTCTGGCCTACCGGGAGAACGTAAAGGAGAGCGCGCACACCAGCGCTAAAAAGCTCTCGCGGGAGCTGCGCCATCGGGGTGCCATCGTCCTCGGCCACGATCCATTATTGACTCTGGAGGAGCAAAGGGCGCTCAAGATTCAACCGGTCTCCCTTTCTCCTCTCCCGGAGGTGGACGCCGTGATCCTGCAAGCCAACCACGATGCCTATCGGGCCCTGGACCTCTCCGCCTTTCCCGGTATTCAGGTGGTATTGGATGGCAGGGGGGTCATGGATGCCCGGGCCAGCCAGGAACTGGCCGCGAAAGGTATACGTACCCTTCGCGTTGGGCTGGCCGCGAGCCTGGTGGGCGAGAGGGAGTGACCGCGCCCTATTGCCCCGAGGCAACCTGTTCGGCCGGCTGGTCAACGTCCTCGTCCGGAGCGGGGCGCAGGCGTTCGCCGAGGGCCATCCGATCAGGGAACAGGATGCCATCCAGGTGATCAACTTCATGTTGGAAGATGCGGGCCAACCAACCCTCGGGAGTGAGGCTGATGGCCTTGCCTTGCTCATTCTTGGCCCTGACTTTAACCCGCTCGGATCGCTCGACGGCACCGATATAGCCGGGGATGCTCAGGCATCCCTCATCGGCCACCACGCGCTCGGAGGAAAACCAGGTGATCTCCGGATTGATCAGCTTATAGAGGGTTTGCTCGTATTCGATCACCACCACCCGCAGCGGAACCCCGATTTGTGGTCCGGCCAGCCCCACCCCAGGGGCGTCGCGCATGGTGTCCACCATATCACGCAAGAGCCGGCGCAGGGCGATGTCGACGCGCGCGATTGGCCGTGCCCGCTGATGCAGAAGCGGCTTTTCGCTGGTAAGAATTGGACGAATGGCCACCTGAGTTGCTCCCCTGTAAGGGCTAATGACGGAAAATCCTCGAACAGTCCACCGCGTCGCGCGCGGCACGAATATGAAAAGTATATCATAGGCGGAACGAGGGCTCCGGTGGCGTGGGACGTAGCATGTTTGACATACCATGATCCCCCTGTTAGAGTGGAAGATGGGCTAGTTGTGACAGAGGCGGCGGCGCGGCCATCCACAGGTGAAGGAGCAATGCATTGACTATCCCGGCCTGGATGGCTCCAGGCAGCACCATCAAGCGATGGTTAGTTGTCTTCGGCTTCGGAATGTTGGTCATTCTCCTCGGTATCGACTATATCTTGCTGGCCCTGTATCGGCAATATCCATTTCCCAGCTGGGCTTCCCCTTACATCTATGACATTACCCTTCAATGGATCGATCACACCCTCCGCGGGGCATTGTTCCTCACTGTTGGGATTCTGGCCATTGTCCTGGCCCTACGCCATCTCAACCGGGTCATTGTGGCTGTGATACCCCAGATCAACGGCAAGACAAGCTCACCCAAAATCTCGGTCATCGGCGCGGTAGCGCAGCATAAGTTGCTGCAGCGTGGTCCCAGGATCACGGCCATTGGAGGCGGCACCGGGATGTCGCTACTCCTGCATGGCCTCCGCACTTACTCGCGGAACCTTACCGTGGTGGTCACGGTGGCCGATGATGGCGGCAGCTCAGGCCGCCTCCGCCGTGAATTGCGCATCCTGCCGCCGGGCGACTTCCGCCAATGTATCGCGGCGCTGGCGGACGTTGAGGACATGATGGTGGAGTTGTTGCAATATCGGTTCAAGAAGGGGTCGGGTCTAGAAGGTCATAGTTTCGGCAACTTGTTCATCGCCGCCATGGCCGACATTACCGGCAGCTTTGAAGGGGCCCTTGAGGCAACAAATAGCGTCCTGGCGGTGCGAGGGAAAATCCTTCCCTCCACCTTACAGGATGTCACGCTTGCCGCCTCCTTGCGCGATCAATCCACCGTGGAAGGCGAATCCGTTCTGGCCAATGGCAAGTCACCGATCGACCGCGTATTCCTCTTGCCGGAGGCGCCGGAGGCCAACGCCAAGGCAATTACCGAGATACGAGAAGCGGATGTGATCGTGATTGGCCCTGGGAGTCTCTATACGAGCATCATGCCGAATCTGTTGGTTCCTGGGATTGCCCAAGCCATTGAAGAGTCGAAAGCCTCGCTCAAGGTATTCGTGTGCAATGTTGCCACCGAACCAGGAGAAACCGATGGCTTCACGGCCTGGGACTTCGTGAAGGCAATCGAGAGTCATGTCGGTCGACGGTTGTTTGACGTGGTGATCACCAACTCCAACTATCGAGCGGAGAAGCCGGGAGTCTGGAAGAGCCAGGTTGTACGCCCTGGCACGCCGGTCGTCGGTCGGGACATTCAAGTGATCGAGCATGACGTGGTGGATACCCACAATGCTCTGCGGCACGACGCGCAGAAACTCTCGCAAGTCGTGCTTGAGTTATATGACGGCAGACGGCGAACGCCGGAGCGTCCGGCCGGGTGGCGAGTCTCCTGATGAGCGCCGGCTGTTCGCCCGCCCGCTATAACTTCTCGCGTAACCTCGCGTAGAGCGTTGACTCCCGCTCGAACACGTAGAGCGGACTCTGCACGGTAATCGCCCCGCCGCCGCAGGCGCGCAGATGATCCTTTGCTTCCGCCAGTTGGCTGGTCGCCACCACCAGGGTGACCGCGAACACCCGATCCGGACAATCCGGGTCAAAGACTGGGGTAAGCGTCGGACCGCGCATTCCGGCCAGATCCCGCCGCCGCAGCACCGTCTGGGCCACCTGCCTCATGTCGCCGCCTTCCACGTTCGCGGTGATACTCACGAGCTCCCGTGCTCTTTGGTGAGCCTCGATCATCTCCAGTACGCCACGTAGGGCCTCCAGCCGGGTGGGCGAGGACGCGAGGCGGGCGCGATTGACAAGCAGGCATGCCTGCGAGCGCAAGATGGCGCCGTCGGCCAGTGGCTTGAGATGATTGGCCCGGAGGGTAGTACCGGTTTCGCTGATGTCCGCGATGATGTCCGCGTAGCCCATGGCGGGCGCGATTTCCAGGGCTCCGGTCCCTTCCACCAGAGAATGGCTAACCAGGCCGCGACCAAGCAGGAAGTGGCGAACCAGGCGGGGGAATTTGGTGGCGATCCGGAGCGGCCTCCCCCGATGCTGAAACTCCGCCGCGACATCCACCAGATCTTCCATGTTGGTGACATCCAACCAGGCCTCCGGCACGGCCAGATCCAGGGAGCAGCGGGCGAAGCCCAGGTCCTCCACCGCGACGATGACGTCCCGCGTATCACCCATATGCTCGGAGAAGATGTCAAAACCGGTGATCCCCACATCCACCAGGCCGGTGGCCAACTTCCGCGGGATGTCCGCCGCGCGCTGGAACACGGCCTGGAGGAACGCGCCCGAGCCCATGGGAGCACTGTACTGGCGGGAATTAGTCCGACGCACCTTCAGCCCGCAATCACCGAGAAAGCGGAGCGTCGGCTCCTCCATCGCTCCCTTGCTGGGAACGGCGATTTGCAGAATCGGGGTCACTGGCCAACCTCCCCCGCCACGATCAAGTCTGGACACTCAACTGGGAAGCCGCATTCCTCAATGGCTATGGCCAGAACCTCCTCCAGGCGGGCATGATCCTCCCGACTCTCAAACACGAGAATCTCGGTCCGTGCGCGAGCAGCCTGGGGAAGCGGGAGAATCACGACCGCCGCGTAACCATTGTCGCGGAGATGGCGCTCCGGGACGGAAGAATTGCCCGGCTCGTGCGTGGTGACCGGAAAGCCGCGTGCGCGCAGATGGTTTGCCATGCGGTACGCGACGCGCCTCTGACCAGGCTCATGTACGATCAGTCCGATCCGCCCATCGGAGGGCGACGGATTGGGGGGTACGACGGCAGCCAGTGCTTCGACGTTGAAGGAGAAGCCCAGAGCCGGGAAGCCATGGCCTCCGGTAATAGCGGACGCCAGCATGTCGTAACGGCCTCCGCCGCAGATTTGCGCTCCCGGCTGGCCCAGGGCTGATTGATCGCCATACAATTCGAAGATGAGACCACTATAATAGGCGATGCCACGGGCCATGCCCGGCGCCAGTTCAATGGTGACTCCATCCAGTTCGTACAGTCGCAGAAGATCAAGCACTTCCCGCAACTCATCCAGGGCCTCCGGCGGCACCTGGTAGTGGGCCATGAGTGCTTCAGCCCGCGGCATGATCTCATCGGGATTGCCTCGGAGAGTACTCAGTTGCTCCGTGAAATCCAGAGCACGCTCAAGATCCTCCCGGCCCCTTCCGCCACGAAGCGCCGCATGGCGCCGCGCCTTGAGCAGGACTCGATCGATGATTTCATCGGGAGTACGTGTAGTGCCTTCGATGCTTAGACCCATCTGGTCCAGCATGGTGAGCACCAGTACCCGCGCCTCCTCTGGCGTGGCGCCCCGCACCGCCTCCGCCAGGTGCTCCGGCAACGCCTCGGAATCAAGCAATCCTTCTCCCTCGTGTGACTGCAAGCCAAGTCTTCGGCGAACTGTTTCATCCCCAGTTCCACCCCGGTAGCGATGCTCTAGATGTTCGAGGAGGTAGCCCTCGGCCTGCCCGTTCACCTTGAGATGGGCAAGAAGGGTACGGAGTGGTCCCAGATGCCCCACCACCAGCCGCACTCGTGGCAAGCCGGCGTCGCGCACGGCGCGACAGGCGAGGGCCAGAACCTCGGCATCGGCAACGACCGAGCTATCACCCAGGATCTCGATGCCGGCCTGCGTGAATTGGCGTGACTCGCCTTCCTGGCCGGGAGCGTTACGAAACACTGGTCCAGCATAGGAGACGCGCCAGGGCTGGTCGGTGATTTCCCTGGCGGAGGCCAGGGCTCGAATGACCGAGGCCGTATACTCGGGCCGCAGGGCCACCTCCCCGCGATCGGGGTCGATGAAACTATAAAGTCTGGACAGTACCTGGGCCCCATTCTTGCGAAGATAGAGATCGAGTCCTTCGACCAGAGGAACCTCCATGAGGGCAAACCCATGCCGGTCAAAGGACGTGGTAAGGCTATCCACCATGCGCCGTAGGTGCTGGTAGCGCCCGCCAAAATGATCATGAAACCCCTGGACGCGGGGGACTGCTCCCTTCTGCATGGCGTCTCCGAACTGAACCTGTGCCTATTCTTTCCCGTATGGTACCCGACCACGGGACGAGTGGTCAGCGCGATGTTTCCTCGCGAACAGCACATAACTAATAATTCCATAGCACAACTAAACTCTACCCAACGATAGAATAGAAAAAGACACACCCTGATAGAGCTTCCATCGTGCGCCGAGAGGACTTACACAGCCATGAACGACCATTGTGTTTTTTGTCGAATCGTGGCGGGCGAGATCCCCGCGACCCGCGTACTCGACCATGAAAGGGTAATTGCCATACGGGACGTCAGCCCGCAGGCCCCGACCCATATTCTGATACTTCCCCGCCGCCATGTGCCCGGTCTGGCGGAATTGCCGGCGAGTGACGGCTTGTGGAATGACTTAATGGCGGCGGTGCAACAGGTTGTGTCCATTGAGAGGCTCGACCAGGGCTTTCGCGTGGTGGTGAATCAGGGCGATCATGGCGGGCAAACCGTCCCGCATCTTCATCTTCATGTCCTTGGACAGCGCGCCCTTGGTTGGCCTCCTGGCTAATTTCTCAGGCGAGCGCGCTTCAATCGCCCCATGCCGCAGAGACTAAGCAGGTGGGTAGAACTGCCCATATCCCTCCCGGTTTCCATGATGGGAGCCGGTGCTTGTCCTGGGACTGGATGTCCTGGAGTACAGGACGGGGTATTATACAGTTGAGGGAACTCGGAAGGCCGCCCATCTGGCGGCCTTCGCCCTGCACTGAGAAACGCACGGGAGACGCGCGCGCCGAGGGGCAGCCGTATCGCCCTGTGTGTGGCAACCTGGAGATGAAAGATGGTTGAGGCTGCCGAGGCGAATTCGGAGGGAGCGATCCATGGGTATCCGTTGGTGGATACGCATGCCCATCTCACCGGATACGCCGAGGTCGATCCCGAGACCCTCATTGGAACCGCGCGTGCCACCAGTGTGATCCGCGTGCTGGCGGTGGGAACCACGGTACGAACGAGCTCGGCGGCCGTGGAGCAGGCGCTCCGGTTTCCCGAGGTGTTCGCGGGCGTGGGGATCCATCCCAACGACCTTGATCCCGCGGACGATTGGCCGGCGCTGTGCAAGCTGGCTTCGCATCCTCGCGTGCGGGCCATTGGAGAGACCGGTCTCGACTACTACCGAGATCGCACGGATCGCGCCTCGCAGCGTGCCTCGCTCCTTGCCCACTTCAAACTGGCGGCCGAGCGCGACTTGCCAATCGTCATTCACAATCGGGCCGCGGATGCCGACATCCTGGAGATCCTGAATCAGTTCAGTGGTCAGGTCCGCGGCGTCCTGCACTGTTTCTCCGGGACTCCTTCATTCGCGGAGCAGGCGCTGAAACTGGGGTATTATCTCTCCTTCGCCGGAAATCTCACCTATCCGAGTGCGGGACCTCTGCGTGAGACAGCAGGGGCGATCCCATTGGATCGAGTACTGGTGGAGACCGATACTCCGTACCTGAGCCCCGTGCCGCATCGTGGCTCGCCAAATCAACCAGCGTACGTTGTCCACACCCTACGTGTCCTCGCCGCTTGTATGAAGCGGGAGCCGGCCGAACTGGCTCAGCGCATAGTCGCGAACTCGGCGACGCTGTTTGGCTGGTGAACGGAATGGCTACCGATGAACCGGCTGCCCGAGTTGCCGAGGCGGCCAGTGGGCAGGGAGCGCGGGCCAAGCGGGTGGTACACGCTTTCTCCGCCGGTGGTATCGTGCTGCGCGGCCAGTGTGACGCGCGGGAAATCCTTCTGGTTGGGCGAGCCCAGCAGGCCAAGGGAGGTCAATTGTGGGCTCTGCCAAAGGGCACGCCGGTGGCGGGTGAAACGACCCAACATACCGCCCTCCGCGAGGTGCGCGAGGAGACCGGCCTGGAGGTGGCCATTACCGGTTACGCGGGCGCCATCGCGTATTCCTTCATGGAACGTGGAGTCCGCTACCGGAAGCGAGTGGTGTATTATACGATGGTGGCGATAGGCGGTGACACGGCCCTCCACGACCATGAATACGATTTCGCCCGCTGGTTTCCGCTCGGTGATGCCTTGAGGATGATGCGCTATCCCAACGAGGCGGAACTCGCGCGCCGGGTGACCTCGATGGAGAAACCATGCGAGTCTCCAATGAAAGATCCGCCCTAACAGCGGTGACGGTCAGGTCAAACCGCCTGGGAAATCGCGGGCGTTAGACGACCCAAGAGCCGGCACGCATGAGCGTCCGGCCCGCCAATTCGTTGGCTTCTCTCCATGCCTGGATCCGCTCGGGCCGCAACACCAGAAAGACATAGTGGCCGCCGGCGGTTCGGGGATCCCAGTCTTCCGCTCCGCCCCGCTCCGGGGCTCCGCGCGGGTCATGACGCAGGCTCGCGCTCAGGCTTCGCCCACGAAAACTGGGTCAGGCCAGCGGCCAGGTATCAGTTCCATGAGCGAAACCGCGATGCCAACGACCATATTACCAGCTACTCCCAGGCGCCCGCGCGCAACTGGCGGGCCGCATACAAGCTATGATACGAGATAATCAGATCGGCGCCGGCCCGTTTGATCCCGGTGAGCACTTCCCGAATAGTTCGATCCTCATCGATCCACCCAGCGCGCGCCGCCGCCATGATCATACTATATTCTCCGCTCACGTTATAGGCGGCAACCGGACACTTGACCGCGTCACGCACCTGGCGGAGCACGTCCAAATAAGGAAGAGCTGGCTTTACCATGACCATGTCCGCCCCTTCGGCCAGATCCTGCGCCACCTCGACCAGCGCATCACGGGCATTGCCTGGGTCCATTTGATACGACCGCCGATCGCCAAAGGCTGGAGTGGATTCCGCCGCCTCGCGGAATGGACCATAAAAGGCGGAGGCATACTTGGCGGAATAAGCCATGATAGGCACCCCAGTATGCCCCTCCGCGTCGAGCGCGGCCCGGAGGGCGCCCACTCGGCCGTCCATCATGTCGGATGGCGCCACCATGTCCGCCCCCGCTTCCACATGCGAGAGCGCCTGGCGGGCCAGCAGAGGCAGAGTGCGGTCATTGTCCACCGTGTCGCCATCCAGCATGCCGCAATGCCCATGGTCGGTGTATTCACACAGGCAGACATCGGTAATGACGTAGAGATCAGGGAAGGCTTGCTTAATGGCGAGGATGGCCGTCTGGACCACTCCATCCGGCCGGCTGCCACTGCTGCCCACCGCGTCCTTGGCATCGGGCAGGCCAAAGAGCAGTACGGCGCGCACACCAGCCTCCACCAGGGGCGCGCAGGCTTGCTCCGCGAATGCGGTCGGCCACCGATCCTGGCCTGGCATGGCATCAATGGCCTGGGGGATAGTAAGGCGGGCGTCGAAAAAGAGCGGCGCGATAAAGTCATCAGGACTCAGGTGCGTTTCGCGGACCATGGCGCGGAGGGCTGGGGTTCGGCGGAGTCTGCGCGGCCTGGTTTCAGGAAAGGCCATGGGTTTCTCCTTGCGTACGGATGCGTGGGTAAGAGGCCGGATGCCGGGTCAGGAAAGGTTCGGGCTCGGATCAGCCAGGGCGGTCGGAATCCGGTCGCGGCTCTGGACCGCGTACAACTGCTCAAAGCGCGTCATTAGGGCGATGGCAATCAGAATGGTGACGACGCTGACCGCCAGTCCCTCTTTCAGATTCGCACGGGTCAGCAGCAAGCTCAGCCCCCCCAGGGCACAGGAGGCCAGATAGAGGCTCAACACCGCTTCGCGATGGCTGAGTCCCGCCCCGACCAACCGGTGGGACACATGATCGCTGCCGCCCTGGGAGACCGGTACTCCGCGCCGGAGACGGGAGATCACCACCAGCGACGTGTCGAAGATGGGGAGACCGAGCACATAGACTGGGGCGAGCAGGGCAATGGCGTGCAGACTCTGGCCGACGGTCGAGGAGTAGCCGGCCGCCACGGCCAGGCGCGCCAGTTGAGGCGTGGTGGGGGTGAGACTAAGTTTCAGGGCGACGGCAGCCAACAGGTAGCCCAGAAAGAGCGATCCCGCGTCTCCCATGAAGATCCGAGCCGGGCTCCAATTGTAGTAGAGGAATCCGAAGCAGGCACCGGCGAGGGCGGCCGAGAGCGTCGCCACCAGGGACTGGGCCGGTAGGGCCAGAATGGCATGCAGGAGAAAGAAGCAGGCCGCGATCCCGGCGGTGCCGACCGCCAGGCCATCCATGTTGTCCATGAGGTTGAGGGCGTTGGTGATCCCCACCACCCACACGATGGTAATCGGGGTCTCCAGCATGGAAAACTGGGGATGGTTGAAGTGGATGGTGATTCCCGCCCGTACCAATATGGCTGCTCCCAGCAGCTGACCCCCCAGCTTTACCAGGGCCGGCAAGTCGTACCAATCGTCCAGGAGGCCGAGAAGGGCCATCAGGGAGGCGCCGCCTACCAGGGCGACCAGCTGTCCGGTTGCCTTGGCCATCCCACTGGCATGGCCCTGCGCGGCCCAGCCCGCCGCCAGGATAGCGATGAAGGCCAGATAGATAGCCACCCCGCCCAGGTAAGGAATAGGAGCGTGATGAGCCTTCCGTCCTCCCGGATGATCAACTATATCCAGCGAGATGGCGGCACGCCGGGCTAGGGGCGTGGCTGCCAGCGCCGCCATGAGGGACAGGAAGAAGGTAAGGCCATAGGTCATCATGGATACTTGGTGGGACACTTTCCGGTGGCGGCGGCAGCCTGGGTGAGTTGCGTCATCTGCGCCTTGATCGCGCCATTGGGATCGCTCAAGCTGCCACTGGCGATATTGACCAGGGCGAAGTGGGCATTCAAAGCAGCATTACAGGGATCATTGAGCTTGAGCGCATAGATATTGGCCAGCGGTGCATAGATCTTCGGATACCCAGGGGCGCCATATTCCAGGGCGCCCAGCCACGCTTTCACCTGCAGACGGTACTCCTTCAATGCCGCTGTCTTCTTCCCCGCTTGCTCGGCCCATATCGCGTACTGCCCATAGACCGATCCGAGATCCCGATAGACCGCGCCGTCCTCGGGGAAAAGCGCCTCGGCGGCGAGCAACCGGGTTTGGGCATCGGCATACCAGGCACGGGAATGCGCCGTATCGTACTGCCCTAAAGCCAGATCATTCTGCGCCCATTCATCCAGGATATCGGCATTGTGAGGCGCCAGAGAGGATGCCTTGGCATCGAAGGCGGCCGCCAGTTTCAGCTTCGCGGTGTCGGGTGGACTGGAGAGGGTGGTGGCCCACCAGTTGTAGAGCTTGGCGATATTCCGTGGATGGTCAGGATTCAACGGATTCGCGTGCATGGCCGTGGTAAACACCGCGAGTGCTTGTTGCACGGCCCCAGTCGCCTGCACCTTGGCGTTGGGGTTCGTCTTATCGACCATGATAGCGGCGGCGTACTCCAGGAGCGTCTTGCCATAGTAGAGCGAATAGAGGTCCGCCGGCGGCTGCCAGTCCCAACTGGGACCGGCGGATAGGGCAGCCTGGTAGGAGTTCAGTGAGATCTGATAATAGCTCAGGCCCTCCTGAAGCGTGTTCTGCTGGGTCACGAGTTGATTGGCCGAGGTCTCCACGTCCACGGCGAAACGGAAATCCGCGTCGGCGGCGATGAGCTGTATATTGCCGACAAAGATGGTCACCGCGAGGATTGTCCCCGCGGCAACCCCAACGGCGCACAGGGCGACCAGGGCCACGCCGGCGGTCTTCAGCTTTCCCAGGGCCCGTGAGAATGAATAGCGGTCAGCGCGCGGGACGAACGTCGTCCCACGTGGACCCGGCCGGGGGCCGCCGACGCGGTTCCGCTCGCGGGCGCTCGCGCGAGCCCCGGAAGGTGGGCGCCCCGTCCGTCCGGCTGACTGCCGGGGGTCAAGGGGCGGGGTCACGGGAGCCACGGGCGCGGGGGGTGCCATGGGGTCCGTACCCAGGGGACCAGCGAAGAGGGTGGCGACCTCGGCCGTACCGCCCGCCATAAAGGCTACTGGGAGGGCCATGATGGTCCACAGGAGGAGCAAGGTATCCGAGAACGCGATCCCGGTCGCACCTTCGACGATGTGCCCGATGAAGGCGCCAAACAAGGCCGAAGCCAGCAGTACCTCCCTCAGGCCTCGCGCCCGACGCAGAAGGCGTACCATGGTCCAGCCGGCGGTCACCAGCAGGGCCAGATAGCTGATCTCGCCCACGATGCCCGTGGTAAGCAAGATATCGATCTCTTCGTCGTGGCTACGGTCCGGGGCGGCATTCGCGAGCTCCACGGTGCGCAGCGCGGCTGGGTAATGTGGATACCAGCAAAAAATGAGTACCTCGGGTCCGCAGCCAAGGATCGGGTGCTGCGCCACCAGTCCGGGGGCACTCTTCCATAGGAGGGACCGCACTTCCGAGGTGCCAGACTCACTGGGAAGCAAGTGCAGGAAGCGGCTGAAGCCGGCGCCGGGAGTATTGGAAGTTTGAAGCACCGTGTTGGTCGCCCCGAACACGAGGGCAAGCAGGACCGCCGCCGCCACGGATAACCGGGTAAGCCAGGTAATGTGCCGGGCCAGGGCCACGGCGAATCCGAACACCACGAGAGCGGCTAAGAGGCCGAGCGCGGGGCCGCGGCTGCCGGAAAAGCCAATCCCTCCCAGTTGCAGGCAGAGCGCCACGAGGTACCCGACCGTGGCCAGGGCTCCCCATAGCTGTTCGGATCCCGTGATGTCCTGAAGATCCATTTTGATCAGGCGGAGCACGGACAGGGCAAGGCGGTACAGGGTGAATGGGACGGCCATCAGGAGCCCAGCCGCCAGGAAAATGGGATTTCCCATGGTCGATGGGGTACGAAGGGCGGTCTGACTCCCATCCGCCCAGACGAACGGATCGTTATGGAAATGTTGCAGCCAGCTATAGGCGGCGACCGGCACACTGGCCAGGATAATCACCGACACGATCCGTTCCACTTGGTTCCAGGATCGCACGTGACTGCCGAGAATTAAGAACAGCGTGATGTAGGTCAGGTAGGTATATGTGCCCTCCAGGCGGTCAAAGGAGCCCCAAAAACTGATGCGGGGCGCGATGCTGGTGATCGTGGCCAGGATATAGACGAAACCGAATACGAGGGCCGCGATGAAAATGGGCCGCTGGCGCAGGGCCAGACGAGTGTCCTCCAGAAGCTTCCCGCTTGGCGGCGCCTCCTGGGTCCCAAACCAGCGCCCGAAATTGATTGGGGCGAGGTAGAGCCCCTTGATCATCAACACGACCACCATGAAGAGAACCGTGTTCCGCATGAGCACGATCTTGTCGGGCTCGAAGGTGCGATAGTCGCGCAGATTGAAGAAGATTGGCACGCCAACCAGAATGAAAAGCCATCCCAGTTCAAGGAGGCCGTCGAGGAGGCGGACCAGTGATGAGGATCGCGGCATGAGGCTCTCCGCCCTTAGGTTAGGCGGGCATCCGCTCTCCACCAATCCACGGTGCGGCGAATCCCTTCGACAATATCCACGCGGGCGGTGAAACCCAACAGGCGCGCGGCCTTCGCGATGTCCGGTACTCGACGGCGCGTGTCCTCGAAATTGCCGCCAAATACATCCACATGCTTCAGATAGTGTATCGCGGACGGACTGTTGGTCAAGCGGAGGACCGCCGCCGCCGCCGCGTTGATGCTCATCTCGGCCCCTGATCCCACGTTGAATGCCTCGCCAATGGCGGCCGGGTGCGTGCCGGCCAGTACCGTGGCCCGCACGGCATCGGCCACGTAGGTGAAGCTTCGGGTTTGCTCGCCATCGCCGAACACCGTCACGGGCTCCGTTTTCAGCGCCTGGCTGATAAAGCGGGCCAGCACCCCGTAGCCTCCCGGATCGCAGCGGGGACCGTAAATGTTGAAGTAGCGGACGGCGGACACCGGCAGCCCACGCTGACGATGATAGGCAAAGGCCAGATGTTCGTCCAAACCCTTTGCCAGTGCGTACCACCAGCGGGTGATATGGGTTGGACCGATGATGCTATCGCCATCCTCGCGGAATGGTTGCCAATCCGCGCCGCTCCTCCCCTTGCCGTACACCTCGGAGGAGGAGGCGATCACCACGCGGGCTCCGGCTCGCGCGGACGCGGCCAGCACCTCCTCGGTCCCACGGACGTTGACCGCGATCCCAGAGAGAGCGTCGTCCATCACGTAGCGCACCCCTATCGCGGCCGCCAGGTGGTAGACCGCCTGGCAGTCCTCAATCGCCATCGCCACGAGGCGCGGATCGGTCACCGAGCCTTCCAGGATGGTCAACTGCGAATGCGGGGTCAGGTTCGCGCGCTTTCCCGTGGAAAAATCATCCAAAACGCACACCTGATGACCTTCCGCGAGCAGCGCATCCACCAGGTGCGAGCCGATAAACCCAGCCCCGCCGGTGACCAAAGCCTTCATGAACGCCCCGGTCGAGGGCGCCGGCCTGGCTCCCGAAGGCAACGAAGCATAATGTCCCTCTATTTGATCAGATAATTCGCCAGCAGTGGAGCGATCAACACCGCCACGATATTCAACACCTTGATCATTGGGTTGATCGCCGGGCCCGCCGTGTCCTTATAGGGGTCGCCAACCGTGTCGCCCGTCACCCCAGCGGCATGGGCGTCGGACCCCTTGCCTCCGTAGTTGCCTTCCTCGATAAACTTCTTGGCGTTGTCCCAGGCGCCGCCGCCGCTCGTCATGGCGATGGCCATGAACACCCCGACGATGATGCTGCCGACCAGGGTGGCGCCCAGGGCCTCGGGGCCCAGGACGAAGCCTACCACGACTGGGGTCAAGACAGGTACCAGGGCAGGGGCAACCATTTCTCGCAAAGCGGATCTGGTCACGATGTCCACGCAGCGGGCATAGTCGGGACGATCAGTCCCGGCCATGATCCCCGGCTTTTCCTTGAACTGCCGGCGCACCTCGGACACCACCTGACCCCCCGCCCGGCCCACTGCTTGCATGCTGAGCGAGGCGAAGATATTGGGCAGGATACCGCCGATGAACAAACCCACGATCACCTTGTAGTTGGTCAATTGAAAAGCCAGGGCATGTATACCGTTAGGCGCCAGGGCCTTAGGCAGTTCTTGCTGGAACGATGCGAACAGCACCAGCGCGGCGAGGGCGGCGGAGCCGATGGCATAGCCCTTGGTGACCGCCTTGGTGGTGTTGCCCACCGAGTCCAGGGCATCGGTGATCGTGCGAATGCCCTCGGGCAGCTCCGCCATCTCGGCGATCCCCCCGGCATTGTCGGTGATGGGACCATAGGAGTCCACGGCCACGATGATCCCCGCCATCGAAAGCATGGCGGTGGCGGCCACGGCCACCCCGTAGAGGCTCCCCACCACGGCATAGGAAATCCAGATTCCGGCCGCGATCACGGTCACCGGGATCGCCGTGGCCTCCAGGCCCATCGCTAGGCCGCTGATGATATTGGTGGCATGGCCGGTAAGGGAGGCGCGGGCAATGGTTTTCACCGGACGGAAGCCGGACGCGGTGTAGTAATCGGTGACCACCACCAAAATGCCGGTGATCGCCAGACCCACCAAGGCGCACACATACAGGCCCCAACTGCTCAAGTTTAGCGATGAGCCCGCGTGGGCCGCCGCCGCGTTTAAGCGGTCGAGGTGGGGGAGCAGGCCGAAAAAGACCGGTATGTAGGCGAGGGCCGCGAGCACGGCGGTCACGATCGTGCCTCGATACATAGCGCTCATGATCGCCTTCGAGCCGGCGGGCACCCTCACGAAGAAGATACCGATAATCGAGGCCAGAATCGAGATCCCGCCCAGGACCAGGGGGAGGGTAATCAGCTGATTGTGAATAGTGGTGAGCTGGCTTTGCACGGTCGGAGAAGCGGCCAGGTAGAGAGCGGAGGTTTTTCCGAACAGCAGTGCCCCCAGGACCATGGGGGCGAGCAAGGTGATTGCATAGGTTTCGAACAGATCGGCGGCCATGCCGGCGCAATCGCCCACGTTATCGCCCACGTTATCCGCGATCACCGCCGGGTTCCGCGGATCGTCCTCGGGGATCCCAACCTCAACCTTCCCCACCAGATCGGCGCCCACGTCGGCGGCCTTGGTATAGATGCCGCCGCCCAGGCGGGCAAAGACACTGATCAGGCTGCCGCCAAAGCCGAAGGCAACCAGGACCGTCGGGTCGCCATAGATCTTATAGAGGCTGGTGACGCCGGCCAGTCCCAGCCCGACCACCAAAAGCCCAGTCACTGAACCGCCACGGAAGGCAAGCTGGAGAGCACTGTTCAGGCCGTGGGTGGCGGCCTGCGCCGTTCGTAGATTGCTCCGTACCGCGACGTTCATGCCAATGTAGCCGGCGGCGGCCGAAAATATGGCGCCGACCAGGAAACAGACCATGTACTTGAGCCCTTCGGACGTGTTGCCGCTGCGGCTGAAAATCAAGGCCACGGCGACGACCACGGCGACGGCGGCGATGGTTCGATACTGCCGGTTAAGATAGGCGGCCGCGCCCTCTTGCACCGCTTTCGCGATGTCGATCATGCGCGTATTGCCTTCGTCCTGTTTGAGCACCCACTGGACCAGCAGGGCGCCCGCCACGACGGCGGCAAGCGCGCACACGAGAGCGAACCATGGTCCCCAGCTATCCATCTGTCCGTCTGCCTCCCCCACCGCCGATCAGCATTGACCGGCTGCTGGCCCTAGATACGCGAATGGCCGGCCAGCGCCGGTCATTCGCGTATCTAGAAACTTGTCATAACGTAAACCTGGCATTTGGTTCAGGGCGCCGGCCCTGGTCAAGCGGGCTTTTGCTTGGCGATGCGGGCCTCATTCCGTTCACAAACTCTGTGAAACGCACGGTGCCGGCATTCGCTGGACGCAGCCACACGACGTTCGCAAGAATACCGTGCCAGAAGGCTCTTTGGCAAGCGGCTCGTGCACCGTTCCCTTGTCGCGGCGGATCAGGCCGGCAAAATGCCTCTACTTAAGGTCCATGGTCGGCTGGCCGGCGTACCTCACGAGCCAGGCGGCTTCCGGTGGGGAGAGCAAGCGCCAGAACCACCAGGGCGGCCATGAGGACCGGCATCCGGGGTAGCCCGTCGTTACGCCATAGGTTAAGCCACCACACATCAAACGATTGAGCCCGCGCCGTCGACATGGCCGCCCAGCCGGGATGCACGATATAGGTGATCAGGGTGCCAAGCTGGTCCAGAACTGGCGAGTGACGGGGATCCCAGGCCAGTTGGGTCGGCGAGATACCCGCCCGCGCCGCCGCCCTCAGCCGCAAGGGATAACTCACCAACTGGCCGCTGGCTTGCATGATGAGCGACCAGAGGATGATCAGGGCAGCTGCCACGCTCCGCCGCCAGGTCGCCAGGAGGATGGGTGGACACTCCACGGCGGGCAGCATGAGGAGCGGCAGGACTGGGAGCACAAAGCGTGGGCCCCAAGCATCGCCTCCATACCAGTCGGGTACGAAGAGATAGGGAACAAGCGAGAGCAACGCCATCGCGAGGGCCACACGGGCCGGCTCCCTATGCCGGGCATGGAAACGCGGTAGGGCGACCAGCGCGAAGAGAAGAGTGGGACTATACCATAGGAGGCCCTTTCCGGGACTGAGAGTCATGCCGAAAACACCCACCCAGGGATGCAGCAGCAGGTGGTCGGCGGCGTTCGCGGCATGCCCGTCGTTGAGGATGTCGCCAAATCGGACCAGGTTGTACCAGGCTGAAAACGCCAGGGAGGCCGCGACGGGCAGCGAAAACGCCACCAGGCGGCGCCGGCGAGTGGCGGGACGATCGGAGAGCGCCAGCACCGCCCATACGGCCACCGGCACCAGCGCCAGTATGGTAGGCAAACGAACCAGAACCGCGAGGGCGGCGAGGATTCCCGCGTACCACCACCTCCGGGTACCACTTAACGTCTCGGCGCCCAGTAGCGCCTGGCGGAAGCAGGCCAGGAGCAGCAGCGCCGTGGGCGTCACATCGAAGGCAAAGCGAGCATATGGCCAGGCGAGGGTGCCGAAACCATAAAGCAAGGCCACAAATACAGCCCGTCGCCGGCGGTAGCCGAGGTCCAGGCAGAGGCTACATAACAGTGTCACGGTCAACGCGGCGAGCAGGCAATTGCTCCAACTGATCAGATGAATGGGTAGACAGGAATCCCAGGTCGCGCAGCGAGGGGAGGGAACTAGGTCCATCACCGCCCGGGCCAGACCATAGAACGGTAGGAGAAAGAGCGAGAACCCGATCCCGTGGCTGGCGAAGTAGCGGCCGTTCAGCCCCCGACAACCCCAACCCGCGCACGTAGTGTGAGGAGCGACGATGGGTACATCGAATCCTCCATGATTGACCAGGCTTTGGCTTACCCGCAGTTCGGATAGTGAGTCACCACTGGCGAAGTTACTCCCAGCACTCAGAAGGTACAGGAGGAACACAAACAGGCTCAGCCAAAGTACCAGTGAGCGGTTGCCGCGCGGCACGGCTCGCTCACTA
The DNA here is from genome assembly GCA_035534995.1 of Chloroflexota bacterium. Taxonomy (GTDB): domain Bacteria; phylum Chloroflexota; class UBA5177; order JANWHV01; family JANWHV01; genus JANWHV01. The sequence goes on along the minus strand of DATLQX010000150.1, from coordinate 22,028 downwards.
AAGGCGGGGGAGAGAACAGGTGATGGCACCCGCGAAATGGTAGCAGGACACGGCGCCTAGTGGAAGTTCGGGTAGACGGATCGCGGGCGTGGAACCTCTTACCGAGAACACTCCGATCGCGGAAATCGGGTCGCGACTTTTTCGATCAATTCGATGAGGGTGCTCAATTCCTGATCGTCAAGAACTCGCAGATTGAATTCCAGGGTCTCTCGCTCCACGGCGCGAAAACGCTGGACCAAGGCCAGGGCGTGCTCACTCGGTTCAAGCCACACTACGCGGCGATCCCGGACATCGGGACGGCGGATCGCCAGACCTTGCTTGACCAGCCGGTCAGACAGGACGGCCGCGCTTCCATCGGTGATCTCCAGGGCACGGGCCAGGGCGCCCATGGTCAGACCATGGGGATAAAGCCGATCCAGGGCCTCAAGTTGATGAATGGTAATGGACCGTACTTCGGCTTGCAGGTCGGGTGGCAGCACCTTGGTGATCAGGCAACGATTAAACCTGGGGCGCAGGGAGACGAAACGCTCCACCAGTTCGCCGCGCGTTTGCCCCGTGAGAACAGCCATCCTGGAATTATCAGTCACCGTAACAAATCTTACTCCATACACCTTGATTATAAAGGTATCTGGGTGTATGGTCAATACAGGATTAGGAATCCTCGAACGTGCCCCTGGCGCGAGGTCCGGCGATTTTCGGATTGCCAGCGGGCGGAGTATACTTGTCGGTAGATAGGGTCGAACATGGCGGGGGCAGGGAGGGCGGGGTGCCGCCCGAACACCGCCGGCATGGCATTTATGCTCAACATCATCGAGGGTGTACATATACTGCGATAAGGGCGTAAGTAATGGTATCCTTGAAGCGGACCGCTGGAGTTTCCAGCCTCATCCGTCATCGTACGGAATGTCACCTGCCGGAGCCCATACGGCGCTCCACCTGGCGTGATTGGCTGTATTTAATTGGCCAGGTCGGTCTCGTTGCCGGGGTGGAACTGAGCGACGACTTCATCCATGCCCTGCACCCTCTTGGCAACGAACCTAGCGGCGTGGTCCATGCCGGAGAGGTCATGCGCTTTGAAATGGCCCATGGCTTCTGGATCGAGCCGGGCATCCAGAGTTTTTTCACCCACACCCACACGATCCTCGGGCAGGCAATAGGCTGGCAGCAAGTGCGCCCGGTTGCCGATGCTCTCTACGGCCAGGGCCATATCTTGTTTACAATCTTCTTCGCGCTTTGGGTATTCTTTTATCGCCGGGGGCTGTTTACCTTCGTGCGGAACGTGTTCCTCATTACCAACTTGCTGGCCGTGGCCCTGTACGAGGCCTTCCCCTTGGCGCCGCCGCGTTTATACAGGCCGATCCACATGCTGGATCCTATTTTCGGCAAGGGAGGCTTGGGGGTCTCGTTCAGTTTCAATGAATACGCCGCCATGCCGAGCGTGCACGTCGCCTGGGCCACCATCGTGGGCGTGACCCTGTTTTGGGCCTCTCGTTCATGGATCATGCGTGTCCTTGGGTTGATCTATCCGCTTGTGATGCTGACCACCGTGGTCGTGACCGGCAACCACTTCCTCAGTGATGCCCTGGGAGCTGAGGTCGTGGTGCTGATTGCCTTGCTGTGCGCGCTCCTCATGGCCTGGCGGGCCAGTGGGCATCACTCCTTGCACCGCGTCCTCAACCAGCTTCAGCGTTTACGCTACGGCCCGCCGGCCTACCAAGGTTCGGGGACCGAGCGCCCACCGGTAAAGGCTTCGACCGCCGCGGCCTGACACATTCTCCACGGTAGGCCATCCTCAATCGCGGGCCGAGAGTGCGGGTAGCGCGTCCAAATGCCTGGCGGGCTGACGGCAGCCCACGATTCAACTTCCGATAATGTTGGTTATGTGAAGATCGGACGGATCGGACTGATTCGCCAATGACGTATCTTGGGAAAGAACACAGTCAGCTTCACTGTACACAGCGAGGCGTGCTCAGGTGGATTGCCCAGGCAAGAGGAGGAAACCATGCCTAACAGCGACTTTCGCGGCGCCCTGGACGCATTTCTCGCATCAAGCGACTTCGAGGATGTGGTTCAGGATGACCTTGCGGAGCTACCGTTCATCCAACGGGTGGTGGAGCTTCACCGAGATGGGCACTTCACCGTCTTCAGCCAACGCGGCGATGCCATCACCTCCGCCGATACCCTCGTCCTTGGAATCCCGCTTGGGACGAAAGACGCGGTAAGATCAGCACTTGAGCATGAGTTTACCGCCTCCGAGTAGGGGCCCCGCGCTGGACACGGTCACACGAATGGGTGGTAGCGAGTTCCCGCCTGATCGGATATAACCAGGCGGGTACCCCGTGTAATGACCCTGTTCAAGGAAGGTGAAATCCATGATGTCCGTACGCCGCCGACTGCGTATTCTGGCTGGATGCGCGCTCGCCGCGCCGTGCATGCTCGTGGCCACGCAGGCGAGCCATGCCGCCTCGGGATGGTCTCAGTATCATAATAAAGCCTCGCGGTATACGATCAGCTACCCCTTGGCCTGGACGGCGGACCACAGCCATAAGGATGGCACGGACTTTAGCGTGCAGTCATCGGATGGCGAGGCGTACGTCGGGGTAGTGGCAATCGCGGACTCGCATCCCTCGGTCTCATTGCAGGCAATCGATCTCGGTGGCCTAAAAGGTGGCGGGAAAATGGTCACCACGCCAACCTACAAGGCGATAAAGATTCACGGCATTGCCTTCGAGGCGTCACAGGCCTTTGAAAAAGCGTCGACCGGGGAGGAATTGAGCCTCATGGTGTTGACTGCCCGCCATGGCCACAAGCTCTACCTGATGACCGCCGTGGTTGCCGGCACGCCGAAGGGCGGCCCCACCCACCCGGCGGAGTTGACCGCCGCGACTACCATGCTGCAAAGTATGAACATCCTCGGCTAGGAGGCGCGGCCAGAGCAGCGGAGGCGCCCGCGGAGTTCACGGGCACCTCCGCTCCCTATGCACCGACCACCACCAGCCGGGCCACCACATCTCGCAACGCCGCCTCCAGGTCGTCCGCCAGGCCACAGTGCACCGGCGAGGTCTGGATTACGCTGCTGCGCGGTGAGACGAGCCAGTGAAAGCGCTCAGCCTGGCTCAGGGCACCGATTGGACCGGAACCGGCCCCTCCACGACAGATCGCCGGGATCAGGTCGAGGTGCCGCTGTATTTCCACCAGGTCGGCACCGGGCGCGAGCGCGGCCAGCCGGGCTTCGTCCAGTTCTACCACCGCCGCCAGGAACCGTTGGGGTCGGCAGAACAGGATCACGCCCGCGTTCAAGAACTCCCCTCGGTCCACCCGCGGTATGACGCGAATGACCGCGTAGTCAAAGTTGTTCGCGCGCATGTTCCGCATCCTCCGCGAACGCGCGCGGCGCGTCCAGTCTGCCTACCAGGTAAGTCAGGTACGCATCGCGATGCTCGCCAATGCCGGCAAACAGCGGCTCGTCACCCAACCAAGTCTCGGGAATAGCGGCCACGATCTCCTCTAGCTTCTCGCGCGGAAGCAGGCGCGCCAGGTGAGCATCGACCTTCTCGATACTCGCGGCGGTGGGCAGCAGTACATGATCCTTGATTCTGGGGAATGGGGCGCGGCTGCGTTGAAGGTAGTTATCCCAACTGTGATGAAAGAACAGGCTGGCCCCGTGATCGATGAGCCACACCTTCGTGTGCCACAGCAGGAGATTCGGGTTCTTGATCGTGCGGTCCACGTTGGTCACGTAGGCATCAAACCAGACTACCGCCGCCGCCAGATCAGGATCCGGGGGCGGGGCGAGCAGGGGATCGAAGCCAATCGATCCCGGTAAGTAATCAAGGGCCAGGTTCAAGCCGCCGCTGGCCTCGATCAGGGCTTGGATCTCGGGATCAGGTTCCGAGCGCGCCAGCACCGGATCCAGCTCTACCAGCACTATCTCGGGGACCAGCAGCCCAAGAGCCCGCCCGATCTCGCCCGCCACCAGCTCGGCGATCAGGGCCCGTTGACCCTGGCCCGCCCCACGGAACTTGAGGACGTAGGTGCCATCGTCGTCCGCCTCGATGATCGCCGGCAGCGATCCGCCCTCGCGTAGGGGCGTCACGTAGCGGGTGGCCAGCACGGTTCTCAGCATGGCGCTTAGCCCTGAGCCAGCGAGTAGTCCCAGACCTCATGCTGGGCGTGTACCAGAGTAGAAAGAAACTCCATCCCATCCTCGTACCGGCGATCCGGCACGCGGGCGACCACGACGGGAAAGGTTACCTCCGGGAGGCCGAAAGGCCACGGCGTGGCGATGGCCGAACGTTGACCAGTTTGCCGCAAAACGAGAGTGGTTTCACCGTCGTTTTCGGGGATGTGATCGATCTCGCCCTCACCGAGACCCCGAGATAGGAAGTAGAGTGAGAGCCGATCCCAGGCTCTGAGGCGCAAATAGGCCGGCCAGAGCCGGTCAGGAGCCATGGAAGCCGCATAGCGGGCTTCAAGGGCCAACATGGATCGCAATCGGCCTTGCAGGCTCGTCTGCTGCTCGATAAACTCTCGCTCGATGGCGGTCCGATCCGGGTTTTCCGGCGGGGTGAGCAACTCAAGATCCCAACCCTCGACCCCCGCGCAGAGCACGCTGGCGTGGAGACTAGCCAAAAGCCCGGTGTATGGGTCTACCCCCACCGCGCTCTCCACTCCCGCGCGATAGAAGGCGGCATGGATGGGACGCTCTATCTCGGTGAAGTTACGTGGTCGCCCGGTTTCGGGGAACAAGGTAGGGGCATCTTCCCATAGCCGCCAGCCACAATCATGCAGACCGGCGGCCCGGATCGTTTCCTCGCGATGTTCCGGCGCGGGAAAGCGGGTGTTGCCCCAGCGCTCCGCCATCCGTGCCACCTGGGCCATGTGATCGGTTTGTCTGGCGATCACCAGTTCTCCGTCCACTCTCCGAATGATCATGGTTACTCCCTCCCTCGGGGAGGCTAGTTTCCCCCAAGCCACTGGCCAATGTCATGCGCGCTCACGACCAGGACCAGGGTCAGGAGGAGCGCCATGCCAATCAGGTGCGCCATCCCTTCGCGGAGGGGGCTTACCCGTCTCCGTCGCACCACCCCGATCAGTACGAACAGGAGCCGGCCGCCATCGAGGGCCGGAATCGGCAGCAGGTTCACGAAGGCAAGATTCAGGCTCACCAGGGCCGCGATGTACAGCACTGGACCGGCCCCAAGGGTCGGCACGGCGTTCGCGGCGCTACCGGTGACCCGCGCGATCCCCACGGGGCCGGTAACTCCTACGCTGGAACAACGATGGGCCGTGAACTGGTGCACTACTGACTGGACGAATACTCCCGGCTGGCCCAGCGTGTTTTTGAGCGCGCTCCAGCCGTCAGTCCCCGTGTAGACAATGCTGCCCAGGAACCCGATATGTCCCTGGTTAGGTGCTGGATGAACCCTGGGGATGACCGTTCGCTTGATGGTCGCGCCGTGCCGGTCGATCGTGAGCATGGTCGGCTTGCCCAGGGTGCAGGCGATTTGATCCTCGGCGTCGGTCTGGGTGGGCACCGAGACTCCGTTGATCGCGGTGATCCGATCACCCACATGCAACGCGGCGGCGGCCGGCGAATGAGGCTGCACCATGGCCACCACCGGTACATCTTGGGGAATGGGCGCGATGGTGTAGACCAGGAAGAAGAGCAGTAAGGCGCTCACGAAGTTCATGGCCGCGCCGGCCACCAAGACGATCGCCCGCTGCCAGGCAGGCTTCCCGCCGAAACTGCCAGGCCCCAGATCATCGCCGTTCTCGCCCTCCATGCGGACGAAGCCACCCAGGGGAATGGCGTTGATGCTGTAGAGGGTGTCGCCCCGTCGCCGGCTCCATAAGCGGGGCGGGAAGCCGAAGCCGAACTCGGAGACTCGAATGCCAAAGGCGCGGGCGGACAGAAAATGGCCCATCTCGTGGATCCCCACCAGAACCAAAAGCAGGAGAATGAAGGAAAGGATGGAGACAAGCGCGTACATGAAATTCCTGGCGCTCCAAGTAGGTTCGAGGCGGCATACCCGCTCTATGAGCATATCAGGGCAGCAAACTCACGATGCCAACGAGGCCGTGCCTAGAGCCTGCGCGCCCGCTCGACGCATCGCCGGCGTCCTTCCTCGTCGGCGGCCAGGATCGCGGCCAGATCGGGCTCTGGCTCGGATTTGTGGGTCTCCAGCACCGACTCGATGAGCGGGGCGATAGCGGTCAACGGGATGGCTCCGGTACTGAAAAGTTCCACCGCGACTTCGTCGGCTCCGCACAGGGCCGCGGGATAGGTGCCGCCCCGCCGCCCCGCCTCGATGGCCAGGCTCAGGCACGGGTAGCGGTCCCAATTCGGCTCCAGGAATTGCAGATCGCCCAGTTTTGTTATGTCTACCTGAAGTTCCGGCTCCTCCCAACGTTCCGGATAGCTCAGGGCATATTGGATCGGCAATCGCATGTCGGTGGCTCCCATTTGCGCCTTGATCGATCCATCCACGAACTGAACCAGCGAATGCACCACGCTGGTTGGATGCATGACCACGCGAATGCGCTCGTACGGTACGCCAAAAAGCCAGCGGGCCTCGATAACCTCCAGGCCCTTATTCATCAAGGTGGCCGAATCGATCGTCACCTTAGGGCCCATTTTCCAGGTCGGATGGCGGAGCGCTTCCTCGGGAGTGACCAGGTGCAGGGTATCGAGCGGCCGGTGGCGCAGCGCCCCGCCCGAAGCGGTAAGGACCAATTCCCTGATCGTCGCCGGATCCTCGCCCACCAGACATTGCCAGAGCGCGCTATGCTCGCTGTCCACCGGGATCAGTTCGCCCCCGTGCCGTGCCGCTGTCCCGGTGACTAATTCACCCGCCATTACCAGCACTTCCTTGTTGGCGAGACCCACCCGCTTTCCTCCTCGGAGGGCTGCCAGGGTGGCCAGGAGGCCCGCTCGCCCCACGGTCGCCACCACCACGAGGTCGGCCCCGGGATGGCACGCCAGCGCCTCCATTGCCTCGGCGCCGCGTCCGATCACAACTCCGTCCGGGAAGGCGACCGAGGGCTCACCCCCATCGCCGATCACCACCTGGGGGATCGAGAACTCCGCCGCTTGTTCCGCCAGGCGCTCCTGACGCCGGGCGGCCAACCCGATCACCTGCAAGCGGTCGGGGAAGCGACGCACCACGTCAAGGGTCTGCTCCCCCACGGAGCCAGTACTGCCCAAAATCACGATGCGTTTCATGGGAAGAGCAACCGCCAGTAGAAGGTCAGCGTTACCGCGAACAGCAAACTGTCAATGCGATCCAGCGCCCCGCCGTGCCCCGGAATGATCGTGCCGGAGTCCTTCACGCCCGCCTCCCGTTTCAGGAGAGATTCCACCAAATCGCCACCCTGCGCCACGGCACTCACGCTCAATCCGATGAAGGGTATAACGGCCCAGGGGACGCGCAGGCCGGCCACCGCCGCGACGACAATCGCGGCTACGATCCCGGCCGCCAGGCCGCCCGCCGCGCCCTCGGCGGTTTTCTTGGCGCTAATCGCCGCGAAGAAGCCCGTGTGTCCAAATTGGCGGCCCACGAAGAAGGCGCCGGTGTCGGTGCTCCACGTTACGGCGCAGGCCAGAATGGTCCAGCTCAAGCCTTGGCGAGTCGCGCGGAGGAGGAGGAAGTGAGATCCCAATCCGACGACGTAGAGGATCGACGCGGCGGCTATGGCCCAGGCCAGGAACCGTCGGGCCGGTGGGCCGCCGGCCAGGAGCATTCCCAGGCTGGCCACCAGGACCAGGGCCGCGATTACCTGGGCCACATATTGGTGGTCGAATCCCAGTTGGACCCCAGCCAGCACAATCACCGAGGCCGCCACCGCGAGGTAGCGCCAAGCCGGGTCCGCGGACACGTCCCCGAAGTTCGTGAAAAGTTCGGTCGCTTCCCAGACTCCTACCCCGCACATCACCGCGATCCCCAGCAAATAGGGCAACCCGCCCAGAATGGTCAGTGCGATCATCACTGGGGCGAGAACCAGGGCGCTGAGCACCCGCGCCTTCATGGGCGATTACAGCTTGCCATACTTGCGATGCCGTCCGGCGTACGACTCCACGGCCTTCCGGAGATCCTCGGGCCCGAAATCCGGCCAGAGTTTCGGGCTGGCGTAGTATTCACTGTAGGCCGCCTGCCAGATCAGGAAATTGGAGAGGCGCATCTCGCCCGCCGTGCGAAGGATCAGGTCAGGGTCCGGCAAGCCGGCGGTCGAGAGGTAGCGGTCGATCAGTCCTTCCGTCACCTCCTCGGGCGCCACGCCCTCGGCCACGATGCAGCGTACCGCCCGCGTGATCTCGTCGCGCCCTCCGTAGTTGAAGGCGATATTCAGATGAAGGCGCGTGTTGTTCCGGGTCAGGGCTACCGCATCCTGGATGGCCTGGGCCAGCAGCTTGTTTACCCCATCGAAAGAGCCGATGTGCGCCACCCGGACCCCTTGTCGGTGCAGGTTCGCGGTTTCACGCCGGCTGATCAAGGTAAACAGGCGCATGAGGCCGCTTACCTCGTCCGTGGGGCGGCCCCAGTTCTCGGTGGAAAATGCGAAGAGGGTAAGCACCTCGATCCCCAGGTCGATGGCGGTGGGGACGATCCGCTGGATATTGTCCACTCCCTGGCGATGACCTTCCAGACGCGGACGGTGGCGGCTCTGGGCCCAGCGCCCATTCCCGTCCATGATGATCGCCACATGTCGGGGCACGCCACTGGTGGCCGTGGTAGGTTTTCCCGCGATCTCGGCCGGTCGAGGGGCGCTCACGCTATCTTTTCCGCCTTCAGTTGGGGAGTAAGGTGCTAGACCGCGAGAATCTCGGCTTCCTTGGCCCCGCCCAAGCTTTCCATTTCCTGGATATTGCGATCGGTCAGTTTTTGGAGGCGCTCGGTAGCCCGTCGAACCTCATCGGTCGTGGCGCTTTTGTCTTTCTCCAAGCCCTTGAGCTTGTCATGGACCTCGCGCCGCACGTTTCGAACCGCGACCTTGTGTTCCTCCAGCTTTTTGTGGAGCATCTTCACCATCTCACGCCGGCGATCCTCGGTCAGCGGCGGCACGACCACGCGGAGATTCGTTCCGTCATTGGTGGGATTGAACCCCAGATCGGCCTTCCGGATCGCCTTGTCAATGTCATTGATGGCCGACCGGTCGAACGGGGCGATCACCAGGGATCGGGCATCGGCGGCGCTGACCGAAGCGAGCTGGTTGAGCGGGGTCGGACTGCCGTAGTACTCGACCACCACGCCCTCCACCAGGGCGGGGGACGCGCGGCCGGTTCGGACGGTCGCCATATCGTGTACCAACGCCTCGATCGCTTTTTGCATGCGGCGCTCGCCATCGTCAAGTAGTTCCTGGGTCATCGTCGTGCTCCTCTCGCTCTCGGTGCTCCCGCTAGCCTACCAGGCCGGGCCGCTCGCCCGCCGCCACCAGCGTCCCCACTTCGTGTCCTCGCACCGCTCGCTCGATATTGTCTGGACCTTCGAGGTTAAACACGATGATCGGTAGGTTGTTCTCCTTGCAGAGGGCGAACGCGGTGCCGTCCATCACCTTCAGCTCGTTACCCAGGGCGGTGTAGTAGTCGAGCCGTTCGTAGCGCCGGGCGCTGCCGTCGGTTTCTGGATCGGCGGTATAGATGCCGTCAACGCGGGTCGCCTTGAGCAGCACTTCGCATTTAAGCTCGATGGCCCGGAGCGCCGCCGCCGTGTCGGTGGTGAAGTAAGGATTGCCGGTTCCGGCGGCCAGGATAACCACCCGTCCCTTCTCCAGATGGCGCATCGCTCGTCCCCGGATAAAAGGCTCGGCGACCGCGTCCATGGCGATCGCCGTCTGAACTCTGGTGTCCACATGGTTCCGTTCCAGAGCGTCTTTGAGCGCGAGTGCGTTAAGCACGGTGGCCAGCATCCCCATATAGTCGGCGGTCGCGCGATCCATCCCGGCCGTACTGGCCGAAAGGCCGCGGAAGATATTGCCGCCGCCGACCACGATCGCCATTTCCACGTTCAATTCGCGCACGCGCGCCACCTGGATCGCGATTCGTTGCACCACCGCCGGATCGATCCCATAGCCGGCCTCGCCAACCAGTGCTTCCCCACTCAGCTTCAGCAGCACGCGATGGTACATGGATTGTTTACTCCCCAATCTTGAATCGCGCGAAACGGCCCACCCGGACGTTCTCGCCAGTTTTCGCCCCAACCTCGAGGATCAACTGGCGAATCGACCGTTTCGGATCGCGGACATATGGCTGATCGAGCAGGGCCACTTCCTTCACCCAGTTCTCGACTCGGCCCGGTAGCTCGGTCTCGATGTCCGCCTCGGTGGTTCCGGTGAGGCGCAACTGTTCGGCGATTGCCGCGCGCTCGCGCGCTACCACGTCCGCGGGAATGGCCGACTGTTCACGGTAGAGGGGGTTCGCGGCGGCGATATGCAAGGCAATTTCACGGGCCAGATTGCCGAAGTCCTCCGTGCGGGATACGAAGTCGGTCTCGCAGAGAAGCTCCACTATCGCGCCCAATTGTCCGTTGGCATGGCGATAAAACTCTACCAGGCCCTGGTTGGTTTCGCGGGTCGGATCCTTGGGGCCTCGCATCCCCTTTTCCCTGAGCAGGGCCTCCGCTCTGGCGATGCTCCCCTCACTCTCGACAAGCGCCTTCCGGCAATCCATAATCCCGGCGCCGGTGCGCTCGCGCAGTTCCTTCACGAGCTGCGCACTGATCTCCATTGACTCTCTCTCCTTCGTGCTGAACGGCGGGCGGCACGCAACCACCCGCCACTCTTTCCTAGGTGACGCGGTAGGTCATCCTCGCCTCCGGCGTATCCTCCTACTCGGCGGCGACCGGCTCCTCGGCCGGAGGTGCCAGATCAAGCTCACTCTCGGCGACCACCGGCTGCTCGGGGACCACGATCACTGGGGCCGGTTGGTCGTATTCGTTCGGGGTGGGTGAGAAGCTCAGATCCTCGCCACTGACCGCGCTCGGCTCCAGATCGGCGAAGGCCGACTCACGGGCCTGCTTCCCTTCAATGATCGCGTCGGCAATCTTGCTGGTCAGCAGCCGTACCGCCCGGATGGCGTCGTCATTGGCTGGAATCGGATACTGGACCTCATCGGGGTCGCTATTGGTGTCCAGGAGGGCAATTACGGGAATCTCCAGCCGGGTGGCTTCCTGAATCGCTAGCCGCTCCTTATGGGTGTCGATAATGAACAGGGCATCGGGGAGCCTATTCATCCCCTTCACCCCGCCAAGAATCCGGTTGAGCTTGGTGATCTCTTCCTGAATACGCAAGGTCTCCCGCTTGGTTCGTTTGGCCAGATCGCCATTGCGGACCTGATTCTCCAGGTCCATCAAGCGCCGGAGCCGTTGCTGGATGGTGGAAAAGTTGGTCAGCATTCCGCCCAACCATCGCTGATTGACGAAGTACATGCCGCAGCGACGCGCTTCCTCGGCCACCGCTTCCTGGGCCTGCTTCTTGGTGCCGACAAAGAGAACCGTGCGGCCGCCCTCGGCGAGGTCACGGGCATACTCGTACGCCGTTTGCAGCCGATGCACGGTCTGCTGGAGATCGAGAATGTGAATGCCGTTCCGCTCGGTAAAGATAAACTCGCGCATCTTGGGATTCCAGCGCCGGGTCTGATGCCCAAAATGCACGCCGGACTCAAGAAGTTGGCGCATGCTTGCTACTGCCATGCCTGTATGTCCTCCTGGATGGTTTATGGCCTCCACCGGCGTCCCTTCGGAACCCTCGCCCCGCGCGGGGCAACCAGGGCACGATCAACCGGTGTGAGTATTTGGCTTGGAGCCAAGTACAGAGGGTAACACGCCGGCCAATGCACGGCAAACCGAGGATCGGACCGATCGGTCTGATCTGACCAATCAGTCCGATTGGGAGCCTAAAGTATGTAGCGGCTCAGATCGGGGTTGGCGGCGATGGCCGCCAGCTCCTTGAGGACGAAAGCTTTATCCACCACCACGGTGTCGCCGCTCCGTTCGCTGGCGGTGAAGTTCAGATCCTCGAGAACCTTCTCCACGATCGTATGGAGGCGGCGCGCGCCAATGTTTTCCATCCTCTCGTTCATCTCCCACGCCACCCGCGCCATTTCCTTGAGCCCGTCCTCGGAGAACTCCAACTCTACGTTCTCCATCTTGAGAAGGGCCTGATATTGCTTGGTCAAGGCATTGTTCGGCTGGGTCAGGATCGTTACGAAGTCTTCATAGGTGAGCGTGTCCAGCTCGACCCTGATCGGGAACCGGCCCTGAAGCTCGGGAATGAGGTCGGACGGCTTGACCCGGCCAAAGGCCCCGGCCCCGACGAACAAAATATGATCGGTTTTGACCGGACCATACCGGGTGCTGACCGACGATCCTTCGACGATCGGGAGCAGATCCCTCTGCACTCCTTCACCCGACACATCGGGCCCGATCTCGTTACCCCGGCTGACGATCTTGTCGATCTCATCGATAAAGACGATCGCCCCCTGTTCGACCTTCTCAATCGCGCTGTCCACCACCTGATCCCAATCGACCAACTTGTTGGACTCTTCTTGAATCAGGAGCCGGCGCGCTTCCTTGACCGGCAGCTGGCGCGAGCGCTTCCGCTGGCTGTGCATATGGGTGACGAAATCCTGGAACGCCTCGCTCATATCATCGCTGGACATGCCGGCGCTGAACTCCATGGCCGGCCAGGCGCCATCCTCGGGTTCCAATTCGATCTCGACGATATGCTCCTCCAGCTTCTGCTCCGCCAGCATCTTCGCCACTGCCTTGCGCCGGCGTTTCAGTTTGGCCGAGTCGACGACCACCTTCTTCACCTCGGTCTTGCCGTCAGCCTTGGCATCCACGGCGGGTCGCGGTTCCCGGTGATTCGCGTCCACGCCGTTCTCATTCGCATCGCCAGTGGATCCATCAAGCGAGGTGACCAGGTAGGTAATAAGCTTCTCGGTGGCGAGCCCCTCCGCCTGAGAGCGTACCTCCTCCTGGCGGGCCTCCTGAACCATGTTCACGGCGGTGTCGATCAGGTCGCGGACGATCGACTCCACGTCACGTCCCACGTAACCCACCTCGGTAAACTTGGTCGCCTCGACCTTGATAAAGGGCACATCGGCCAGCTTGGCCAGGCGGCGGGCCAACTCGGTCTTCCCCACCCCGGTAGGTCCGATCATCAAAATATTTTTGGGGGTGATTTCGTCGCGAAAATCCTTGGGGACGAGTTGGCGGCGGTATCGGTTCCGCAGCGCGACCGCAAGCGCACGCTTAGCTTTAGGTTGGCCCACGATGTATTTATCGAGTTCCACAACCGCCTGCCTGGGCGTCAACGACTCGAGCTTCTTCTCGTCCATGGGTAGTACCTTCTCAAAAACGTTCAACGGTGTCGCATATGCCGTGCCATCGAGGCGCAAGCACACTACGCCGGTGACGGCTCACCAGGGATCGTTTCCACGATGATCTGGTTGTTGGTATAAATGCAAATCGACGAAGCGATTTTCAAGGCCGCCTCGGCAATCGCCCGGGCGTCCAGCGTCGAGTGGTCGAGGAGAGCGCGGGCCGCCGCGAAGGCGTACGGTCCACCGGAGCCAATGGCAATCAGGTGCCCATCGGGTTGAACCACGTCGCCATTCCCTGAAACGACCAACAGTTCGTCCTCCGACGCGGCCACTACTTCCGCTTCCAGGCGCCTCAGGTACTTGTCGGAGCGCCAATCCTTGGCCAGGTTGATCGCCGCTCGCCGCAAATTCCCTCCATTCTGCTCCAGTTGGCTCTCCAGACGCTCCAGCAGCGTTATGCCATCGGCGGCGGACCCAGCGAAACCGACAAGGATACGATTATTGTACATACGGTAGATTTTCCGCGCCGTATGCTTCATCACGATCTCGCCCTGGGTTACTTGCCCATCACCCGCCATCGCTACCTTGCCATCCCGCGCCACCGCGACAATGGTCGTGCTGCGTACCCGCTCCATCGTGCCGTCCCTACCTTCTCCTGACCGTCCGCCGAGTCGTCCGCTAAACATAACACGCGATCTTCCAGTCTACCAGAACTCAGGCCCTTGGGTGACATCGGTGGTAGACATCGCGGAGTCGGGGATCCGCCACATGCAGATAGCGTTGCGTGGTGGCCAGGCTGGCGTGCCCGAGCAATTGTTGCACCGTCCGTAGGTCCGCGCCGCCGTTCAGCAAATGGGTGGCAAAGGAGTGCCTCAGCGCGTGTGGGTGCGCTTGATCGGCCAGGCCGACCGCTACCGCTCGGTTCTCCACAATCAGCCCGACCGACCGGACGCTTAAGGGACCACCCCGCCAATTGACTAGCAGGATGTCGTGCGGAATCTTGCCCGCGGTCAAAGGGATCCGGCTCTCAGTCAGGTAGAGACCAATGGCGGCGGCCGCCGGCTCGCCGAACAGGATTCGCCGCTCCTTCTCACCCTTGCCGCGCACAATCGCCCGGCGATCGCCAAGCGCCAGATCGGCAACCTTGAGTGATACCAATTCGGCGGCCCGCAAACCGGCCCCGTACAGCAGTTCCAATGCCGCCTGATCGCGGAACGCCAGCAGCCGCTCGATCCGCGTCGAGTTCCGTGAGGCCACTTCCGGTCGCAGGAGGTTCCCCGCCTGATTCTCGGTCAGGACGGCCGGCAACCGGTGGGGCGCGCGCCCGGCCCTCAGCCGGAGGGCGCCGGCGTCGATCTCCAGCCCGGAACGTTCGAGGTGACGGAGGAGGCTACGAGCACTGGAGAGCATTCTGGCCATCGAGGATCGGGCGTACCCTTCGCCGTGCAGGTGGGCCAGCCAACCGCGTAGGGCGGCTCGATTCAGTCCAGCGGGTTCAGTAATGCCCTGTTCGCGGAGCCAGGTGACCAGGGACCGAAGGTCCGCGTCACGGGCCCGCGCGCTGTTCGAGCGCGACCCCTGCCGGGCGTGTACCTCGCGAAGGAGCGCGTGGCACGCCCGGTCGAGGGCCGCCACGGCATCGGCCTCGAACGTCATGGTCACCGGCTGTTCGGTCGCAAGGCGCTGAATTGTCAATGTCCATCCTTGATGCCGAGAGTATACAACTCAGGCAGCGCCCCAAGTACCAATTTTGCTGATAAGCGGATCACTTTCGTTTCAGCCCTTGTGGTCGGATTGAGTATCCACTCGAGTGAGGAGGGCCGTCGCCAGGGCCAGGGAACTGAGGACCAGGCCAAGCCACGGGCGGCGGATGATCGCGCGTCCGCCAGTCAAGGTAAGCAGATCCTCGCCAACCGCGATCACGGGATCAGGGAGCCCCGTCCGCTTCACCAGCCAGGCGCGTCCGCGCCCGCCCGCGAAGGAACCGGCAAAGGCGCCCGCCGCGCCGGCTCCCCAACCAATCCACGCCGGCTTCGCCGCCAGGCGAAAGCTCGCGATCCCGGCCAGTCCGCCACTGAACGCCCGTCCCGCCAGGGATCCGCGATTCAGGCGGCTGGGAACGAAGGGTAGTTTGTCCACTACCAGCTCGCCCAGGGCTGCCGCCGAGAGCCCGCGAACGGCACCCTTTCGAAACAGCCAATTCGGGAGCCTCTCGGCAGGGAAGCCAGGCGTGCTGCCCGCGCGGCTCAATACGGCAAGGGCGGAGGTGGAGCGGAAGCCGGTGATCACCCCCAGCCCAAGGGCACGGCCAAAGGCGCCGATCCACGATCCTGCTTCGGGAACCTCCGAGGTGTTGCCATCCATGCCGACGCCCTCCCTCATTTTCCCGGCCATGCGTTTCCCCCACCTACTAAGGCCGTCCGCCCGCCACCAGCCGCGATGCCTCCTCGGCGCCGCGCGGCACCACCGCGCGATCAAGAATCCGCTCGATTGCCGCCAGGGGATCGGTGCCTAGCCGCTGGGCCGAAAGGCGGAGAATCCCCCGATCGATGCGGGCCGCCATGCCATAGGTTGCGTAGACATCTTGCCGGTCGTACACCGTGGTGTGCGTGCCCTGTATCACCAGGCTGGTAGGGTCGAGCTTGATATCCACGATACCCAATTGGGTTGCCTTGAGCCGTATCCGCACCATGGAAAGCATGGCTGCCACCGGATCCGGCAGGGGCCCGAAGCGGTCCCGCAGTTCCGCCTCCAGGTCGATGACCTCCGCTGACTTCGTGGCCGCCGCGAGACGCTGATAAAGCCGCAACCGCTGATTCCCATCCTCCACGTAGTCATCCGGGATGAACGCATCCACATGTATACTGACCACCGGGCGCGGCTGCTCCGCCGACAGTGAGTCGCCGCCCACGCGCTGCCGCTCAATGGCCTCGGCCAGCATCGAGGCGTAGAGTTGGAACCCTACCGCCGCCATCTGGCCGTGCTGAGCGCTCCCAAGCACGTTCCCCGCGCCGCGGATCTCCAGATCCTTCATGGCAATCTGGAAGCCGGCCCCCAATTCGGTTGACTCGAAGATTGCTTTCAATCGGCGCTCCGCCGTGCGGGAAATCCGCAGATTCGGGTTGTAGAGCAAGTAGGCGTACCCGCGGCGGCTGCCGCGCCCGATCCGGCCGCGCAATTGATACAACTGCGAGAGGCCAAATTGTGGAGCATCGTTAACGATCATCGTATTGACATTCGGGATATCCAGGCCATTTTCGATGATCGTGCTGCAAATCAGCAGATCATATTGTTTATCAGCGAAGGCAAACATGGCCCGCTCCAGTTCGGCCTCCGGCATCTGCCCGTGCGCGATCTCGATCCGCGCCTGGGGGGCCAGCCGGCGGAGCCGCTCGGCCATCGCCTGAATGGTCTGCACCCGGTTATGGACAAAGTAGATCTGGCCCCCACGGTCCATCTCCCGCAAGATGGCCTCGCGGATGTGGTATTCGTCAAACGGCTCAAGGAAGGTCTTGATCGGAAGCCGCCCTTCCGGTGGGGTGGCGATCACGCTCAAATCGCGCACCTGCATCAAGGCCATGTGGAGACTGCGAGGAATTGGGGTCGCGGTGAGGGTCAGGACATCGATGTCGCGGCGCATCTGCTTGAGCCGCTCCTTGTGCTTGACCCCAAAGCGCTGCTCCTCATCGATTACCAACAAACCAAGATCGCTGAATGACACATCCTTTTGCAGGAGCCGATGCGTGCCAACCGCGATGTCAATCGTCCCCTCGCGAATCCCGGCAAGCACCCGCTGCTGGTCCTTGGGGGACTGGAAGCGGCTCAGTACTCCTACCCGGACCGGAAAGGCTTGCATACGCTCGCGGAAGGTGTTGTAGTGCTGCTGGGCCAGGACGGTGGTGGGGACCAGCACGGCAACCTGCCGCCCATCCATCACCGCCTTGAAGGCTGCCCGCAAGGCGACCTCGGTCTTCCCGTAGCCAACGTCTCCGCAGACCAGGCGATCCATGGGCCGGGCGCTCTCCATGTCGCCCTTCACGTCCCGAATGGCACGCTCCTGGTCCAGGGTCTCCTCATAGGGGAACGCGGCCTCCAGTTCGCGCTGCCAATGGCCGTCGACGGCGAAAGGGTGGCCGGGCGCCTTTTCCCGGAAGCGATAGAGATCCAGCAACTCGCGCGCCACCGCCTCCACCGATTCCTTCACCCTGGCCTTGGCCCGCGTCCACTCCTGGCTTCCCAGCTTGCTCAGCGCGGGCGCCACCTCGCCCATCCCCCGGTATTTGGTCACCCGATCGAGCTGATCGGTGGGAACCAGCAGCCGATCGGTGCCCGAGAACTGAAGGTCGAGATACTCGCGTTCGGCGCGTCCAGCCCCACGGCGCACCACTCCCTGGTAACGGCCAATCCCGTGTTCGATATGCACCACGATGTCGCCTGGTTGGAAATCAAGGGCGAAGGTTCCCTCGGCTTCGCGGTGAAAGCGGGCGGCGGGCCGGGGTCGAGTCCAGCCGGCAACCTCGGCGTCGGTGATGACCAGGAGATGGCCGTTCGGCAGATACCAGCCCTCGGGCAACTGGCCTGGCACGGCGACGATCGTCCCGCGCTCCGGTAGCACGTCCAGAGACCCAGCCCTGCTGACCGGCACCTCGTCCTCGGTCAACAACTCGGCCAATCGCTGGCCCTGCAGCGACACGATACAGACCCGCTCTTGCTGCCCCCGGAGTTCGGCGCAATCCTGCACGAAGCGCTTCAGGCTGCCCGCGTAGGAGGGAGCGGTGCGGAACACATTGCCCGCGCTCCAATCGAACCCCTCGCCGCCTACCCGTTGCCGCCATTCAACTCGCGGCATCAGCCCGATCTCCTGGCGAACCTCCTCCACCGTCAGCAGGGGGAAGCGGAGGCCGGCCGGCACTTCGCCCCGGCCAAGCAGCTCGTCACTCAACTCCCGCGCCTGCTCGGTAAGATCGTCCATGGTGCCGAATAGTGCCTCGGGCTCATCCAGAAACAGCACCGACGAACCCGAGAGGTAGGACAGGAGGGATGAAGGCTGGGCGGTCAGGTACGGCGTGTAAAACTCCAGGCCGTCAAACGGGATGCCCTGGCCCAGGTGGCGAAGCTCCTCCTCCCATTGAGTACGCACATGGGGAAGGCAGCGGGAGGTGTCGAGAGCACTGAGTTCGCGGAGGGCCTCCTCGCTTGCCGGTAACACGAAGGGGTGCAACGGCCCGAGCCGTACTCGTTCCAGCGCGGCCACCGAACGTTGGGTCGAGGGGTCGAACTGGCGCAGCGACTCCACCTCCGAACCGAGCAACTCCACCCGGATCGGCCAATCCGCCCCGGCGGGAAACACATCGACGATGCCACCCCGCCGGCAGTACTGCCCGGGCCGTTCCACCACTGCCGCTTGCTCGTATCCCATCCGCCGCCAGACCGTCATCTCGGTGCTCATCACGAGTCGGTCTCCCCGACCCAGTTCTCGAATGAGCCCTTTAGTGCCGGAGGGATCCATGAGCGGCTGCAGCAGCGCCCGCGCCGGCACGACCACCACCGCCGGTCCACCAGCGCTCAGCACTTCCAGCACCCCTTGCCGCTGCTGGATGATCGACGCCTCAGGCACCGCCCGTTCGTACGGCAGCGCCTCCAGGGCGGGGAACTGGAGCACGGGGACCGCCGGCGCTACCCACTGGCGCAATTCGTCCACCCAGGAGAGGGCTTGCGCCGGGTCGGCTGCCGCCACCACCACCTGCAGGCTGCCACGAGCAACCGCATCGCCCTGAAGCGCGGCGGCCACCACCGGCGCGCTGGCTCGCGGAGCGCCGTGTATCGCCGCTACCCCACTGGAGCCCAGGCGGGCCAGCAGTTCGCCCATCTCCTTGATCGACCTGACGTGCGCGGTCAGGGGGTGCAGATTGGCGGAAAGATTAGCCACGGATCTGGTCCTCCGGCGGGCGGCCTACCATTGACGCCGGTTTCGCGGTCGGCGGCTCGGCTACCGCCGGCCCCTGGCCGTTAAACTGATTCATCGCCGCCAGGACGCCATCGCGTACCACGGCATCCACGATCGTCGCCCCATTCTCGCACAGGAGCGGTATCTCCCGTTCCTCCGCCGGGGAGAATGGGGAAAGTACCCACTCAAGCGGATCGCCCTCCGTGGGTCGCCCGATCCCCACCCGCAACCGCGCGTAGTCCAGCATGCCCAACGCCGCGTTGATCGAGCGGAGGCCATTGTGGCCGCCGGCAGACCCACGGGCGCGGAGGCGAAGGCGCGCGAACGGGAGATCCAGATCGTCGCTGATAATCAGCAGACGTTCCGGAGCAATCTTGTAGTGTGACAGGAGGGCCTTCACTGCCCGCCCACTCTCATTCATAAATGTCTGGGGTTTGGCCGCCAGTACCGGCAAGCCGTCGAACAGTATCCGGCAGGTTTCCGACTGGTGTTCGGAGCGCCAACGTGAAGCGCCGGGCCGCTCGGCCAGCCGATCGACCACGCGAAAGCCTATGTTGTGGCGGGTGGGCGCGTAGCGGCGGCCCGGATTCCCCAAACCAACCACCAACCAGATTCCCTCGGCGGGTGGCGCGGGCTCTTGATGGCGGCGGAAGATCATAGGCGCTGGTCCTTGGGAGTATGCTGATGGTCGGCGCGGAGGGCCAGGCTCAGGGCGCGCCACTCCTCTATGCTCAGGGTTTCGGCGCGGCGAGAGCGATCCACCCCAGCATAGGCGAGCGCCGCCTCGATCATCTCCCCAGAGTTTGGCAAGCCGCGGTTCAACGAATTATGAATCATCTTCCGCTTGGCGCTGAAACCGGCCTTTACCACCCTGAATAGAAACGGATGATCGTCGCGCGGGATCGCCGGCGTTTCATGCACGCGGAGGCGCACGATCGCTGACTCGACCTCGGGCGGCGGCATGAAGGATGAGGGCGGCACCCGGCGCAGGACTTCGATCCGCGCCAGCACCTGGGCGAACACGGTCAGGGCGCTCATCTCGCCAGGAAGTGCCGCCAGCCGTTCGCCTACCTCCTTCTGGACCATCAGAATGAGCGAGGTCGGTTGATAGGGCCCCTCCAGGAACAGACGGAGAATCGGGGCGGTGATGTAGTAGGGAATGTTCGCCACCACCATGAACGGTTTCCGAACGTCGAAAATATCCGCCAGATCGGTATGCAGGACATTCCCCTCATGGATGGTGACATTCTCCAGCCCAGCCGTCCGGTCGGCGCTGATTCGCGCCATCTCCGCGTCCAGTTCGAGCGCGTGTATCTGGGCGCCGGTGCTGGCCAGGGCCAGGGTCAGGGTGCCGATTCCGGGACCAATCTCCAGCACCTGGCTGCCTGGCGCGGGGGCGGCGGCCCGGATGATGAAGTCAAGCGCCTCGCGGTCGATGAGAAAGTTCTGGCCCAACTGATCGTTGGTCCGCACCCTATAGCCCCGCAAAATGGCGCGGGTCTCCTCGGCAAGGGTAAGAGTTCGGCGCGCGCTACTGGAAGAGGGCGCCCCCAAAGGGCGTACGGTATTCACATCTCCAGTGTACAGGGTTGGCTGCATCACCGCTGTCCCGTAGGTGACATCGTTCAGCGCGTGGTCATGGCGGCCATCAGCCGCCGCGCCGCCTTCCCGCGATGCCCAAGCGCGTCCTTTTCCGCCGGAGTCAATCGGGAGACGGGCTCGCCCAAACTGGGGATCAGGAAGACCGGATCGTAGCCAAAACCGGTTCCACCTTCCAGATACTGTTCGGCAACCCTGCCATACCACTTCCCCTCCACCACGAGGGGATCCTCACCCGGTACCACGAGGGCCAACGCGCAGACGTAGTGCGCGCCGCGGTCACAGCCCGAGATCCCTTTCAGGCAGTCCAGCAGGTACCGGGCCCGTCCCTCGTCATCCAGATCGGGGCGACCGAAGCGAGCGCTGCGAACCCCAGGAGCACCGGCCAGGGCATCCACACGAATCCCGGAATCGTCCGCGAGGGCGGGGATGCGGTACGCTGAAGCGTAGGCGCGGGCTTTGGTGAGGGCGTTGGCCGCGAACGTCGCTCCTGTTTCCTCGACGGGCAGCGGCGGCAATCCCCACTCCGCCGGCGTGCGTACCTCCAGGATATCTCCGGTGAATAAGCGTTGGAATTCCCTGGCTTTATGTTGGTTCGTGGTAGCTACTAGCACACGCACGCGGGAGACCTCCCTTTGATGGCCAAAAATCTACCTGATCGGACCAATTGGACCGATCCGTCCGATCCGACTGATCGGTCCCGCGCCAATCCTCCCTGTTCACATCATACCGGGGTCATGTCTGGGGAACTTGCTGTTTATGTGCATATCCCCTTCTGTCACTATCATTGCTCTTTCTGCGATTTTGCCACCGTCGTCGGCCAGCCCGCCCGCATCCCCGCCTACGTTGAGGCCGTAATCGCCGAATTGGCCCTCCGCTTGGAGAACCGCCCACCACCCCTGGTGCCTACCGTCTTTTTTGGCGGCGGTACCCCAAGCACCCTCGATCCCAGCCACATCCTCACGATTATGGACGCGCTCCGCGCCGCGTGCATTCTGGCCCCTGACGCGGAGATCACCTTGGAGGCCAACCCCGGCAATCAACCGCCCGGCTTCTGGGAGGCTCTACTGGCCGCCGGTATCACCCGCGTCAGCGTCGGCGTGCAATCTCTTGACGACGCGGTGCTCCAGGGCGTCGGTCGCCTGCATACCGGCGCCGAGG
>DATLQX010000149.1:0-8816 GCA_035534995.1 Chloroflexota bacterium | reverse complement strand
GTCTATCCTGGAAGCCATGGGCGCATTCTCCTGCTCACTTGCCGGCGATTTCCTCCGCGCGGGGCTACTTCCGCTGCCAGTATAGGGGCCATGGGACGAAAGGGGAATCCAAGTACGCCAAATCGCCGCCTTGCCGCGCTTTCCCTTGTCTGGGTTGCCAGGATGAGTATACCTCAGCCTGACACCAGCGAATCCGAGCCAAATACGTCAGCATATATCATGAAAGATGACAGCCTGAAGAACAAGGGAAACCCGTCATTGACCCTAGCGAGCGATGCATGCTTCCTTCAGTCGCTGTCACAAGCGAGACAACAGGGGTCGCTGATGTTCGAATTGCTCATAGATACGTGTGTATGGCTCGACGTAGCGAAAGACCACCAACAGCAAGCCACGCTCGGAGTGCTGGAAGAACTGGTGCGCCAGGGCGAAGTCTCTTTAATCGTGCCTCGCGTCGTTCTGGACGAATTTGCCCAGAATAAGGCGCGTATCACACTGGAGGGCCAGCGCAGCCTGTCTAGTGCCTTGAAACGGGCAAAGCAAGCCATTGAGCAGTTCGGCGATTCAAAGCGGAAGCGCCTTGTTCTGGAGCAGCTCAACGATGTCGATTCCAAACTGCCCACCTTAGGCGAGGGTGTGGTGGAATCCATCGGGCGCGTAGAAAAGCTGCTCGCTACTGGAAGCGTAGTTGACGCGTCGGACGGGGTAAAACTGCGCGCGGCGGAGCGCGCCATTGCTAAAAAAGCCCCCTTCCATACAGGACGCAACAGCATGGCCGATGCCGTCCTGATAGAAATCTACGGCGAGCTAAAAGCGGTCAAAAGCCCCGGTATACGCTTTGCCTTTGTCACACACAACACCAAGGATTTCAGTCACGTCAACGCTGATAATCGATTGCCGCATCCGGACTTAGCGGCCTACTTCTCCAAAATAAAATCGCTGTACTTTATTAATCTTTCGGAGGCACTGCGACGCGTGAGACCGGCGTTAGTATCAAATTTGATGATGGAGCAGGAATGGGCACAAGAACCGCGGGGCCTGACGGAAATTATGGAAGCGATGGATTTGCTATTCCACCAGGTCTGGTACAACCGCCACCAAGGGCTACGCCAGAACATAGAAAGCGGAAGGGTGAAGCTCGTTGAGAAGGAAGCCGTCCCGGTGAGAGACCATTTGCGACGACCCATTCAACGTGATGTGTGGGCGATGGCGCAAAAGGCGGCGAAGAGCGTGGAGAAACAATACGGGCTTGAAAAATTGGGGCCTTGGGATGACTTCGAGTGGGGAATGATAAACGGCAAACTGTCGGCGCTGCGTTGGGTGCTGGGGGACGAATGGGACATGCTGGACACCTAAGATTGTCAGCTTATTAGCGCACCCGCTCTTACTCAATTGCCCTATAGAGTTTTCGCAAAACATCATCAATGCCTTCATCCCATGAGACGGCAACCCGATCAAGCAGGCTTGGACTATAGTCGTAGACTTGTTGCTTGGTGACACCGCACCAGACCGGAAGAACTACATCCGATCCCTCAAGAATCTGCCGAGTGAAAACGGAATCAAATTCGGTTTTACTCCATCCAGAATTATTCAGGAAATTTTGGGAGATGATAAGAACGCATTTTTTACACTCCTTCAATCCCTTCTCTATGTTTTTTCGTAAGCTGTCACCCACCTTAAGCGAATACTCATCATACCAAACTGGACAGAGCATCTTACTTAAACCAAGAGCTATTGGTCGCGCGATATCCACCTTGTCGCGCGAGTCGTGGCATATAAACGCTAAGGGCTTCTCATTTCTCGACCGTTCCTCGGCGTGATCTATAGATCTAAATTGAACCCGCACTTCGAGATCACGACCCCTCTGCTTAAGCTGTGAAATCTGGTTGTCGGTCAGCCGTGATTCCGTATAGATAAATACCCGCGTCGATGTCTGTATTTCATCGGTGCATATCCACTCGGGGTCTCCGTAAAATTTCGCCCGCAGCCCAAACGGGTTTGTATTCCTGACTTCCAGGAGGCCGGGAAAGGCTCGTGTATCTGGCAGAGTGACCTTGTCATTAAAATTGACTGTGACTTGCGACTTGCCTGGTTGCATGGCCTCGATTAGCTGAAGAAACTCTTGGAGTGGGTACTGATCACCAGGCACATAACACGCGACGAAGGCGATGAACGCCGCGAAATCATATAGAAGTGTTACTTCAACGTCTGATCGATAGTCAGGCAGCTTAACGTGCAATCTTGCGGTGTAGCTGAAATCCGCGTCGAAGTATTCCCGGATAGTTGCCATAAATTATCTCCAGTGCTCCCGCTTGTTAAACGTGGGTAGCAAGCTGGTTCCTCACGCTGCTAGCGTACCACTGCGCTCCGCCGGTGGTGCGAATATTGAGCCGGTTCAGTTCGCGGGCGATTTCACGTAAGCTCTTTCCTTGGCCCCGCCCGTCCGCGATCAGCCGTTGTATTTTCGGCGCGGGCCTGATAGCTGGTAAGAGCCTGCGGACGGACTTCCTCGATGCGGGAATCGCCGAGCTTCGCGCCGCGCGCTTTCACGGCCGCCAGCGCTGGCTCCGGATAGGTTGCTCTGAGATCCTGATGGGGGTAGCCACCCCAAATGAGCCGTTGACGTTTTATGACTACTATAGGCATAATGGCTCATGAAAAAGTCACTCAAGCCGTTGCACTGGGTAGGGTCATCGCTTGACGATCTGAGAGCACTTCCTGAAGAGATCCAAGACGGCTTCGGCTATGCTCTGTATCGGGCGCAGGAAGGCGTTCGTGATCAACGCGCCAAACCGTTGCACGGATTCGGCGGGGCAAGCGTCCTGGAGATTGTAGAGAGCCACGACGGCAATACCTAAGAGCCGTATATACCGTAAAGTTTGCCCTGGCAGTCTACGTGCTGCACGTCTTTCAGAAGAAATCCAAGAAAGGGATTGCCACGCCGCTGGCGGACATGAATCTGATTAAAGGCCGCCTGAAAACCGCAGCCGACGACTACGCGAAAGAATATGGGAGAAAGAAGCCATGAACAATGAAGATACTATCACCTACGGTAGCGGCAACGTCTTTGCCGATCTTGGGTTCCCCTCCCCGGAGGAACACCAGACCAAGGCCAGTCTGGTAAGTCATATCGCGGACATTATTGAGGAACGGCACCTGACGCAGACCGAAGCCGCCGAAATGCTCGGTATTGATCAGCCCAAGGTTTCCGCCCTGCTTCATGGCCGGTTCCGGGGATTTTCCGTCTACCGGCTTATGAGTTTCATCGCCGCGCTGGGCTGCAACGTGGAAATCACCACGAAGAAGCCAATCCAGCAGGCACGAACAGAGGAAGCCGGGCACATTGTCGTGCGCTGAGCGGACAGAAAAGCAACCACCACGGTGCTGATAACTACTTCAAACAGAACACCTGACCCCCACTTCCCCATGACGCCGGGTGAAGTCGAACGGGCCGCGTTAGCCGATGCCGATGCACAACCGCTGAGCGCCGAGGATCTGCAACGCAGGCGGCGAACGCCGCGGACGAAAATCATCCGACGGGCGCTTGGGCATACCCAGGAAGAATTTGCCGTCCGGTATCATATCCCACTCGGCACCCTTCGCGACTGGGAACAGGGACGCCCCGAGCCTGAGCAGGCCGCCCGTGCGTATCTGACCGTCATAGCGCGCGACCCAGACGGCGTGCGGCGGGCATTGGAACAGGAGCAGACAACAAGTCAGCACATCTGACAGGCTTCCTGCATCTGCGCGGACGGGAGCAGCAACGAGAAACACGGCGGGGCTACCGGTCGGCCTGGCCTTCTTCGCCTTGATGAAAGATTCTCGCGAGATCGCGTGCGCCATGCAGCACCCGGACGATACGAACTTCGGTTGCCGTGGCACGGTAGAAGATGAGGTGTTTTGGGGAACCAGGTACCGGCCACATTCGCATGCCCTTGAGGGCAGGGTCGCCATACTCACGGGCTGCGCCAATCTCTGGCATGTCGGCAAGCCGGCTGTAAGCGGCATCGACGGCCTCGACGAAGCGATCAGCGGCCGTAAGGCTGTCCTCCGCGATGTAGTAGGCGATGTCGATCACGTCAGAGCGAGCGGCGCTATGAACGATGATCCGCCGGCTCACGCGGTGGTCCGCTTCGCCGCTAGCCTCTCCCGAACGGCTTTCTTGATGTGGTTAACGTCCTCTTGCGTCCACTCGCTTGCCGGCGATTCCAGCCCTCGGAGCAAGAAAGCTTCCAGCCGCTCTTCTGTCCGGCGCCGTTCATCATCGCGGATTAACTCACGGACGTATTCGCTTACGCTGCTGTAGCGGCCTGACTCAATTTGCCGCTCGACGAACTGTTTGAGTGGTTCGGGAAGGGATATATTCATACTTTGCATGGCACACCTCTTCCCCTACCTTACAGTAATGGCAGGAAATGTCAATATATGCCATTATCCGACTCTGTCTCGGCGAGTCCGGTGACGTTAATCCTGTAGGCCATACTTGGCCCGCATCTCGGCAAATACCTGCTCGGCGGGCTTCATCTCGCCGCGCTCGGCGCTGGCGATGCCCTCACGGATGGCCGCAAGAGTTTCCATGTGCTGGAGCCGGTCGAGCAACGCCTGGTAGCTGCCGGCGTCTTGCACCACG
Source organism: Chloroflexota bacterium (assembly GCA_035534995.1). GTDB lineage: Bacteria > Chloroflexota > UBA5177 > JANWHV01 > JANWHV01 > JANWHV01. Next base: position 4,189 of record DATLQX010000149.1, on the reverse strand, counting down.
AGTTCCGCCCTTCCATTGACGGTAAGCACCTCAGGTGTCCTGGTCTCCTTGAGCCGCGCCATGTGTGCCTTGTGGTTCCTGAGAAAGCCGGTAAGCAGGTGAATCTGTCTGGTGTCAAGCATGGCTGTCTCGCCCTCTCCATCCAGCTTCCCCAGTGCTTATCCAGTCGGCGTAGTTTGCACCTACGCGGCCCTGGCCGCGGTCGGCCAGACGCTACCACCCGGCCTCAGTCGGGGGAGCATAATAGGCGGCCTGATTTTTCACCAGGATGTCTAGAGCAGCCGACGCCGCAAGGTCGGGAGCGCCGCGTCCAGCGCCGCGAGGGTCAGATCGATGTGCGACTCTTGATGCGCGGTCGAGATGAACAGGTTCTCGAATTGGTTGGGATGGAACAGGACGTCGCGGGTCACCATCTCCTCCCAGAAGGCGCGGAAGGACGCCGTTTTGGCGTGCTCGTACGCCTCGCGCCAGGAGGCGATCGGCCGATCGGCGAACCAGATTTGCAGCACTGGTCCCAATCCCTGCACCTGCACTGGGATCGAGGCTGCCTCGAACCTCGCCCGCAGTCCGGTCATCAGGTACTCGCCTACCGCGTGGAGGCGGTCGTAGGTGCCCGGCTTCCCCAATTCGTCCAGGGCGGCGTCGACGGCGGCCATGGCGATCACGCTGGCGTTGTAGGTGCCGGAGTGGGAGTATCGCCCATCGGCGATCAGCCCCATCACCTGGCTGGTTCCGGCCAATGCCGCCACCGGGAAACCGCCGCCCAGCGCCTTGGCGAAGGTGGAAAGGTCGGGCTGGATCCCGTAGTATTCCTGCGCCCCGCCCAGGCGGAGTCGGAACCCAGTAATCACCTCGTCAAAGATCAGCAGCGCCCCATGTTGGCGGGTGACCCGGCGCAGGAATGCCAAATACCCCGGCGCGGGGAGGATGCAGCCGGTATTACACATGATCGGCTCGGTGAGCACGGCCGCGATCTCCGCGCCGTGGGCCGCGAAGGCCCGCTCCACCGCCTCGGGATCGTTCCAGGGACAGATGATCAGGGTATCGGCCAGCTCGGAGGGCACCCCCGGCCCGGCCGGTACCGCGCGCGGATCCCCTACCGGCCCCGCCTCCTCCGGCAGCGGCTTATTGGACCAATAGACCGTATCCTGCCAGCCATGATAATGGCCCTCGAAACGGAGGATCTTCGGCCGGCCCGTGGCGGCGCGCGCCAGGCGAACCGCGCTGCCTACCGCCTCCGAGCCCGAATTGGTGAAACGTACCGCGTCCGCCGAAGGTACGGCGCGGAGGAACTTCCGCGCCACCTGCTGCTCCAGTTCGTAGGGCAGTCCGAACAGGGTGCCCAGCGACCCCACTGCCTCCTGGACCCTGGTCAGCACGGCGGGGGGCCGATGCCCGAGCATGAGCGGACCCAGGGCCAGCAGATAGTCGAGGTAGCGGTTGCCGTCCACGTCATAGAGATACGGCCCGTCTCCTCCGGCGGCGAAAATGGGGTAAGGCTCCCAGCCCGCGTAGGTGGTCCGAGCGGTCGAATTGACTCCGCCCGGCAGCACCTCCTTCGCGCTCTCGAACAGACGGCGCGAACGCGCCGTCCGGGTGTCCCAGGCAGCGGCCGTGGTTCGCGCGTCCGGGCCGGTGATCGATCGGCTTCCCGCGTGCAGGTGCATCCTTGCTCTCCTCCCCATATCAATATAATGATATATAGAGGCTTGGGCGGCGAATGTCAAGGCATGGGAGTAGACGGGGCGCGATTGGCCTGAGGCACTGGGCCAGGGTCGCGATACTAGCCTCAATGGCCGGGGATGGGAGGGCTGGTGGTCGGGGCCGGAGTCACCGCGGCCTGTCTCGCACAACGGAGAGCACGCGACCGCGCGTCGGACTAGGATTCCGCCGCGGTATCAGGAGATGGATGTCCCTGTTGTTACAATAAGCAGTTGTTACAGAGAACCAAGGCATCTGATCTTCTTGACATTGCCTTACATATTTGTTACCGTGGTGAGCCTATACGGTCCCTGGCGGCCACGGGAGCCCACGAGCGGTGGGGAGGTGATGGGCGACCGCGCTCGCGGCGGTGTACGTAGAGGAGGAATCACTCACTAGCTTTCTTCACGACTTCCTGGGTATCTCGCCGAAGAGATGGACGCACCTTCCTCGCCATGAGGAGAAGGAGCCGATGCGATGGAGACGGAGAAGACACCGGAAACGGTAGGGTCCACGTTCGATACGAAGATCACCCGCGGCACGGCGCTCAAGACCGCGGCGGTCGCCGCCGGAGCCGCCGCCCTGGCCCGGATTCAGGTTGGGCCGGAGGTCGCCGAGGCCGCGGCCGGCGGCCGGCTACCCAAGAACGTCAGGGCGACGATCAGCATCTTCGGCGACGATTACAATCCTACCGCCTCGATGGTCAAGACCCCCAATAATCCCTTGCCGATTCACAACCTGCAGGTGGTGATTGACCAGTATCAACGTCTGTATCCCGGGGTGAAGGTCAATGTCGTTACCCCCCACTACGCCAATGACGACCGGCGCACCTGGGAGATCACCCAACTGGTTGGCGATGTGGCGCCCGAGATCTTGCAGACGCCGGCGCAGGCGATCGTGCCCGATATCGGCAAGGGGTGGTGGCTCAACCTGGATCCCTACCTCGCGCAGCCGAATCCCTATATTCCGGCCGGCCATCCCGGTAGCGTCCACTGGATCGATGAGTTCTATCCCGCTCTCACCCAGGCTCAGCGGGCCCCCGACGGCCACCTCTACGCGCTGCCGTATGACTTCGGCACCGATCTGGTCTTCTACAATAAGACGATGTTCAAGCAGGTGGGCGCGACGCCTCCCACGACCTATACCGAACTGCTCGCGGCCATGGCCAAGCTCCAGAAGGCCGGTCACGTCGCCTTTGGGGCGCGCGTTCCCGCCGATCCGTGGTGGGAAGTGGGCTCCATGGTCATGCGCCGGTACCAGAACATCATCAAACCCAGCGGCGGCGGCGGCAGCTATACGGCCAAGGACGTGGCGCTCGCTATCCTGCACGGCCAATGGGGCGCCAATACGCCGGAGTATGCCAACTTTCTCCAGTTGCTCAAGTTGCAGATCCCCTACTGGAAGAAGGATTGGCTGGTCAATATCGGTCCCAATATCAACGATCCCACGGCGGAGAACGAGTTCCAGCAAGGACGGATTGGCATTCTGCAATCCGGCTTCTATATGATTAGCACCCTGGATTCGGACGGTCAACTGCCCTTCGAGTGGGGGACGTTCCCCTATCCGATCGTGACCCACGGCACCGGCTTTGGCCAGTCTCCCTATGCCGATGGCCGCCCGGCCCCGATCATCGGGGGCGCCGACGTGATGTACGCGGTGACGAAGACCGCCACGGAGCGGAAGAACCTGCCGGTGGTGATCGATTTCCTCCGCTATATCAGCGCCCCGGCCCAGGCGAGCCGGATCGTGAACGAATTGGGCCAGAAGTTGCCGATGGAACGCGAGGTCGCGGTCAACGCGAACCTGCGGAGCATCGCCTCGCAACTCACCCATACCATGGGCTCGGGCGGGATATTCTTCTGGCAATATGACTTCGCGCCCGAATCGCTTCAGAAAGTGTATACACTAACCACGTCCTACCTGATCGGTCAGGCAAGCCTGAACTCCACCGTCGCGGCGATTCAGCAGGAATATATGCGCCAGTCAAAGGATTCGGCGGCCAAGTACGGCTGGAAGTAACCTCGTTCGCCTGGATGGGCAGGCCGTAGAGGCACGGCACGCCCATCCAGGCCGCGAGAGACTGAGGGAAGCCATGACTCCGAGATCGGACATCGGGAAAGAGACAGGGGATGGCGCAATCCCAGCCCGTTAAGATGCGCGCGGCGGTGGAGTCGGTGAATGAAGTCCGCGGCATCACGCGGCGCGAGCCCACGCTCTGGCGCCGGATTGTCCGTGCGCGCTTCTACTACCTCATGCTTGTTCCCTGTTTCGCCTTGCTCCTCACCTTTTCCTATTATCCGGCCTTTAGCGCCGTCTACAACTCGTTCTTCGTCTTTGACTACGGCTTGCCGTCGCACTTTATCGGGCTGGCAAACTTTACCGAGCTGTTCGGCGACCCGATCTTTCTCGGGGCGCTCTGGCACGTATTCGAACTCACCGTCTTCGGGGTGATCACGGGCGTGACCGTGCCCCTGGCGGTGGCCGAGTG
>DATLQX010000148.1:0-2034 GCA_035534995.1 Chloroflexota bacterium | reverse complement strand
CGCGCTACGAGGCGCCGAAGAGCCGCAGCACCTCGAAGGTGATTGCCCCGGCGGCGGCGGCGGCCGGTAGGGTCAGCACCCAGGCGACCAGGATCGATCCGGCCACTCCCCAGCGGACCGCTCCCGGATTGCGGGTCGAGCCCACCCCGACCACCGCGCTGGAGACCACTTGCGTGGTGCTTACCGGCAGCCCGAGCAGCGAGGAACTCAGAAGAATGCTCGCCGAGGCCGTCTCGGCGGCGAAGCCGTTGATCGGCTCCAGGCGAATGATTCTCTGTCCCATGGTGCGAATGATCCGCCAGCCGCCGCTATAGGTGCCCAGGGCGATGGCGGTGGCCGAGAGCAGGATCACCCACGGCGGCACCACGAAGCGCGACTGATCGTGCCCCGCCACCAAAACCAGGGTAATCACCCCCATGGTCTTCTGCGAGTCGTTCGCTCCGTGGCTAAAGGAGACAAAGGCGGCCGATACTACCTGTAGGCGCCGGAAGACACGGTTCACCTTCGCCGGCCTCCAGGCGTGGAAGCACCAGTAGAGAGCCAACATGATCACGAAGCCCAGGGCGAAGCCGGCCAGGGGCGACCCCAGGGCGGGCTCAACCACCTTATGCCAGATATTGGCCCACTGGACGAAGTTCTGGCCGTGCGCGGCCATCATAGCCCCGATCAGTCCGCCAATCAACGCATGCGAGGAGGAACTGGGAAGGCCAAGCCGCCAGGTCGCCAGATTCCAGATGATCGCCCCGATCAAGGCGGCTCCGACCAGCGGCAAGGTGATGGCCTGGGTTTCCACGATCCCCTTTCCCACGGTGGTCGCCACCGCCGTGGTCAGGAAGGCGCCGGCAAGGTTCATCACCGCCGACATAGCCAGAGCCCGGCGAGGCGAGAGGGCACGCGTGGAAATCGTGGTGGCGATCGCGTTGGCCGCGTCATGAAAGCCATTCGTGAAGTCGAAGCCCAGAGCGATCACGATGATCAGAATAACGCTGAATTGCTCAGTCAAGAGTCAGCACCGCTTGCCCCCATGCAAAGAGATTGGGTATTCCTACTCCTTTCAGTATTGTGGGCGGGAGCTATGGGTGGATTAAGCGATCCTTAAGCGCAGGTTAAATCGATGTTAAGAAAATGAACTACATAGAGCGTTACCAAGCCGCACCCACCAGAGTAAACCCGGCACGGAACATCAGCGAACTTCAGGGAAATGCACAGGGCTTGTGCAAAATCCGTGCAAAATCTGGGACCATGGGAACAGGCGCGGGCCGGACACGTTGACAGCGTGCCGGCCCACTGGCGCACCGCGAGCGATTGGAGCACGCGCGATGGCTACGACCAAGGTACCACGCCATAAAGACGAGAACGCGAGGAAGCCACGCCCGTCGTGGGTGGGTGCGTACGATGAGGACGGCTTACGGTCCCGTGCCCGATTCCTTGCGGGTTGCGCGTTCTGGGACGCTGTCTGTGGACTTGACCCCGAGGTACTACGTAGCCTCACACGCGAGCCATTCGAGGCGTTTATCGAGATGGCGAACGCGGAGAAGGCAAAAGGGCACGATCCCACAGCCCTGGCAAACATCTGGTTTGCCGAGGCGGAGGAGTACTGGAACCCGCAGGACAACCGCCAACCATGTCCGCCACCGCCCGCAGGTTGGGTATCTCCACTGCGTACCTGGGCGCGGCGCTGGAACCTCTATGACCACCTTGGATGCGCGGGTGGGGGGCTTCTGGCAAACTGGTACCGGAATCTCCCGTCCTACGATCCACGAACCGACCCCCATCCCCGGCAACAGTTCCCTATCGCCGGAATACCCGTGGTTCGCGGGGAAGGTGAGGAGACCATGCAAACGCTCCCCATTCAGGTGGACTTGGATCTGAATGGGGAGGGATGGGGGTACAGGGCACGGAAAGCGCGGGCCGCCCTTGAACGGGAGCTTGCCGCCGCCAAGGCACGCATGGAGAGTGAAGCCACCGCGCGTGGCCTGAAGCGCATGCCTCCCCCCCGAAAGCCTGAGCATTATGTCTGGATAGCGGAAGCTA
>DATLQX010000147.1:0-5538 GCA_035534995.1 Chloroflexota bacterium | reverse complement strand
TTGCTGCTTGGCATTGGAGGCTGGTTACAGATGAACGGCGAGGCCGTCTACGGCACGCGGCCCTGGAAGATCTTCGGCGAGGGACCAACTCAGGTGGTTGGCGGCAGCTTTACGGACACCAAGCGCGTTCCCTTCACCGGGCAGGACATCCGGTTCACCACCCGAGGCGAGATACTCTATGCCATTGCCCTGGCCTGGCCGGAAGGCGGGCACCTCACGGTGAAATCGCTCGCCTCCGATGCCACCCTATTTGTCCAGGGTATCGAGAAGGTGGAATTGCTGGGCGCGGCCGAGCCGTTGTCATGGACACGGGATACCGCCGGGCTCCACGTAAGCCTGCCGGCTCGCCCACCCGGCGATCATGCCTTCGCCTTCCGTGTCACTCCCGTGTCGCCGGATGGCCGGCCGAGGCGCGGAGCCCCCTGGATCGCCGGTTCGGATTCGGGGAATGCCTGATCGTCAATCACGCATGGTGATCTCGAAGACCACCCCTGACGCGGCAATGCCAATCTGAGTAGCGCGGACGGAGGAGATGAGTAATGAAATACAACATGCTGGGGCGCTCCAATCTCATGGTCAGCAAAGTCTGCCTGGGAACCATGCACTTTGGCCCCTATGCCACCGAGGAAGAGTCGTTCAGGATCCTGGATCGCGCCCTGGAACTGGGGATCAACTTCTGGGACACGGCGAACGTGTATGGCGGGAGCGGCAACCGCGGCCGTTCGGAGGAGATCATCGGCAACTGGTTCGCGGCGAGACCAGGCGGTCGGGACCGGGTGGTGCTGGCCACCAAGGTGTACAACCCTATGGTGGAGGACGATACCCCCAATGAAGGGCGGGGTATCTCCGCCTATAAAGTGCGCAAGCATGTGGCCGCCTCCCTGCGGCGTCTGCGAACCGACCACATTGACCTCTACCAGGTGCATCACTTCGACCGACATGTAGCGGCGGAAGAGTTCTGGGGTACCTTCGAGCGGCTGGTGAGCGACGGAGATGTGCTCTATATGGGCTCCAGCAACTTTCCCGGTTGGGGGCTAGCCAAGTTCCAGATGCAAGCATGGAACCGCGGCTTCATGGGTCTGGTCTCCGAGCAAACGCAGTACAATCTCTTGAATCGGATCCCGGAACTGGAAGTGCTCCCGGCCGCCCGCGACTTCGGGATCGGCGTACTGGCGTATATGCCCCTGGCGGGAGGACTGTTGACGGGCAAGGCACGGGCGACTGAAGGGTCTCGCAGCCGCCAGGTCGAAGGTGAATATCGGATCAACCTCGGTCCCGAGAACACACAATTCGCGGCCTTCTCCGCGCTCTGCCGCGAGATCGGCGAGAAGGAACACATCGTAGCGACTGCCTGGACCCTTCATCACCCTGCCGTCAGTTCGGCGATTGTGGGCGTGCGCACGGTCGAGCAGTTGAACGGCATCGAGCGGGCGGCGGAGCTGGCTCTTACCCCGGAGGCGGTGAGCCGTCTAGAGGAGATCTTCGATATCAATCACGGGAGACCGCTTGGCCCCGGCGCCGCTCCGGAAGCCTATTCCTGGTAGGCATTCATGGGTAGGGGCCATGGGCAAAGGAACAGCACGCCAAGGGAGCCCAGCCGGCTCTAGAGTTGAAGTAGCCACTCCGGCTACACGAGCGGAGGGCCATTGATCTCCGAATTGAAGTCGTGGAAGAGTTCCCCGAGCCCCTCGCGAGTATTGCCGCGTACCGGCAGGCGGGACATCCGCTCAAGAAAGGCTTCGAGACCCGGCAACGAGAGAAAAAAGATCCGGCCCTCTTCCGAACCGACGCTGGCAAAGGTATGAGTGGTACCACGCGGCGCGTAGACAAACATGCCGGGGCCGCCTTCATGCACGTCCTCGCCAATCTTGAACCGATACCGTCCCTGGAGCACCAGGTAGAGTTCATCATGGGCATGGTGCGTATGTAAGGCCGGTCCGCCGGGGCCGGGGTTGACGCACTCCCCGGCCATCAACGTGCCGCCGGTCATGGCTTCGGTCGCCATGATCCTGAGGTGAAGGTCATCGATCAGTTGGCCTTCGTTTGGTTGCAGTACGTAGGCATGGAGACCCTCGCGAATCGTTTCGGTTGCCATCGGTTCCTCCTTCACTTGACTATCGCGAGCCGGGAGCTTCCGCGAGACTGAAATCGACCGAGACATACGGTTCGTCGCCGATCACCCAGGCATCATGGCCCGGTGGGACGTCAAAGACGTCTCCGGCGGCAAGCTCTCGCTCGGTGCCATCGGCCAGACGGATTCCCGATCGGCCGGAGACGACGTAGCCAATGTGCCGGACCTGACAGAGGTCGGTGCCGACCAGCGGCTTGACGTGCTCTATCCAATGAAAGCCGGGCTGGAAGGTCGCGCGCACCGCCGTGGTCGCGCCAAGGTGAACGATCTCAAGCCGTCCGAAGGCGCCGAACGGGCGAGCCTCGTCGGGTACGTCGAGGCTCTTCGCCTGGAGTTGCCCTGTCGTGGTGGCCATGGGATGAATCCTCCTTTGTTCTTTTTCCAGGGCCGGACGTGTTTCGTGCCCTGTATCCAGCCTATGCTGGACCAGGCGGGTTGCCGTCCCCCAAAGGGGATAGATGAAAGAGCGAGAGGGGGATATTTTGCCATGAGCGGGGATAGGGATAGGGGTAGTGACGGCCAGGGCGATCGGGTGATGCCTCGGAAAGACGAGAGACCTACTGGGCCTTGGGCGCCCCGACCAGGCCCTGATCGACCGCCCAACCGGCGATCTGGGCGCGGGAGGTAAAGCCCAGCTTCCCGAGAATATGCTTGACGTGCAGCCGTGCCGTCCCCTCGGTGATAAAGAGAGCGGCGCCAATCTGGCGGTTGGTCAGTCCCTGGGCGACCCACGTCACCACCTCGATCTCCCGCGGGGTCAGGCCAAGCCTAGCGATCCCGCCGGGTTGGGTGCTCGCGGGCTCCGCCAGTGCCTCGGCGATCGCCCGTTCCAGGGGAAGCGCCCGACCGGCCGCCCATTCCAGAGCGAATGCCGCCTCGCCCAACTGGCCGCGAACCAGACGAAGGTTTCGCTCATGGTCAGCCGCGTTTGCCGGCCATACGGTTGCTCCGATCATGGCACGGAGCGCGTCCGACGCCCCCAGGAGCCGTACCGCCCGCTCCGGCTGCTTCATCGCGCCCAGCGCTCCGGCCAGACCGGCCAGGCAATCGGCGATCCCTCGCTGGTCCCCCTGATCCCGAAAAAGGGTCAAGCTCTCGCGAAAGAGCCGCGAGGCTCGCCGGGTATCGCCCTGACGCGATGCCAGATAGCCCAGGTTATGGAGCAGGCTCGGCACGGTCCCAGGCAGGCCCCGCCCGCGGAGCAGGGTAAGAGCTTCCTCGTACCGGGCCTGTGCACTCGCGTCGTCACCCTGGCTCCGCGCCAGATCTCCCAGCATATTCAGCACCTGGGCCGTGCCCCAGTCGTCACCCAGTGCGCGCCAGCGCGCCAGCGCCTCCTCCAGACGCGCCCGCCCCCGCCCCATGGGGTCGCCATCCGTGATGAGGGTGAAGAGGTCCAGCGAGGCCATCGCCAGGGCGGCTCCCCATGCGTCACCCACCTCCGCGAAAAGCCTCAGGCTTTCCGCCGTGGATTCCCCTGCCATCGGATGATCCATGACCATGGGCAGTGACTGCAAGGTATAGGCAAGCCAACGTTTGTCCCCAATCGCGCGGAAGAGGGCGGCGCTTTCCTCGGCGCGTTCCCGCGCCACGGCGGTTTGGCCCGACAGCCAGGCCAGTTCGCCGGCCACGTACAGCACCTTCGCGCGGACGGCCGGAGCCGCGTCCTGGCCTTTGGCCAGCGCTGCCTCGGCCCAATCCAGGCCTTCATTGGCCTCGCCGCGAAGGGTCCAAAACCAGCATAGTGCCCCAGTCAGGCGTAGCGACACCTCCCTGTCGCTTACCTCCGCGGCTCGCCGGCTCCAAGTAAGAGCGGCGCGAAGGTTATCCTGCTCAAGGGCCAGGCGCTCGATCCATGGGTCACGCCCGCCACTCATAAGCCAGGGCTCGGCCGCCTCGGCCAGTTCGAGAAAAAAGTGGGCGTGACGGCGGCGCGCGGAGTCCGCCTCACCACTCGCGGTGAGCCGCTCCCAGGCATACTGCCGCACCGGCTCCAGCAGGCGATAGCGCGCTTCTCGGGACTGGAGTCGTGCCTCGACGAGCGACTTCTCCACGAGCGCCGAGAGCAAGGCCGGCACGTCGGCCCGCGGAAGGCCCTCGCCACCGTGGACCCCCTCCGCCGCCTCCGCGCCAAAGCCTCCGGCGAACACCGCCAGCCGGCGAAAGAGCGCGCGCTCTCCTTCGCTCAAGAGCGCGTGACTCCAATCCAGCGTCGCGCGCAACGTCTCCTGGCGCGGTGGAATACGATTCCCACTGCCCAGCAGGTGGAGCGCGTCGTCGAGTCGAGTGCCAATTTGCTCCGGGGTCAGGGTTCCCATCCGCGCCGCGGCCAGTTCAATACCGAGCGGAAGACCCTCCAGGCGCCGGCAAATCGCGGCCACGGCCACCACGTTTTGGCTGGTCAAGGTGAAGTCGGCCCGCCGAGCGCGCGCGCGGTCAAGGAACAGTGCCACTGCCTCAACGCTCACCAGAGAATCAGGCGAGGCGCGGGACCCCGTCTCAGGGAGCGCCAGGGAGGGTACACGCCAGATGACCTCGCCGGAGATCCGCAGCGGCTCTCGGCTGGTAGCCAGAATGCGGAGGTTGGGACAGGCATGCAGCAGCGTCTCCGCCAACCGGGCGCAGGCGCCGATGAGGTGCTCGCAGTTGTCAAGCACCAGGAGCAGGCGGCGGGATGCCAGGGCCGCGACCAGAGTCGCGATCAGGGGCCGGCCCCCTGTCCCGCGCACGGCCACCGCCTCGGCGACGGCGCGAGGCACCAGGGCCGAATCGGTGACGGGCGCGAGGGGGACGAGCCAGACCCCATCCGGGAAGCGCTCGACCAGGGTCGCGGCCACCCGCAGGGCAAGGCGCGTTTTGCCGCAGCCCCCCGTCCCGGTCAGGGTGAGCAGCCGCGTCTGGGAGAGAAGGCGTGAAATCTCGACGATCTCGCGGCCACGTCCAACGAAGCTGGCGACTTCGGCAGGTAGGTTGTGGCGGGCAGGCAACGCGCGGGCGGCCGGCGCCGAACTGGTCATGATACGCTCCGACAAGGGTGATCAGATTCTCATCTCAGTGTAGTGGCGAGGCATAGGTGGGACCAGATCCGCAGGTGCTGTCCGCGTTCGCGCGGGTTGTTCATTGACCGGTACGGAGGCCGCGCCTTGGCCGCCTCCATTGGAATCCGGGGCGCTCCGCGGTCGGAGTGATTGGTTCCTTGAACCGGCCTGGCCAGATTACGTGGCCTGGTGGGTCGACGAGAATCATTTGCCCAATTGGTCCGAGGCGGCCAACTGTCAGCCGGGCTGCACGATCCAGAGGTTTGGGCCGGACGCCACGATAGCGATTGGTTCGCCGGCGTGCCCAGGCATCGGGAAGCGACGCACCGTCCCGTCCGTTCGCATCTGATCGATAACCCGCGGCTGGCT
>DATLQX010000146.1:0-2886 GCA_035534995.1 Chloroflexota bacterium | reverse complement strand
CGGAAGAGGGCCTGTTCCCCCGCGATCAACAACTCATAGCTCCAGCCAATGGTGGCGCCCATGGTGTGCTGGCGCGCCGGGAGGTCGCGCGGCCCCCCGGAGAGCGCGGCCAATCGACGGTCCAGGCGAGCAAGCAGCGCCCTGGGCGAGAAGAGCCTGCCCTGCGCGGCGGCCAACTCCAGGGCCAATGGCAGTCCTTCCAGCCGCACGCAGACCGCCGCCACGACGGCCGCGTTCGTTGGGTTCAACTCAAAACTCGTCCGCTGCTCCTCCAGCCGCTCCAGGAAGAGGGCCACGGCGGGTATCCGCGCCAGGATCTCGGGCCGGGGCAGACGCTGGGGATCTGGCACTGCGAGCGGCTCGACCGGCATCTCATGCTCTCCGCGTAGGCGCAGGGCGGCTCGGCTGGTCACCAGCATGGTGAGAAGGGGGCACGCCTCCAACAGGGTGGCCAGGTGCGGGGCGGCGGCAATCAGGTGCTCGCAATTATCGATCAGCAGGAGCAGCCGCTTGGTATGTAAGTGCGCGGCCAGGTTTTCCGCTAGGGAGCGGCCGCCCGCGGCGCGCAGGCCCAGCCGCTGGGCCAGCACCGCGAGCACCAATTGAGGATCACGAAGGTCCGCCAGGGGGATCCAGATCACCCCGTCGGGGAACCCAGCTAGTAGCTCCGCCGCCGCCGCCAATGCCAGGCGTGTCTTGCCTACCCCGCCGGGTCCGGTCAGGGTGACCAGGCGAACCTCGGGGCGGCGCAGCAACGCGGTGAGGGTACGCATCTCCTCCTCGCGTCCCAGCAGCGCCGTGAGGGGCATCGGCAGGCGGCTCTCCTTACCCTCGGCGGCACTGGAGACGGGGTCGCGACGCCGGGCCGCGGTCTCGAAGACGGCGCGTTCCTCCCCAGTCAGGGCCAGGGCCTTGGCGAGCAGCAGCACGGTCTCGCGCTGGGGTGTGCGGTTGACGCCACGCTCCAGGGCGCTGATCCCACGCGCGCTGATCCCGGCTCTCTCGGCCAACTCCTCCTGGGAGAGACCGGCGTCCAGGCGCCTGCGCCGCAGCAGGTCGCCGAAGGGCAGGGTAAGGGGGTTGGCGGCCACGATGCACCTCCCACCAGGAGCGGCAATCCATTGCTCGTACCACGTCCCTCCCGCCGTGGTGCGGCCATTGTACACCACCGCCATGCGATCCGTACGCGCGAGTCCTCACCCGTTTATGTCAGTGCTTATGTGAGTCATGTCTGGCTCGGCGCGCCGGATCGGAGCAGAATGCATTGCGGGTGGCCACCCGGACGCACAGGACGCGGGGAACAGTTGAATGAGCAAGGCCGCACGGTAGAACGTGCGGCCGTCAAGAGGGAGAAGACATCATGCCCATCAATATTACCGAGACCAGGGGGCGCGGCCACCTGCAAGTCGCCAAGACAGCATTAGGGGTAGCCCTTCTTGGCAGTCTGCTGTTCGGTGGTCCTTCCGCCGTGGGAGCCGCGCCGGTCGGAGGCGCCGTCCAGGTATACGTGACCCCCAACAATACTGGCGGCGGCCCGATCGTGATCACCGGCGCTATCGGTGACTTCGGCAAGTCGCAATCCATCAATAAAAACGGCACGGCGAATCCCAACGGGAATTTCGTCAAAATCACCTTGAAGAAGGGCACGTTTGAGGTGGATGCCACGATACTCAACGCGGCTGCGAACAAGATGCAACCCACAGTCAATCCCATGACCTGCTCCGGGTCGCTTTCGGCGACCGATCCGGTCACGCTCTTCAACGGCACCGGGCTGTATAAAGGCATTTCCGGGACGGTGAAGATCACCGAGAAGTTCGCCTTCGTACTTCCGACTTTTGTCAGTGGCGCGAAGAAAGGCCAGTGCAACGAGAGTAACAGTGCCCAGCCGATTGCCCAATACTCGTCGATCACGGGTAGCGGGACGGTGACATTCAGCACGGCAACGTCATGAGCAGCGCGGAAATGGCCGTCGCCAGTTCTCTCCCAGCGCGGGGGCGGCCGCGCTGGGAGCTCCTGACCGGAATTGCCTTCGTCGTACTCTTTGTTGGCAGTGTCGTCGGCAGCAATGCGCTGGCTGACAACGCCTCGGATAAGAACTGGGTGGCCAACTACACGGGTCGAACGAACCAGGCGCAACACCTTGCGACGGGAATCCTTCTCCTGTTGGCCGCCCTCTGCCTGCTGTCGTTTCTGACCAGCGTATGGACAAGGATCGCGGAAGCACGCCAGCCCGCGATACTCAACCCACTCCCACTGGTTGCCGCCGGCGTCTCGTCAGCATGCATAGCCGTTGGTGGGATTCTGATGGCCGGCATTTCCGGCAGCCTGCTCATCGGCCCGATACCTATGCCTGGCGCCGATCTGCTGCGGATGTCGAATGACCTGGGGTTCGCGATGGTCGGCGTGGCCGGGATGAGCACGGCCGCCCTCGGCATCGCCTGCCTGAGCGTTCAGGCGCACGCTACCGGGCTCTTCGGAAGGAGGCTATTGATCTTTAGTCTGGTGGTAGCCCTGGCGCTCCTGGGGTCCATCGCGTTCGTTCCGATCATCGCGCTCCTGATCTGGCTGATCGTGGTGAGCATCGCTTTGTCGCGGAGTACGGGCACCAGGGGATGGAATCCGTAAGCACGACCTCACACGTTAATGTGAGCGTTTATGTCACTGATTATGTGGGTCATGTCTGGTCCGGGGAATTGGCTCGGAGCAGACTATGGAGCAGGGGTCACGGGGCTCAGTTCGGCACGATGAACGCGAGGACATGGCAGACAGGCACGGCGATTACGACGCGATGGAGCCCAATTCGCGAGAGGTACCCAATGGACCAACGCACCACCCTCATTGGCGTGGGCCACACCATCACGATCGCGGCGGGAAGGGAGGATACCG
>DATLQX010000145.1:0-15477 GCA_035534995.1 Chloroflexota bacterium | reverse complement strand
GTGCAGGGCTTGCAGGTAGTTGCGCTGGGCGGCTTGGGCAGGACTGGGGCCGCTCATGTGCGGCAGGCCCTGCACGGTGCTGCCGCCCTGCGCGGTCAGGATGGCGCCGTCCCCCTGCTCGAGCATGTGCGGCAGGAACTCTTGCACGAGAGCCAGCATCGTGTAGAAGATCAGCGGCATGAAGGTCTGGGCGTGCCATGGGGTCAGGTTGGCCGCGGAAACGAATCCGGTGTTTGGGGTGGGTGCATAGTACAGGGCGTCGAGGTTGCCGACCTTGGCGCGAATTTGCTCGGCCAGTCGAGGCGTGGCACCGGTGTCGGCTAGGTCGGCGGTGATGACGTGCGCGGTTGCCCCAGCGCGGGTCAGATCCCTCGCCAGACGGTCAAGTGGCTCCTGCCGGCGGGCCACGAGAACGACGGCGTAGCCTTCTCGTGCGTAGCGGCGGGCGATGGCCTGGCCGAGGCCGGGGCCGACGCCGAACACGGCGATGGACGGGGACATGGCGAACGCTCCTTCGCTTTCGGGTAACCATGTGGAGGCAATCGTGACGTTGCTGCTTCTCGTGAGTATGCTCTATCTCTAATACCAGGGCCAGTGTTTCTTGGTCATAGGTCTGCCACCACCACGTTTAAGGAGGGAGCTGAGATGCAAAAGAGCGAACGTCACCAGGCCCTCGCCGATTTTTTACGTCAGCGGCGCGCCCGCCTTGCTCCGAGCGAGGTGGGATTGCCACCTGGTATCCGTCGTCGCACGCCGGGGCTGCGCCGCGAGGAAGTCGCGCAACTGGCCAATATGGGCACCTCCTGGTATGTCTGGTTGGAGCAGGGACGCGATGTGCATCCCTCGACGCAGGTGTTGGAAAGCCTTGCGCAAGCGCTCAGGCTCACGGTGAATGAGCGACGGCATCTCTTTCTGCTCGCGGGGCAACCGCTGCCGGCGCCTGCCCTCCCACCGGAGGAGTGCGTCAGTCCGGCACTGCAACAGCTGCTCGATGACCTCAATCCGACCCCCGCGTGTGTCATCGGACGGCGGTGGGACTACCTGGCGTGGAACAAGGCTGCCGATGCCGTATTCGCCATTGCGGACGCATCACCTCCACACGCACGCAATGTGATCTGGCACTTCTTTACCAATCCGACGGCGCGGGAGCGCTTCCCGCACTGGGAGCACATGGCCCGAGGCATCTTGGCGGAACTGCGTACCGCCAGCGCTCGCTATCCTGGTGATGCCTGGTTCGAGGAACTGATTGCGGATCTCAAACAGGCCAGCCCTGAATTTACTCGCTGGTGGCCCCATCACGAGGCGAGTAACTCGCTGGACGGCGCGAAAATCATCGAGCACCCGGCACTGGGACACCTGGAGTTCAGGCATGTCACCTTGCAAGTTTTCAACAACCCCGATGTCAGGGTCACAGCCCACCTACCAGATGCCCAGACCCGCGCAAAACTGCAACGTTTCCGGACAACTGAGGAAAGCATTTGCAGGGAAGCATGAAAGTCATTCTTAGCCGTATTGGCGCAAACCACCAGGTGCGCAGTTCCCGCACGCGCCGACACGACTGATCCGCAAAGGGCCATTAGCGGTCGAGTTATCCCTCACGGCGCCCCGTTAGCGATCCAGTCGGCGTAGAGTAACGGCCCAAAGACTGGACCGCTAACATGCAGGATCCCCGACCATGCTCCAGTAGGCACTGAGCGATTGGCAGCAGCGCCTGACACGCACCAGTAGGCTCGCCGGGGCGAGTATGCACGCGACGTGGCGATCTTTGTGGCGTGGTTGGAGGATGACGGCTTCACCGGGACGGCAGCTGAGTTGACCGCCCAGGACGTGCGCGACTATCGCGACTCCCTGGTCGAGCTGGGGCGTGCACCGGCCACCGTCAACCGCTGTCGTCGGCTGACGAACAGGTGCCGCGGGAGCTGACCGCGAGGGCCCGGGAGGGCGGGCTGCTGGGCAAGCTCACCCAGATGGCGATCGAGGGCGCCCTGGAAGGCGAGATGGACAATCATCTCGGCTACGCGAATCACCAGTATACGCCGGCCGGCATGACATCCGTGCAACATCGCCCGTAGCGCTCATTTCACCCGCCCGGGCGTAAACTACAGGCATGAAGCCAATCCCCGGGCACGTGTTCCTAGACGCAGCTTCCAAGGTGCCGATCGGCAGAGCATTGCTGGGACCAATGGCACTTGGAGCGGCGCCAACTTCGGCACCATAATCGTCATGAAGTCCAGGCCGGCCGCCCATCCGTGCGACGCCGGCAGGGATGACTCGGTGTAGTATCGGAAGAGGAAGCACGAAATCGAACGCATGATGCGGAAGGTAGCGATGCTGTTGCTACGTCCCGAGGAACCATTCTGCTTTAGACGGCTGCATCCTCTCGCCCGGGCGTATACCGCCGACAGCAGCCCTGGAGTACCTCAGGCTAGGTACCATCGAGGTATACACCCCATCCAATCGACACCCGGAGCCATACGAAGCGACCAGTGCGGGCCCAGATGAAGCCCCGCGGCGGTCGCGCGTGCCGGACCAAGGAGGATCGGTGGCCGCATTGACCGCGATCAGACCGGAGATGTCCCAGTTGGCCCTGATGGAAGCCGCCCGGCTGCCGTCCGGCACGGTGCTGCGGCGCTTGAGTGTGGCGCCCTCTGGACTCAGCACGGGGCAGGCGAGTGAGCGCCTCCGGACCATCGGCCCGAACGTGCTGGTCGAGCACAAGGTGACGGCGGTCGGCGTGTTCCTGCGCCAGCTACGCAATCCGCTCTTGATTCTGTTGCTGGTCGCGGCGGCGGTCTCTGGGGCAACCGGCGACCCGACTGACGCATCGATCATCACGGCGATCGTCCTGCTCAGCGTTGGCTTGGGCTTCGTGAACGAATACCGCTCGGAGCGTGCGGTCGCTGCTCTACATGCGAATGTCCACCATCAGGCGGTCGTGCTGCGGGATGGCACGCGACAACGCATCGACGTTCGCGACCTGGTTCCCGGCGACGTGGTGTCTCTGGGCATCGGCGATCTGGTCCCCGCCGACGTTCGGCTCCTGGAGACCAACCAACTGGAGTGTGACGAGGCCGTGCTTACGGGCGAGTCGATGCCAAGCGCGAAGTCCCCGGCACCAGTGGCGCGGGCTGAGTCGGCGGTGGACCTTACGTCCTGTGCCTTCATGGGGACCATCGTGCACCAGGGATCAGCACGTGCAGTAGTCATCTCGACCGGATCCGCGACGGCGTTCGGCAAGATCGCCGTCGGACTTGGTGCCCCGCCGGCCTACACCGCGTTTCAGGTAGGACTGAAGAACTTCTCCAAGCTGCTCGTGTGGGTGGCCGGCCTCCTGACCGTGTCCATCTTTGTGATCAACGTTGCCTTCTCTCGGCCGATCATCGACGCGCTCCTCTTCTCGTTGGCGATCGCGATCGGCATCACGCCCCAACTGCTGCCCGCGATTGTCAGCGTAAGCCTGGCCACCGGATCGCGTGAGCTGGCTCGGCGCAAGGTGTTGGTGAAGCGACTGGTGACGATCGAAGACCTCGGCAATATCCAGGTGCTCTTCACCGACAAGACAGGCACCTTGACCGAAGGCACAATCACCTTCGACCAGTCGTTTGACGGGGCTGGAGTCACGGCAAGCACGCCGCTGCTTCTTGGTCTGGTGTGCAACGAAGCGACCGTGACCGACCAGGGTCCGGTGGGCGGCAATCCCCTGGACCAAGCGCTGTGGACCGCGCCCGAGACAGCGGTGCTCCTCAGCGGTCCCAATGGACCCGCCACCTACACACGACTGGGCGTCTTGCCCTTCGACCACGAGCGGCAGTTGGCATCCGTGACGGTGAGGACGCCGGCCGGCTCCCGAGTGTTGGTGACCAAGGGGGCACCTGAGGCCGTCCTCGCCCGATGTGTCGAGACCCCGGTTGGGACCGCCGCCGTGCTCAACCGGTTGTTTGGGGACGGCGCCCGCGTCGTGGCCGTGGCGAGCCGTGACGCCGGCGAGGTTACCGATCCGCGCCCCGCCGACGAGCGCGATCTGCGTCTGGTGGGATTCCTGACGTTCCACGATCCCCCCAAGGCCGACGCCGGGGTGGCGATCGCCAAGCTCAACGCCCTGGGCATCGAGGTGAAGATCATCACCGGCGACAATGGGATCGTGGCGGCGAAGGTCTGCCGCGACATTGGACTCCCACTCGGCCGCGTGTTGAGCGGGCCCGACATCGACCACCTCGACGACGACGCGCTCGCCGCGGCTATCCCGGATACCACGGTCTTCGCCCGGGTCAGTCCAGAACAGAAGTCGCGCATCATCAAGGTCGCGCGGCGACGGGGCGAGGATGTCGCGTTCCTGGGGGACGGGGTCAACGATGCCGTGGCGCTGCATGCCGCCGACGTCGGCATCTCCGTTGATTCGGCCACCGATGTCGCCAAGGATGCCGCCGATATCGTCCTGTTGGAAAAGGATCTCGGGGTGTTGGCGGACGGCGTGCTGGAAGGGCGCCGCATCTTCGCCAATACCCTCAAGTATGTGCTGATGGCCACGTCATCGAACTTTGGGAACATGTTCAGCGCGGCAGGGGCGTCGCTCTTTCTTTCGTTTCTCCCGATGCTGCCATCGCAGATCCTGCTGAACAACCTGCTCTACGACGTGGGGCAACTCGCTATCCCTACCGATGCGGTGGACCCCGAGATCCTGGCCCGGCCCGCCGCCTGGGACATCCGGTTCGTCCGGCGCTTCATGACGGTCTTCGGGCCGGTCAGCTCGGTCTTCGATTTCCTCACCTTCTTCGTCATGCTGAGCATCCTGCACGCCGGCCATGCCGAGTTCCGCACCGGCTGGTTTGTTGAGTCCCTGGCGACCCAGACCCTGGTCGTGTTTCTCATCCGCACCCGCCGCGTGCCGTTTTTCCGGAGTAGACCGAGCCGGGGGATGCTGATCACCCCCACGATGATGGCCGCGCTCGGCGCGGTCCTGCCCTTCACCCCGCTCGCGCATCTCTTGGGGTTCAGCACCCTCCCACTGACGTTCTTCCTGATCCTCTTCGGGATGGTCCTCACCTACTTGGCGCTGGTCGAGTTCGCGAAGAGCCGCTTCTACGCCAATGAGCGGGTGCGGCCCGTTCGCGTACCAACGAGCCATGAACAGCGCCTCACTCGCCGACTGCGCCGCCGCGCTGGGCGCTTCATGCGACACAGCGTTGCGTAAGTCCACAGCGCTGGAGGATTCGTCGAAGCGGCGGCGCTCCCTACACTCTCAAGGACCGACTCGAGGCCGGACAGCCGGACCAACCACCTGGTCGTGACCTTTACCGTGTCGGGAACCTATATCGTCCGTTGTCTGGACTATTGCGGCATGGGACACCATCAGGGCGCTGGTGGAGCGGCTAGCGATCCTGGATGACCTGGCGGGTCGCGCCCGGATGCCGCGCTCTATCGAGGCTTGCGGCTACCTGGAGGTAAGTACGAGCACACGGCAGCCAGGCCGTGAGCCGCGCCTTGCGCACCCTGGAACAGCAGGGCGCGATCACCTGGCGGCGCAACCGCGTCATCGCGGTCAATGCCGCCGTCCTCCACGCGCTGCTCGGTCAGGTCGCGGATAACGGTTACGGACCATAGGGCCGGCATCGGCCGGGACCGGGATTGCTGAACCTGGCAACGGCGGGACCGAGGATCCGCGCTCCATCGGGGAAAGAATCCGCCCAGGCAGCCGGCGGACAGTAGCCACGTTCGAGGCCGCCCGCCCACCCGGCGGCGACCGGCTTTACGCGGTAGGCATGGCAACGCGACCGAAACTGTAGAGCGGGCCAAGGCGCTGAACCGCCTCGATATCGTCGCTAAAGGTCGCCCGGAAGAGATCCTCGACCATCTCGCTCGTCAGCTCGCTCCCCGATGTCTGGAGCAACCAGCGCGCCGGCGCGGTAGTCAGGGTCGGCACCACATAGATGGCCGGGTGGACACCACCGGGCTGGATATACGCTCCCTCAAAGAAGTCACCGTCCAACGGGGGCGGTAGAAGGAAGAGCGAGAGGGTACGCTCGGTTCCGTGCTGTCCAGGAGCATAATAGCAACGCTCGTCCACATACTGCCGTACCCGGATCGAAGCCGCCCATCCTGCTTGTACCCGCGCGGCACCCGTGCGGACCATCGCCTGGTCGAACATGGCCCGAAACGAGGCCGCGGCGGCGACGAACCGCTGCTTGCGGGACGCCAACTCAGTGAGCACCTTGCCCAGATTCTTCGCTTCCGGGTCGCTGTTCTCGTCAAACGCAAGCGCTACGGGCTCCTTATGGGGTTGGTGGCTCCGATACATCCCTCTGCTCCTTACCAGGCACCCCTGGGGTGAGTGCACGGTCAATGGGCTGGCCGTGGATTCCTGTCATCCTGGACGGATCATACGCAGGGGCCGGGCCGGATCCCAGCGGCAAACGGCCCGAAAGAGCCGGGCCAATGGTCCCTTCGTGCGCTGCTCCGCTCGCGGCAGGGAACAATCATCAGGTCAAAGAACCCCTCATCTGGGGACATCCGGCCCTCGTCACTTGCTCAAGGAATGTTTCCGCCTCCAGGGCGCGGTTGCTCCCCAGCTCCCGACCATCGCACGAGGCGAGACGGCCCCCGCGGCGATCTCTCCTCGCGGCCCACGCGGACCGGGGTTATGCCTGCCGCGGCCAAAAGTCACCGCGCCGCGGGCCGTTCGGCCCGCCACATGCAGGCCGGGTGGCCATGACCAGCAAGCTCCCACCGGTATAGAGTGGAATGGGAGCGACTAACGGCTGCTCACGGGCACGACCATCAGCGGCACCGAACCAGCCAAAGGAGATTGTGCCATGGCCGTCACACGGATGACCTCTAATGAAGCTTCGCTTGACGAGCATCGCAAGCCGGTTGCGGCAGCGGTGTCGGGGCCCCTGGTGGCCGATCTCTGGGAGCTCTTTGACGACGTATGCGACCAACTGAATGTCTACCTGGAAGCCGCGGGCGTGAGCAGGCGGATCATCGTCACGCACCGTGGAACCGCCCGTCGGTACGGCAACCCGGCTACGCAGGGCGGGGAACGGTTCATCGCGCTGCTTCCCCTGGTGCCCACCGCCACGGGCTCCGCGGTCCGCGGCGTCTTCGTCGGCGCCAGCGGCGGTCGGCGCACGGCCTACGTCAAGCCGGTCGTGGAGGACGGGACGCTGGGATGGCGCCTGACATCCTCTGGCGCGCTCCTTGACCGGGCCGCGGTGCAAGCACTGTTTGGCTGGGTTTTCGGTGCTTTGTCCCCGGACCACAAGTGACCTTCTGCCCTCGGGACTCAGGCCATCCGGCCCTGGGTACCCACGGGTGATTCACCGTAGGCTAGAGGGAGGAGGCCGGCCCTGGCGAATGCGCCGACCAGCCGAAGGAGGACGATCATGATCCAGACCATTCTTGTGCCGCTCGATGGATCGAAGGAGGCTGAACATGGTCTTGCCCCTGCGTGCCGGATCGCCGGCGAAACCGGCGCCACGCTTCGCCTGGTACGGGCTGTGGAGTTTCACGCCGTTGAGGAGGCGGAGCGCGTGAAGGAAAGCCATGACCTGCGAGAGGCCCGTGCCTATCTCCACGGCGTCCAGCACCGCCTGCGGAAGCAGGGCTTCTCGGTCGAGGCGGAGATACTGCCCGGCGATCCGGTCAAGGTCATCTTGTTTGCTGCCCAGGCCCATGAAGTGGATGTGATGAGCATCGCCTCCTATGAGCACTCCGGCTTGCAACACGCGCTGCTTGGTTCGGTCGCCGAGACCGTCCTGAGCCGGTCCACCACGCCCATCCTGCTGACTCGTGCTTCCGCGCAACCCACCTTCTCGGCCTTTCAGCCTTTGCGAACCATTCTGGTGCCGCTGGACGGAACGCCGTTCGCCGAACAGGCGCTTACCTATCTGGTCGATCAGCAACTCGGGCGTGCCGCCTCGGTCATCCTCCTCCGAACGGTTGCACCCGCGACCCTCCCGGTCATGCCATCAATGATGGGTGAGGCGGTCATGCGCGAGTTCGAGCACGCTGAGCAGGAGACGGCAGCACATCGGATGGAAGCGGAAGCCTACTTGCGTCACACCGGGACCGCGTTCCTGAAGGATACTCCCTGGCGAGCCCAGACCGCGCTTGCCACGGCCGCGGATGGGATCGTGGAGGTGGCCAGAAGCGAGGATGCCGAGCTGATCGTGATGGCCACGCACGGGCGACACGGCTGGGACCGGCTGCTGCACGGCAGCGTCACCGGTCATCTGCTCCACCATTCCCCCGTGCCGCTGTTGATCTTATCTGGATCCATGGGGCACACGGCAGCGGCGCCGGTTGACCACGCCGCCACGTCGAGCGAAGCGGATGGCGAGCCCATCGCGCGCGGTCAGCGCGGCCAGGCGATTCGCGCCGTCTAATCGACCGCGGATAACGGAACCGAAAGGAGAGAAAGAGATGAGCGCCAAAGTGAAGCATCACGAGGATAGCGTCCACGAGCGTACACTGTCCGACCCTGAGATCGCCCGCGCGGTGCGTCTGGCATTGAAGCAGGCGAAGGTCACGGTGCCGGACACGGTGCGGGTTAAGGTGTCCGAGGGGTGGATCACCCTCTCGGGTGAGGTGGACAATCCGCGCCGGCGGGAACACCTGGTGGCGGCGATCGGGAAGGTACCTGGGGCGCGGGGGGTCAGCAACCTCATCCTGATCCGCTCGCACGAACCACCAATCGAGCCCGAGACCGTACGGCAGGCGATCGAGCGGGCATTGACCCTCCAGGCCGATCGCGAGGCCAGGCGGATTGAGGTAGCCATCGATCAGGACACGGTGGTCCTGACCGGGAATGTACGGTCGTGGACCGAGCGGTGCGCCGCGGTAGGCGCCGCGGGAGACGCTCCTGGAGTGCGGGCGGTCACTGATCGCTTACACATCAAGACGCCGGTCTGACCCGGTGGAGCGAGCGACCAGTGGTTGGGGCAGGCGGACCATTGCCCCTGATGAGGCGGACGCGGACGGCGTGGGCCGGAAGCCCACCGCTCAGGCGTGAGCCGGAGCGATTCTCGGAGGTTCCCATGCATGGTGCTCCCGCAACGACGCCCCTGCGGGTGCTGCTCGTGGAGGGTCATCCCAGCGTCCGCGCGGCCCTGCTTGATGGGCTCGGTCGGGCAGCCATCGTAGGCTCGGTCGCGGCGGTCGGCAGTTTGAGCACCGCCGTGGCCTTTCTGCGCGAGATCAAGCCGGATATCGTGGTGTGCGACCCGCGTACGCTGCGTGGGCGCCCCCTGGACACCATCACCTGCCTGGGTGGATTGGGCTGCCCGCTCGTGGCCCATACGTCGTCGGTAGATACGGGGGAAGCCGCTGCCTGGGAAGGTGCCGGCGCGGCAGCCGTCATCCTCAAGGGGGGAAACCTCTCCTCTCTGCTGGCCCAGTTGGCTTCCAGCACGAGATCGTCTGCTACACCTGAGGAGGCGTCCTAGCCGTCATGCCCTACGGTCCCCGCGAACATGGGACGATTGGCTGGTCAATGCGTTGTCGTAGGCTCCCGTCACGAAGGTGGCGGGAGTCTTTATGCCCGGCCGGGAAGGCACGCAGGGGACCAGGCGAGCGGGGATGATGCATGACAGACAGCGGCGCTCCCCCGTGGAAGGTGATTGGGAGCCGAATGGACCGCTGTTCCGCGCCTGAACAGCGACCCGCACCGGTGATGGTCCCGCGGGGCGGATGACTTCCGGCCCAGGTTAACCGGGCCGATCGCCTCTAATGCCGCGCTCAGGCGCTGTTCTATGCTGGTCCCATGAGCGGTGAACGACACCGCGATGAGTTCGATAGGAGCACGCAGATGATCGCACCCAAGATCCTGGCCGGCGGCGCGGTGGCCGCTCTCGCGTCCCTGGGGGTAACCGCGGTGGTGCTGGCGGCCCGGCCCGCTAACCATCCTGCCACGGCGCCGGTGACGGCCCTGGCCCCCGAGCTGGTTAACCTGACCATCGTCCCCGATGCCCTCATGGGCTCCAACAAACGGACCCACGATGCCTACATTCCGGCCTTTATCAGTGCCAGGGCCAACCAGAAGGTGATCGTCACGATCTACAACCTGGATACCACGCCCCATTCGTTCACCGCCCCGAGTTTGGGTCTCAACGCCATCGCCGTTGGCGCCAAGGCCCAGGGCGCGGTTGGGATGACCACCTTCAGCTTCACCGCGGCCAAAACCGGGGTCTATCACTGGAAGTGCATTCTGCCCTGCGACAATGGCGGCGCGAACGCCTGGGCGATGACTCATGATGGATTCATGGCCGGCACGATCACCATTCAGGCCTAGGTGGCTGCTCGCCGCCCGCGGGGCCGGGCTACCTGGCCCAGGGATGCGGGACCGATGGCCCGGCAAAACCGGGCCGTCCGGCCCTGGGACTGGAGGAAGAATGCTGGTACGGTTGGGGTAGGTACGAAATGGAACCAGATTACCGGAACGGGAGGCATCCGATGCGCACGATGCAGCAACCTCGAACCCGCCAGCCGCGGGCAACCGATGACCAGTGGGCGGAGAGATTGGCCCGGCGCCTGCTCCTCGCGTCCCCCACACCCTCGGCGCCCGCCACCCAGCCCCTGCTCGAAGCCATCGCCGCGTTGTGGGAGCTGTTCGATCAGGCGCGCTTGCAGGTCAACGCGGCGATGGCACGAGTTGGGGTGCTGGAGCGGATCACCCTGTGGCGCGGCAGTCAAGAGCGTCGCTACGAGTTGACCATCCACGGCGGCAGCGCGCGTACCATCTCCGTCTTCATCCAGGTACCCGTGGTACACGACCAACTCCTGGGTGGGGTCGAGATCAGCACCAGCCAGACTCGGCAGCCGATCTCCCTGATCCCGGTGCTCCAGGACGATAGGGTGCGCTGGCAGGTCGCCTCACTGGGCACCTGGTTCGACGAGGATCTGGTGCGCAACCTGTTCCTGAGCGTCTTTGCTGACGACCCCATCGCGACGGCCCGTCTCTCGCCGCTATCCGGTAGCGACGCCTTCGAGACGCCCTGGAGCTAACGGTCGGAGGATTCATGAACGCACCATACCGCTGGGCACTTCTGGCGAGCCTGCCGCTGATCGTGGCGGCCTTCGTCAGTCTCACTTACACGTATGCCACCACCAAGCCAGATGGAAGCACCATCGTGGCCCGGATTGGCCGGTCCCTGACCCTCACCGCCGCGCCCGGGCGCGCCGACGCCGAGAACACCTTTCTCGTCGGCGGCATGCGGACCAGCGCCGTCCGTCTCCTCTCCCGGTCACTTGACATGAACATGGGCATCACCCCCTATGTCGCCAGGCCCCTGGGCGAGGGGCGATGGCAAGTGAGCAACGCGGAGGTGCCGATGGTCGGGCGCTGGGGCATCCAGGTGCAGGCATGGCGCAAGGGCGCCTGGATCTCAGTAGGCCAGGTCACCTACGACGTGCCGTTTACCGGCACCATGCGGCTCGTGGCCGGCGGCCGCTCCTAGGGACTACGCCTGGCACACGGCCTGGGCTGAACGGCGCCGGCACATGGGCGCCCCCGGCGTCACTTGACGCGAGCGCCATGAATGCCACTTTCGCGCCCACCCTGCCGCTGCTCGGCTCGGTGGCTATCGCCTCGCAATCCGGCGCCCTGGGCATTGCCATCCTGGAGCAGGCCCGCCAGTTGGGCCTGGGCATCTCGTCATTCGTCTCCGTGGGCAACAAAGCCGGCCTCGCCTCGAACGACCTGCTGGAACCCTGGGAAGAAGGGCCGCGGCAATCACCAGGGCGTCGTAGGTAGCGACCGGCTCACGGTGAGTAGGCGCCGGACTACCTGTTGGGGTCATGCAACCCTCCCACGATTGTTTCGGGAGATCGTCTCTCGATAGAACATCTTCAACTGGTCACTCTGAAGTATCCGTGCGTGAGTTACAGGTGCCGAAAGGCATCGGCTGAGCGGGCCGCATGCCCAGACTTTCGGGGCCGAATGGCCCTCCAGTCCGGTCCTTTTCAGGGAGTACGATCAAGGGGAGAAAGAGAAAGCACGGAATAGGAGGAGGAAGATGGCGGAGCGCATGTCGATCATTCAGTTCTCCGGCACCGTGGATAAGCTGATGGCCGCCTCCACGCTGGCCACCGGCGCCGCGGCCATGGGCCTGGAGGTCAATCTGTTCCTGACCTTTTGGGGCCTGCAAGCATTCCGAAAGGATCAGATTCGGACCAACACCCGCTTTAGCGCGGATTTCGCCGAGTTTGCCGAGCCCGCCCTGCAGGCCATGCAGGCGAAAAAGGTACCCCACTGGCTCGACACCTTGCACGGCGCCGCCGAGATCGGCAATGTGCATGTGCAGGCGTGCAGCATGACCATGGAACTCTTCGGTTGGACGCTGGACGATCTCGATCCACTCGTGGAGGGAACCACTGGCGTTGCCTCCTTCATCGAAGAGGCGAAGGACGACCAGATCACCCTCTTCATCTGACCAGCAGTTACACATGGAGGTGGAACCATGATCGCCCCCACGGTTGCCAAGGAGATCGACGCGCGCGGTAGTTTCTGCCCTGGCCCACTCCTGGAGTTGATCCGCGGCGTCAAGAGCGTGGCCGTCGGCCAGACAGTTGCGGTGCTTTCCAGCGATCCGGGGTCCAATAAGGATATCCCCGTCTGGATCCAGAAGGCCCGGCATGAGTTCATCGGCAGCTTCCCCGAGCAGGGATACACCCGCTTTATGGTGACGAAGACGCATTAGCGGAAGGGAGGGGCGACCATGGCGCACCGCATTGCAATCCTCGGTGGTGGGGTGGGTGGTACCCTTTTAGCTAACCTGCTCCGCAAGAGCCTTTCGCGGGCGGATGCCCAGATCACGATCATCGACACGACCGGCCGGCATGTCTATCAGCCGGGCTGGCTCTACGTGCCGTTCGGCGAGGAGAATCCGAGACACCTGATCAAACCTGAGAGGCGTTTGCTGCGAGCGGGTATCAGCCTGCGGACTGGCGGTGCCCAGTCTATCGACCTCGCGGCACGAACGATTCGATTGGCCGGCGGCGATCTACTCCCCTTTGATACGCTGGTGCTGGCCACCGGGGCCGTGCTGGCACCCGAGGCGGTGCCCGGATTTGCCGAAGGGGCGCACCATTTCTACAGTGAAGAGGCCGCGTTGCGTCTCAAAGCCGCCCTGGAGTCCTTCCAGGGCGGCAAGCTGGTGATCGGCGTGGCCGACATCCCATATAAGTGTCCGCCCGCGGTCCTGGAGTTCGTGCTCAAGGTAGAGGACTTCCTGACCAAGCGAGGCGTGCGGGACAAGACCCAGATTACCTATCTGTCCCCGATCAACCGCGCCTTTACCATCGAATCCGTCTCGGAGTTCATCGCGCCGATCCTTGAGCGGCGCGGGATCGCCCTTGAGCTGTTCTTCAACACCGAGAGTATTGACCCCGAGAAGAAGCTAATCAGTTCGATGGAGGGCGAGACGATCGGATATGACTTGCTGGTGCTGGTGCCGCCGCATCGGGGGGCCCCGGTGATCCGCGATTCAGGGCTGGGGGATGAGCTGGGCTGGATCCCGACCGATCGGCATACCCTGGAGGTAACCGGGCACGAAGGTATCTATGCCCTGGGCGATGCCACCGACGTGCCGGTCTCCAAGAGCGGGTCAGCCGCCCACTTCGAGGCCAAGGTACTGGCGCGCCGCATCGCGCACCACGTCAATCCCGCCAAGCACGCGGCGTATCCATGCTACGATGGCAAAGTGCTGTGCTTCCTGGAGACCGGGCATGGCGAGGCCAGTCAGATTGTCTTCGATTTCGAGCATCCGCCGAAGCCGCCGGCGCCGAATAGGTTCTACCACTACGAGAAGCTGCTGTTCAATAAGATATACTGGTATGTCGTGCCCAGGGGCATCGTCTAGCCGGGTGCTCCGGGCACCGGGCCGCCTTACGGGAGGCGTGTAGCTGGCGTGACTGATGGGTCGGCTCCGCCCGCCCAGAAAGAGGAGAAGCGACATGCGCACGATACTGGTGCCCCTAGATGGTTCGGAACTGGCGGAAAAGATCTTGGTTCCGGCCCGCGCGCTGGCCACGGCCACGCAGGCGCGGCTGGTGCTGGTGCGGGGCGTGCCCTTCGCCTTCTCCTCCCGTGAGCAGGAGGTAGCGGCCCACGCGGCTCTCAGTGAGGCCCTGGACTATGTGGAGGCGGTCAGCCGGCGCCTCCAGAGCGAAGGGGTCACCGCGGAGGGTGCGGTGTTGCCGGGCAGCCCCGAGCAGGCGATTTTGTTCGCGGCCCAGATGCATCACGTGGACCTCATCGCCATGAGCACCCATGGACGATCCGGCCTCCGCCATGCCCTGGTCGGCTCGGTGGCCGAGGCTGTTCTGCGCCACGGCGAGTGCCCGGTCCTCCTCTCCCGCTCCGGGGCTGAACCTGCCCCCGAAGGACCAGTCACGCACCGAATCCTCATCCCGCTCGACGGATCGGTGCTCTCCGAGTCCGCCCTGGCCTATCTGGCCAGCGAGCAGCTGGCGGTGGGAGCGCGGGTGCTGTTGCTGCGGGTGGTCGAGCCGCCTTCGCTCGCCGTGACGCCACTCGGCTATGCGGCAGTCACCGCCGACTTCTTCGCCGAGGCCGACCGGCAGACCGCGGAAGAGCGGCAGGAGGCGGAGGCGTATCTCTCCGCCATGGGGGAACGCTATCTGCGGGGCATGGAGTGGGAAAAGCACGTGACCACCGGCTATGCCTCGGACGCGATCCTGCGCGCGGTCGGCGAGCTGCATGCCGGTCTCATCGTGATGGCCACCGCCGGGCGGCACGGGTTCGAGCGCTTGCTCTATGGGAGCGTGGCCGGCAGAGTCTTGCGACATGCGCCCGTGCCCATCCTTCTGGTCCATGAGGTGAGCACACCCTGATCGCCCCGAAGCCGGCACAGGCATTCCCAGAGCTGACGGAGCGCGAGCAGGAGCGCCTGGCGCTGATCGCGCGGCACCAGACTAACCCCCAGATCGCCCAGCGCCTGGGGCTCTCTCTCACCCAAGACGCCGCGCAACCACGTCTCCAACATCTTCAGCCAGCCGCGGGTGGTGGATCGGGCCCAGGCGATCCTGCGCGCGCGGGAAGTATGCTATATGCCGGCGCAGGTACGGCGCGTAGGCGCGGGCCGCCGCGACCAGCGGGCCGGCGGCCTTCCGGCCAGCTTGCTGCAGCGGCTGCATCCGCGGGTGCCGCCGGTGCGGCTGCACAGCGACCTGCACTGGTTTCCGTACGCGGACTGACCATGGAGATAGGCGGTGCCGCTCAGCAGTGCGGAGACGCTTGGCGACCGCATGGCCTTCGACGATGTCTCCTTTGCGGTGGGACACGGCAGCGCCATCCGTACCTCCTCCCCTCCATGCCGGAGGGGCTTGTTAGGCTCGGCCACCCGGCCTAGCCATATGTAGGCCGAATGTCAGGCCGCGTGGTGACCTTTGGCCGTGGCAGGGGTACCTCCACTCCGCGTAGGCTGCGAGGAGAGATGGCCGCGGTGCCGTTTCACCGCGGGA
>DATLQX010000144.1:0-35085 GCA_035534995.1 Chloroflexota bacterium | reverse complement strand
CCATACCACCCCGCAACTCTTTACCGAGTTCTTGGTCCTGAATGAGAAGCACGCGCCGCTGAATAACCCCCTGGTGCGCGAGGCACTCTCCTACGCGATCAACAGGACGACGATCGCCAAGCTGCTCAAGAACCGTTTCCTGCCCGCCCACGGGATGCTGCCGCCCGGCATGCCCGGCTACAACAAGAGCCAGGTTGGCCAGGTGTACGATCCGGCAAAGGCGCAAGCGCTGCTGGCCAAGGCCGGCTATCCGGGCGGCAAGGGATTCCCCAAGCTCACGCTCAATGTCGATGGCGGCGACAATGACGGGGAGACCAAGGCGGTCGCCTATACGGAGTTCTGGAAGCAGGTATTGGGGATCACGGTCGGGATCAACCAACTCGAGCATGGAGCCTATATCAATGCCTTGACCGGGCACAACTTCGATATCGCCACCATCCAATGGGGTGCGGACTATCCCGATCCCAACGACTTCCTCAGCTTGATCTGGCAGACTGGGGCCGGGGCCAACAATGGCTCGTACAGCAATGCCCAGGTTGACGCCCTCACCAAGCAGGCGGATGCGATGCCGCACGATAGCCCTGCCCGCTACCAGAAATATCAGCAGGCGGAGAGCATCATGCTCAATCAGGCGGGCGGGATCATGATGCTGTGGGGCCGCGCGAACGTCCTGATCAGGCCATCGGTGCATGGATTGCAGCTGACCGCCCTGGGCGGCGGGTATCTCCTCGCGGCGCCTAATTGGGCCAACGTCACCGTTTCGTGATTGGGTAGGAAAGGAGGAAAGGCGCGGCCAAGTCCGGCGCCGCGTCTTTCCTCCTCTCCGGCGCGACAATGATCGTATTTCTGATCAGGCGTTTTTTCGGCCTGATCTTCGTCCTCTTCGCGGTGACCTTCCTCACCTTCCTGATCGGCCACGCCGCCCCAGGCGATCCGATCCAGATCATACTTGGTTTCCACTATGACCCGGCAACCTATCACCGATTGCGTCATTTCTACGGCCTGGATCAACCCCTCCTCCAGCAGTATGTCCAGTACGTCTGGTATATCATCCGCTACTGGAACTTCGGCTACTCCTACCAGTATGGGGGGCGCCCGGTGGCCACCATTCTCGGTACGGCCCTGCCGGTGACCTTCACTATCGGCCTCTCCGCACTGGCGCTGGCGGTGGTGATCGGGGTGCCGGTAGGGGTGTATGCCGCTACCAAACGCAACCAGACCGGCGATCGCCTGAGTATGGCCGCCATGCTGGTGCTCTATTCGGTCCCCAGCTTCGTGTTGATTCCCCTGGTGGTAGGGGTGGATATCTGGCTTTCGCAACACCGGTATCCTTCACTGCCGGTGGCCAATTGGGGGACGGTCCAGCAAGCCGTGCTACCGATCTTAGTGCTGTCCGCCGGGACGATCGCCTATATCGCCCGCCTTACTCGTACCACCATGGTTGGCATGCTGCGGGAGGACTTCATCCGGACCGCCAGGGCCAAGGGGCTGACCCGACGCCGTATCGTCCTTGGTCACGCGCTGCGTCCGGCCTTGCTGCCGGTGGTAACGTTTCTTGGTCCGGCGATCGCCGGGCTGGTGACCGGCACCTTCGTGGTGGAGAATATCTTCAACCTCCCCGGCGTGGGGTTCGCGGCGGTCCAGAGCATCGAGTCGCGTGACTATCCCGTGGTGCAGGGAGCGACCATCGTGGTCGCGGTGATCGTGGTCCTGATGAACCTGCTGGCTGACATCCTCTATCGGGTGCTCGACCCGAGAATTCAAGAATAATGTCTGCTATTGAATCAGCCCCAGAGGCCAGCGGCCCAGATTTCGGGAACGCGCCCGCCGGCCGGTCACGCCGGCGCTTGATCTGGCTGGCCTTCGCGGGAAATCGGGCCGCCCTGGTCGGCCTGGGGGGGCTGGTCGTGCTCATTGTGGCGGCGATCGTTGGCCCGATGGTCTACACCCAGAGCGCCGCGGCGGCCGACATCTTCAGCCTCAACCCGGATTCCTGGCCCGCGCCGAGCCACCTACTCGGAACGGATAAAGATGGGATAGATATTCTGGCGCGTTTGCTGACCGGCTTGCGCGTTTCCCTGGGGGTGGCCCTGTTTGTCGAACTGCTCAACGTCCTGATCGGGGTGCCGATTGGGTTGGCCGCCGGCTATTTCGGCGGCCCGATCGATTTCGCGCTCTCGCGGATCGCCGATGCCCTCTTCGCGTTCCCTGGTCTACTGTTGGCTATCCTGGTGGCGGGCGTCTTCGGTCAGGGCCTTGGCGACACCTGGGGCGGGTTAGGGCGGCTAGCCCTGGTGACCGCCTCCCTGGCCCTGGTGAGCTGGCCGCTCATGGCGCGGTATGTGCGCGCCGAGGTGCTCTCCCTCCGTGAACGCGACTACGTCGAGGCGGCCCGGGCGATCGGGGCCTCCACGCCTCGGATCATGCTGATCCACATCGCGCCGAACGTGGTTGGTCTGGTCCTCACCGCCTCCACGCTCGATATGGCGTCGCAGGTGGTGAACGAGGCAACCCTCAGCTTGCTCGGCCTGGGAGTGCAGCCGCCGCACGCCAGCATTGGCCTGATGATCAGCAACGCTATTGGGGTGCTCAATATCAACTGGACCGAGTCGTTTTTTCCTGGATTGGCGCTCACCATGATGGTGTTGTGTTTTTCGTTCGTGGGCGACGGGCTGCGAGACGCCCTCGATCCGCGATCGCTTCGCTGAGCCTCTAATCGAGAAATGCCGCACAATGAGGGGTGTGTGCTCTGGAAAGGGAAACTCTATGCAGCATGTAATGAGGGCCGAGCAAGGGCGATGGCTTGTGGCTCTGCTTCTTACCCTGGCGTGGGTTCTGGGGCCGAATCCCAACCCGACCAGCGCCGCGGGCGCCCGATCGCGGCCACCGGGCGCGGTGAACGGAGATCGCGGCTCGAAGATCCGCGCCTCCGCTCCTGCCGGCCAACCGCAATACGCCACTCAGATGTACTTTGCCGAGGGCTATACGGGACAGGGCCCGCTGGTGAACTTCACTGAGAAGCTCAGTATCCTGAATACCAATCCGCTTACCGCCACCGGAGAGATCGAGTATTTTCTCGCCAACACGTCGATCACCGCGACCAATCCGATTACGGTGCCGATCATGGTGCCGGCCCACGCTCAGCTGATCGAGGACGTTGGCCGTGATGTTGGGTCAAACCAGATGGTGAGCACTCTGGTGGAGGCGGACCAGACGCTCTCGGCTACCCGCACGATCAGCAGAACCACGGTCGCGGGCGCCGCGCTGGGCGCCAGCATCAGCGAGGCCGAGGATGGCCTGGCGCAGTTCTGGTATTTCTCCGAGGGATATACCGGAGCCAGCTTCCAGGAGTATCTCGCCCTCTTCAATCCGGGGAACAGTCCTGCCACGATAACCATCGAGGCAGTAGGGGTGGCTGGGGCGCAGGTGCTCGCGCCGCTGAGCGCGTCGGTGGCCGCCCACGGGCGGGCCACGGTGAATATCCGGGCGGCGGTTCCGGGGCGCTCCCTCGGTCTCTCGGTGCAGTCAGACCAGCCGATTGCCGCCGAGCGCGTGTTGTATTGGGGCGCCGGCTCCGGATCGGGGAAGTTTGGCGCCTCGGTCAACGCCGGCATTCGCGGGCCCGCCGCCCAATGGACGTTCCCGTACGTCTCCACTGCCGGGGCCGATCAGGCATACCTGTCGTTTATCAATCCGACCACCGTGGCGGCCCATGTGCAGCTTTCGGCCTATGGGGCGGCTGCCTTGCCGCCACTGCCGTCGGCGGTTATCGTGGCGCCGGGCATCAGGACCACGGTCACTCTGCCTATCTCCGTGGGCTCCATGGCCGTGGTGGCCAGCAGCGACGTGCCGGTGATCGCGGAGGAGGGTCAGTATTTTGGCGGCTCACCCAACGTCGGCACGCACATGGGGAGCGTACTGGCCGGCGTGCCTCAGCCGGCGATCCAGTGGTCATTCCCTGGAGTCGGCGGTAGCCGCTTCACCACGCAGACCTGGTACGTGCTCAATCGATCCTCCGGCACCGCCGATCTGACGGCCACCGTGTACCCGGCGCAAGCAGGAGTACCGATTGTCTTACATTTCCACGCGCCACCTGGCGTACTGACCGTGCTGAGCACCGACAGCGCTCGCCTGCCCCATGCCGGGACCGCCGTGTTCTGGGGGAGTACGGCGCCGGTGGTGATCGCGCGGGTGTTTCACGGGGCCAGCGCCTCGGTGGGCGCCGTGGTGGCGGGGGTGAGTCAGAGTTGAGGCTATAACCGAGGGGCAGGAAGAATTCGTGCCCCTCGGTTCTTCCCCTACCCCTGACGCTCGGCCCGGAGGGTCTGGGTTGCCGCTACCATATGCTCCAGGGCCGGCAGAACCTCCGGCCAGGCCCGCGTCTTGAGCCCGCAGTCGGGATTGACCCAGACCCGATCGGGGGGGAGGACAGCCAGGGTGGCCCGCAACATGCGGATGATCTCCTCTTCGGAGGGGACACGCGGCGAATGGATGTCATACACGCCGGGGCCAACCTCCTGGGGATAGCCCACCCGCTCGAATACCTGCAAGAGTTCGCCGCCCGACCGAGAGTTCTCGATTGACAACACGTCGGCATCCAGGGCCGCGATGGCCTCGATGATGTCGTCAAAGGCGCTGTAGCACATGTGGGTGTGAACCTGGGTGGCGGCCTCGGCGCCGGAGGCGGCTAGACGGAAGCTCGCCACCGCCCAAGCGAGATAGCCCTGCCAGTCGGCCCGGCGGAGCGGGAGTCCCTCACGAAGCGCGGGCTCGTCGATCTGGATCGCTCGCAGTCCCGCCGCCGCCAGATCGGCCACCTCGTCGCGGAGGGCCAGGGCGATTTGGCGGCAGGTGTCGGCCCGTGATTGGTCATCCCGCACGAACGACCAGTTGAGGATCGTTACCGGGCCGGTGAGCATGCCTTTGACCGTTTTGTCGGTCAGGGACTGGGCGTAGGTGCTCCAGCGCACGGTCATGGGAACGGGACGGGAAATGTCGCCAAAAATGATCGGTGGGCGGACGCAGCGCGAGCCATAGCTCTGCACCCAACCGTGGCGGGTAAAGGCGAATCCGGATAGCTGCTCGCCAAAATACTCCACCATATCGCTGCGCTCGAACTCGCCATGCACCAGGACATCCAGGCCCAGCTTCTCTTGCATGGCGATCGTCTCGGCGATGGACTCCTCGACATACCGCTCGTAGGCGGGAGCATCGATCTCTCCCGACTCAAACCGCTTCCGCATCCGGCGCACCTCGCCGGTCTGCGGGAACGAGCCGATCGTCGTGGTAGGGAGGAAGGGCAGGTTCAGGCGCTCTCGCTGGGCCGCGCGCCGTTCGGCGTAGGGAGCGCGGTTGGAGGGTGGGGCGGCGGCCAGACGTGCCTTCACGGCGGGATCGTGGACCGAGGGTGAGGCGGTTCTGGCCGCCAGGGCGGTAGTGCTTTCCTTCAGAGCCTCGGCCACGGCGGGGCGCCCAAGGTTCAGGCCCCTGGCCAGGGTAGCCACTTCGCCCAGCTTCTGCTCGGCAAAGGCCAGCCACCCCCGGAGTTCGTCGTTCAGGCTCGTTTCGCGGCGGGCGTCGTAGGGCACGTGGAGCAAGGAGCAGCTTGTGGAGACGATCAGGCGCTGGGCGGGAACCACCTGGGCGAGCCGCTCCAACGACCCCAGTACTCGGTCCAGATCGGCCCGCCAGATGTTTCGACCATCCACCACCCCGGCGACGAGAAATTTCCCATCAGGGAAGCCATGGCCGGCCACCGAGGCGAGATTCCGCTCTCCCCGGACCAAGTCCAGGCCGATGGCGTTGACCGGGAGGGCCGTCAGGGCCGGATACGCTTCATCGACCGAGCCAAAATAGGTTTGTACCCAGAGTTTGGTCCCCGCCGCGTGCCGCGCCAGCGTGGCATAGGCGCGGGTGAGCGCGGCAAGCTCCGCCGGCGTGCGATCCTGGACCAGGCACGGCTCGTCAAGCTGAATCCATTCGGCCCCCGCCGCCGCCAGCCGTTCGATCACCTCACCGTAGACCGCCAGGATGCCGTCGAGGGTGGACCCCAAAAGGTCCAGGTCGGGTGTCTGGGCCTTCCCCAGAAGCACCAGGCTGAGCGGCCCCAGGAGGACGGGCTTGGCGGTAATCCCCAGGGCCTGGGCCTCGGCCAGTTCGTCAAATGGCTTGGTGGAAGCGAGGCGGAATCGCTGGTTGGGCTGCCACTCCGGGACCAGATAGTGGTAATTCGTGTCGAACCACTTGGTCATCTCCAGCGCCGTGACATCAAGCCCCTTCCCCTGCGCTCCACGGGCCATGGCGAAATAGGTATCGAGATCGACTAGATCACCGGCCCATTGGTAGCGGGGAGGCACGGCTCCGACCAGGGCGATAGCGTCCAGCACCTGATCGTAAAAGGAGAAATCGTTGACCGGAATGAACTCGATCCCGGCATCGCGCTGGGCCTCCCAGTGGGCCTTGCGGAGCGCCGCTCCAGTCGCGAGGAGTTCCGAGGCGGGAAGGGCGCCTTTCCAGTACGCTTCGCAGGCGCGCTTCAACTCGCGGTCGCGCCCAATCCTGGGATAGCCGATGGTGGTGGAACGGGTCATGGTTACTCCTTCAGGTGGTCAGGGTTCGGGAACGGCAAAGCGCCGATCCGGCTACGATCTGGCGGTCAGCACCGGGGCGCGGGCGCGCAAGAGGCGCACCAAGTCGGCGGCCGGCTCATAGCGGCCAAAGGTGGGCATGATATAGACGCCGGCCACCAGATGGAGGCAGGCATCAAGAATCTCCAGGGCGATCCGCATCCCCTCCGCCTGCCCATTCGTTCCGGCGGCGCGCATCCGCGCCAGCACCGTCTCGGTCAAGGTAACGCCGGGCAACTCGTTATGCACGAACTCCGCGTTCCGGTAACTCTGCAGCGGCATGATCCCCATCAGCACCGGGACCGGCACTCGGCCGATCCGTGCCAGCACGCGGGCAAAAAGATCGGCATCGTAGACCGGCTGGGTCATCACGAAGTGGGCGCCCGCCTCCATCTTTTGCTGAAAGCGGTCCAATTCCCACTCCAGATCCGACGCTACCGGATTGAGCGCGGCCCCGATCAAAAAATCAGTCGGGCGGCCGATTGCGTTCCCCGCCACGTCGACCCCTTCATTCAGGCGGCGAAGGATCCGCATCAAGCCAATCGACTCCACATCGTAGACTCCCTTGGCGTGCGCGTAGTCGCCGGTGGATGGCGGGTCACCGGTGAGGGCGAGGACGGCCCGCAGCCCCAGGGCGTGGGCTCCCAGGAGGTCGGACTGCAGGGCCATGAGGTTACGATCGCGGGTGGTGACATGGAGGATGGGCTCAATGCCGATCCGCTGCTTGATCAGCGACCCTGCCGCCAGGGTGCTCATGCGGACCCGGGCCATGGCCCCATCGGTGATATTCACCGCGTCCACCCCGGCCGCCCGCAGAAGCCGCCCGCCCGCCACCATCTTATCCGGGTTCACGCCGCGGGGTGGGGCCAGTTCCACGCTGATGAAGAATCCCTGATGGAGCGCGGCGGCCATGGTCGAGGGCGGCTCGCAATCATCGGGTTCGCCTTCGGGCGGCAGCTCCGCCACGGAAATCAGGGAAGGAGGTGTCGCGTCGGTATGCATGGTGAGCACGTCGCCGGCCGTCAGGGCGCTCGCGAATGCCTGGATAGTGGCGGGCGTGGTGCCGCAGCAGCCCCCCACCAGGCGGGCGCCGGCGCGGACCATTTTCCGCGCGTAGTCCGCCATGTAGCCGGGCGAGGTGAGATAGATTAGCCGGCCCGCGACGTTGGCCGGAAGACCGGCGTTGGGTTGGGCGGATAGAGGCCGGCTGGTAACCCGGCTCATCCGTTCGATCACCGTCAGCATACTCTGGGGCCCCACGCTGCAGTTGGCGCCAATCACCTCCACGCCGAGCGCGTCAAGACTTCGGGCTACTCCTTCCGGGGTTTGCCCGGTCGGGGTGAACAGTTCCTCGGTGAAGGTCATCTGGGCTACGATCGGGAGATCGCAGACGGCGCGCGCCGCCCGCACTGCCTCGGTAATCTCGCGCAGGTCGGAGAAGGTTTCCAGGACCAGGAGATCCACGCCGCCCTCGACCAGGGCCTCGATTTGTTGTTGGAACATGGCACGGGCCTGGGCCAGGGTGATCGCGCTGTAGGGTTCGAGGAGGCTGCCCAGCGGGCCAACCGCCCCGCCGACCAGGGCATCTACCCCGGCTACCTCGCGCGCGGCCCGCGCGACGCGAGCACCCGCGCGGGCAATCTCATGTACTTTGTCCTGCAGGCCATGCTGGGCCAACCGGTGCGCGTTGGCGCCGAAGGTATTGGTTTCCAGCACCTGTGCCCCCACCGCCAGGTATGCCCGATGAATGTTTTCCACGATCTTGGGTTGGACAAGATTCTGGTAATCAAAGCACTGTTCATAGGTGATACCATGGGCGTACAACTGCGTCCCCATGGCGCCATCGAACAGCAGCACGCCCTGGGCCAAGCGGGCGGAGAATGGATCGGTTTTCGCATCGGGCCGCACGTTTCAGATCCCTTCCATCATCGCGTACCGTCAGTGTAGCAAGGAGTGAAGGTGGCGGTCCTGGCTCTTTTGGGTACTAACACTGGCCTAGGTGCTCATGCTATTATGCCAGGATTGGAGCGCCGCGACCTTGGCGCTTTTTCGTTGAGAATATTGACTGCCGAAGGATCGGACTGAGGGCTCGTCTGGACCGATGAGGGGTTACCTCTGGCCGGAGACCGAGCCGGCAGGTCACGCGAAGGGAGGACCGCCATGAGCGGTCGCACACGTGTTCACGCTCAGCGCGAACGGCCAAGGACGGCCCCTCCTCACGGGCTGTCCGGGCATGGTACGGTGCCCGCTCACTCCGAGGGAGACATGGTCGGTTATATCATGCGCTTGCAGCGGACGGTTGGGAACCAGGCAGTTGGGCAATTGCTCCGCCAGTCCGGCCAATCGCCTATCCAGCGGCAGCCCGACGGTGTGCCGGCTCCAACAGGCCGAGGGCAGACGGTCGCCGTGCAACGTGGCTTGTTGGAATCAATGTCGACGTTCAATCGGCGTATCTTCGGCACTGACCGGAGCATCGCGCAGTTCGTGGCGGAGAAGAATTCGGCAAAACTTGGAACCGATGCTCCTACCTTCGAAGGCTTCGAGGTCGTACGGAAGGCGCTTGCCGAGGAGCAGCGGCTGAAGGAACAGCGCGACTCCGAGATCAAGGCCACGGGGAAAAGTGACATCAATCCGGATGACGCGCTCCTGGCCATTCCCGAAGAGTTCCGGCCCCGGCGGATCACTCCCTCTGAAAAGGCGGTCAAGGCCAACAAGCAGACTTTCCTGGAG
Source organism: Chloroflexota bacterium (assembly GCA_035534995.1). Classification (GTDB taxonomy): domain Bacteria; phylum Chloroflexota; class UBA5177; order JANWHV01; family JANWHV01; genus JANWHV01. Next base: position 25,729 of record DATLQX010000144.1, on the reverse strand, counting down.
GATGACGTCCTAAGTCGGGCCGAGAAACAGCGCAAGCAGGAGGATGTTCACGCGGTTCGGGTGATGAAAGCGCAACTCGGTCTGGAGCTGAAGAATCTCCCTCCCACTGACCCGATGGCCTACGCGCTCAAGGCGCAGTTCGAGGCGCTGAGCGATATTGGCGGGCCAGCCGACGTGGCGAAGCTCGATCCCGGCGCGCTCCAGCAGAAGCTTGAGAAAGCAACCCTTAAGGGGAAGCTCCACGGGCTGGAGAAGCTGGACAAGGGGCCCTGGCCGGAGGCCGAGCTGAAGAAGCTCAAGGAAGAACGCAAGGCCAAGAAGGAAGAGGCGAAGCGGATGACGCTCGCCTTGAAGATCCCCAAGGTGAAGGGTCTGGCGGCAGCTAAGCTCAAGACACTCACCGCCGAACTGGAAGGGCTCGATAAAAAGATCAAGAAGGGCCCCAGGAATCCCGAGCGGGACACCATCGAGGCGGAACTCAAGCTGATCAAGGAACGCAAGAAGCAGAAGGCGGAGATTACCGAGAAGCTGGAAGCGGCCTCGAAGGACGACAAGCACGACGCCGAGACGCGCGGCCTCCTGAAGCAACTGATTGCCTGGATCAAGGGGAAGGGGAAACCCGAGGGCGCCATGGCGCTTGTGGCGGTCGCCTCCACCGGGGTGGAAGTGCTCGGCGACAAGTACAGCGATGTCCTGCTCGAAATGCTCAATATGAAGGGCAAAAACGAGCAGAACTGGGCCAAGAAGCTCAAGGACACCAACGCGGAGACGGCGGGCGGAGTGCTGGGAGGGATCGGCGGGGTCTCGCAGACTGGGTCCGTTGTGTCCTCGGGAGTCAAAACGCTGACTGGCTCAAGCGTGGGAAAGGTGCTGGGGACGAAGGCTTTCGAGAATTCGACCGTATCGGGTACGTCCCACATGTCCGGCGGGCGGAAAATCATCACCCAGACCGGTACCGCTCAAGATAGCGCCAACATCCTGGGGGCGGCCGGCGGCTTGATGTCCCTTGGTACCCAGATCACCGAGTTCGTCTCGCTGGCCAAGGCGCTGGAAAACGGCGACCCAGCGGAGCAGCAACTCGCCTACAACCAGATCACCGATGGTGTATTCAACGTGGGCAAGACCCTGCTGTCCCTGGGGAGTTCGGCCACCAATCTGGCGGGGGACTTCGGCGGCGCTAGCCTGGCCACCGAACTGGCAGGCGGCGTCTTGCCGATCTTCGATATCGCCTCGGGCGCCCTCAATCTGATTCAACATGGAAAAGAACTGACTGAGGCCGCGTCGCGGGTCAAGGGGCAGGGATCGCGGATTAAGGACGCCGCCACCGAGGGGGCGGAACACCTCGCCCTGGCGATCGGGCAGTTTAAGCGCCAGGGTGCCGCGCTGGTCACCACCAGCAGCATCGCCATGGCCGCCGATACCCTGAAGATCGTCGGCGGGGCGATTACCCTGAGCGGGATCGGCGCCGTGGTCGGCGCGCCGGTCAAGCTGGCCGGCACCGCCCTTGCCCTGGTCAATAAAGCGGGGATGTCGCTCTACACTGCCTTCAAGACGGGAACGGCCCAGGAGGCACGGTCGGCGGACATGCTGGCGCTGCCCGGATCAGCCGAGAAGCTGATGTCCAACGATCCCAAGCACGCGAGCCAGGCTCTGATCCGGGAGGGGCGAGCAGGCAATAAGGTGGCCCTCGACGAACTCGCCAGCTATGGGATCAGCAAACTGACCCTTGACGGCTCCTCCGATCGGGCGCTGCGGAAGCTGATGCTGAGCCAGCTCAAGCTGAAGGAAGATAGCAAGACGATCGGCGAGACGGTCAAGCAGGGATGGAAAGGCGCCGGAGACTGGATCCACCAGGACACCAGCTATCAGGTGAAGGTGCTGGCCGACATCAAAAATAAGCTGAACTATGGCGGGCGAAGTGATCGCGGAATAAACTGGAAGAACAAGATGCGCCTCGGTGACGTGGAAGCATCGACCGCCAGCCTCCGGAAGATCCTGCAAGAGATGGGTCCAGAGGGACGGAAACAGCAGGGGATCACCGAGGAGGAGTTTGCCGCCACGCGCACCCAGGCCGAGCGTGAGCTCGACGAACGCGAGGAGATGGTGATCTCGGGGCCGATTGGCGTGAAGCCGATGACCCGCCCGCGTCGATAATGAGAAAGCGAGCAACATGGGACTGATCTTCGAGACCATGGGCGCCTTCCTCGCGGAGGACGGCTGGGGCATTCACCGTATCGCCGACAGCCTTGGCTACAGTATGACCGTCAAGGGAGAGAATGGGCAGTGGGCCTGTGTCGCCCAGGCCGAGGAGGACGCGCGCATTTTCCTGTTTTACTCGGTAAGCCCAGTCGAGATTGCTCCCGATAAACGGGCCGCGATGGCCGAATTCACCGCCCTCGCCAATTTTAACACCTTGGTCGGGAACTTCGAGCTTGGTCTGGAGAGTGGCGAACTGCGCTATAAGACGAGCCTCAGCCTGAAGGAGGTCCCGGACTCGGCTTTACAGGCGCACGGTCTTTTGACCACGCTGATCAAGCAACTGATCCATATCAACGTGTTCATGATGGACCAATATCTGCCGGGTATTCTCGCGGTCTGCAACGACGGCACGGCGCCGAAAGAGGCAATCGCCAGGATCGAGGATTCCTGAGGATTCCCTTTACAGTCGAGGACCGCCGGGAATACACTGAGGGTCATTCTCGACAGGAGAGTTGCCATGCCCCTCTTTGTAAAGATGCCGAAAGCGCCGGGCGACAGCACGACCTTTGAGCACTACGTGAACGCGGATCGCCTCCGCGAGCTTAGCATTGGCGTCGATCCCAGCAGCGGCCGATCGCATCAGATCGAGCTAGTGGTGGAAGGGTTTCCCGAACCAGTGCAGCTGCTGGATGACGAAGCGGACGAGCTGTATCAGCGTCTCAAGGAGTATCTGGTTTAACTCCATGGGTCTTAGTATCCCAGCCTACGCCAAGCTCAACCTCACCCTGGAGGTTCTGGGAAAGCGGCCCGACGGCTATCACGAGCTCCGCTCCCTCATGTGTAGTCTGGCCCTACATGACACCCTGCGCCTGGAGCCGGCCGCGGCGATCGAGGTGCGCTGCTCCCTCCCCGAGCTTGTCGGGCCGGGAAACCTCGCCCATCGAGCGGCGCTCCTCCTCCGGGCCGCCACGAACTACTCCGGTGGGGCGACGATCAATATCGAGAAACGGATCCCCGTGGCGGCCGGTCTGGGGGGCGGCAGTAGCGACGCGGCGGCCACCCTGATCGGTCTGAATCGTCTCTGGGATACCGGGCTCCCTGGGGAGGCCCTGCAAGACCTGGCGGCCCAACTGGGCTCCGACGTGCCCTTTTGCCTGGCAGGCGGGACGGCCCTGGCGAGCGGGCGGGGCGAGATCCTCCGCCCACTGCCTCCGTTGCCTCCGGCGATCATTTTGTTGGTGCGTCCACCGATCCAGGTCAGCACGGCTTCGGTGTATGCCGCCCTTACCCCGGATGGCTACGGAGACGGCGCGGCATCGGAACGCCTGGCCACCCTCGCATACGCCACGCCCCCTGTGGACTGGCCGCTCGTAAACGCGCTGCAACCAGTGACCCTCCGCGCCTACCCGCTGGTTGGCGAGGTGCTGGAGTTGCTGCGCGAACTTGGCGCCGCGCCCGTGTTGATGTGCGGGAGTGGTCCGACCTGTTTCGGGTTCTTCGATACCGCCGAGGAAGCGGAGCGGGGGGCGCGGGCGGCCCGCGACCGTGGGTGGGAGGCGTGGGTGACGGGGCCCATCGACTGGCAGCCGTAGAGACACCGAGGGCAGCCACGAGGGGTACCCCTACGAGGGCGAGGAGCATAGGCCAGGGGGTCCTAATACCGGGCGCCGCCCGCCCAGGCCCGTGATCCCAAGGGCCCCAGTGACACGCCGCTCCCGTTCCATACGAATTCGGCGTTCGCGAAATACTGAACGATCTTCCCGCCCTGGACAAACTCCTCGGTCTCCGGCATCCCCCATACGGCCAGGCCACCGCTCGCCTGCCAATAGGCGAGGAACGATCCACGTAGGTTGTGGCCGGTGACCGGGAAGTAGAGGTGTTTCGTCTTCTTCGGCAGTTCCCTGGCGGGGGGATAGGGCCGACCACCAAGGGCCTCCAGCCCGAGGGGGAGAAGAATCGCCGTGTTCCCTCGCCCCTGCATGGCCACCGCCGTGAAAAATTGTACGGGTCCACCCGGGCCGGATCGGGCATCGTCGATTGGCGTCCCCACCACGGCACTGCTCCCCAGGTTTTGCCAGAACCCGAGCAAGGGCGGCAGGACATTGTGGCCGGCGGCCAGGATGTACCAACCACTGGTCTGAGCCGCCACGGGGAGATCGGGCGGCGGCGGCGGTAGCTCGGAGGCGCCGGGGCTAAAGCTCAGGGTATACCAGGTGCCCGCGTGAAGATGTAGGCTCACCTGGGTACCCTTCAGCTTGAATGGCTGGGCCGGGCTGAGCGTGACAGGGCCGGGCGCGGCGCCCGCCAGCGCGGCCAGATTGAGGTTCAGGCTGGCATCGTGGGTCGCCACCACGCGGAGGGAGCCGCGGGCGGTCCAGTTCATCCAGACCTCCGCTGCCGCCGATCCGCCTTTGACCGCATAGGCAAGCCGGCTGTCACTGTAGCTGCCGCCGCTGACTCCCAGGGCATCCGGGGCCGAATAGAGATAGCCGATCCCAGTGGTGGAGTCGGCCCACATCCGTACCCCTCCCGGCTGGTGCTGACCAGCGAAGTAGGCATTGCGCGCCCGGTCGACGTAGTAGGCTGCCTTGGGTACCCCATGGGCGGCGAGCAATCCCAGGCCATTCTCGTAAGGGTTGTAGCCCACCGTATCGTCGTTGAGCACCCACTTGATGTCTCCATCGCCTCCCAGGACGCGCGGATAGAGGCTCATGGCCGATTCCTGGACCGAGGCGAGATCGCCGGCCTGGTAGGCGGTGGAGAAGCCGTACTCGCCCAGGACCAGGGGACTGGAGGCCATGGCCTTGAGCGACTCGAACAATTGCAGATCACCATGGATGCTGGCAAAACTCTGATTGGTGGGATAGAGGTGCAGGGAGCGGAAATCCAGGACCGCATTGGCGGGCAAGGCAGCCCAGAAATATTTGTTGTAGCCCATGGTGATCAGGTGGGTGGGGTCAACTGATCGGATCGCCCCCCGGAGCACATTGATGTAGGTGGCGACACTGCTATTAATCGCCGCCACCAGGGGCAGCCAATGGGCGGGGGCGGGCGTATCGGGATAGTTGGGAACGGCGTTGAAGAACTCGTCCACGATATTGGCCGCGTTCAGATACACCCACACCTGGTCGGCGCTCATCTGGGTGAACGGGGCATCCAGCCACTTTCCCGCCGCGCGGTCGGCGCGAATCCGTTTCAGGGAGACATATTCCCCATAGCGCCGCACCAGGGCGGCACTTTGCAAGGGTATGCCGGAGCCCGCGGGGTACTGAGCCGCCACGATATCCTGGTAAGCCGGTTCATTCTGCAGGTCGTAGCCGAACACTGTGGGGTTTCCTCGAAGATGACCGGCGATTGCCCGATCCACGGCGGCGACGCGGGTCAAGTCAAGATCGCGGGAATCATTGAAGGTGATCAGCAGCCGCAGATCGCGCTGGTGCGCCAGAGTCACCAGGGTATCGAGATGACCAAACTCCCCTTGCAACACCTGGGCGGGGAGCGGATCCTGGACGAAGATACGGAGCACCTTATACCCGGCGGCGGCCGCGGCGTCCAGATCCCCGGCCACCAGGGTAGGATTGAACTTACCGTCCTGCCAGAGTTGCCAGGGCCGATCCGCCGGCCCTTCATAGTTGATACCGGACAGATAGGTAAGCGGAGTGGCCCCGAGGACGAAGCCGCCATTCACCACCCGAACCGATGGGGCCGGCAGCCTATAGGGAATATCCAGCAGGGGTGATCCGACTAAGATGCCTACGGTAGCGGTGAACCCGGATCGGGGCGATGCCTCGCGGGCCACCATAAGCGGGGAGCGCGCATCCGGCGCCCCGGCAATCGCATCCACGTTCAGCCCCACTTCGGTCCATTGGACGGTGGGCAGGGGAGTGACGCTGGGGCTGGGCGTGGACGTGGCGCTCGCGGTTGGGCTGGCGGTGGCGCTGGGCGATGGGATCAGGGTCGCGGTGCCGGTCAACACCTGAGTCCCGCTGATCGGGGTGGTGGAAATGCCTACGGTTGGACTGTTGGTGTCCGAGGGGCTTGGGGTCGCGCTCGGGGAAGCGGTGGCGCTTGACGTAACGCTTGGGGAGACGGTGACGGTGGCGGTCGATGCTGAACCGGCGGGCGAGGGCGGGACAAGCGAAAGGCGATACAACCCGCTGCCATGGGGTTGCAACAGGGAACCGTCCGGGACAATGGCAGAGAGATCGGGGGACGAGCCTCCGGTCACGGTCAAATCGTACGGGACGGCGTAGCCCTCTCCGGACGGGGTGCGCGGTAAGCCGAACGATAGATCCTGCCAGGACCGCCCGCCATTCAGCGATCGCTCGACCCCGCCGCCGTCCATGGCCGCGTAGAGTCCAGCGCCGGGTCCGCTCACCGCCAGTAAGCGACCAGGCGACGCGGTCTCCTCGCCAATTCCGGTATAGGCCGGAAGCTGGACGCCGGAACTCCAGGTACTGCCATGGTCGGCGCTCCGCTGCACGCCGGCGGTGCGGGACACGGCATAGACAATAGCCCCGTTGGCCGGATCCACGGCCACGCCGCTCACCGGGAAAGGCAGCGCCTCGGTCCAGCTCAAGCCGGCATCATGGGTGACATAGAGGCCGCCGTTCCGGTATCCGGCCAGGAAGGCGGCCTCGGGGTGCCGGGGGTCAATGGCCAGGACGGATCCCACCGCCCGCCCCGGACCGTCACTCCGCGTATCCACCTCGATCCAGGTCAGCCCACCATCGGCACTGCGATACACCCCGGTCAATCCGGCCGCCCAGATGATATTTGGGTTGGACGGGGCGATCCGGAGATCAAGCATCTGCGCCCCCGGTCCACCCATCACGCCAATGCGGACATCCTTCCAGGTATGTCCACCATCGGTGCTTCGCTCCAGCCCGCCGTCCTGCAAGCCCACGAAGAGCAGTTGCCCGTTCACCGAGGCACGGACAAAGCGCACATGCCCGCTTTCAGGCAGTGTCGCGTCATACGGCACGCTCAGCAGGTCGGAGGATAGGCTGGGACGCTCCGCGTGGACGGCGGCGGAACGGAGCCCTGCTGGAAAGAGGAGAACGAGGAGAATGGCGACTCGCGCCGCTAGTAGTCGGCTCATGCTGCTAGGGAGTATGCCGGAGAGGAAAATACCGAACAAGGGGAAAGTGGGGAAAACGTGCCTCGCGTGCTACACTCTACCCTTGAAAACGTGGAATAACAAGGCCAGGGAGTACGAACATGCGTGGGATTGCCTTTCAAGGGGAACGGGGCGCCTTTAGCGAGGAAGCGGCGTCGTACCTGTTTCCCGATCATCCCATGCTGCCCAAGCCCAGCTTCGCCGACGTTTTCACGTCGGTCCAGGCCGGAGAGGCCGATTTCGGGGTAGTGCCGGTGGAAAACTCCACCGCCTATAGCGTGAACGAATCATACGAGTTGCTCCTTGAGTACCAGGGACGCCTCTTTCCTCGCGGTGAGTACGATCTGCATGTCCAGCAATGCCTGATGGCTCTTCCCGGGCAACGCCTGGAGGAAATCCATACCGTGCAATCTCATCCGCAGGCCCTGGCCCAGAGCCGCGAGTTTCTGGAATCCCTTCCCGTCCAGGTGATCCCGGTATACGACACGGCGGGAAGCGCCAAGCTGGTGCGGGAGGGGGAACTCCGCGGCGTGGCGGGAATCGCCTCGCGGCGGGCCGCCGCCATCTACGACCTCGAACTGCTGGCCGAGAATATTCAGACCAACAAGGACAACTATACTCGATTCCTGATCATCGGCCACGAGGAGGTACCGGCCCAGTCTGGCGGGAAGACCAGCGTGGTCTTCGTAGTCCGGGATCAGCCGGGATCACTCTTCCGTGCCCTGGCGGCATTCGCCATTCATGAGGTCAACGTCAGTCGGCTGGAATCACGCCCGATCAGAGGAAGAACCTGGGAATACCTGTTCCATGCCAATCTCGAAGGACATCACGATGATCCCGATGTAGCCGCCGCTCTCTCCGCCCTGGCGCGCTGCACCCAAATGCTCAAGGTGATAGGCTCATATCCGCGGCTTACTCCAGCCTGAACTATGATCCACAGTCCCAGGCAACTCAATTCGCTCAACCGTCGATAACGGCAGCCGGAGATAGCGTCGGGCGGCCCGAGCTAACGACGAAGGGTCGCCGGTACTGAACAGTGAATACGAGGCGGGCGAACCCTCGGCCAGGGTGCCACGTTCGGCCAGCACCGAGCGTATTCGCCGCCCCACCGCCTCTCCGGAGTCAATAACCCTCGCCTCCGGCCCCATAAGGCGTTGAATCCGCGCCCGGATTAAGGGATAGTGCGTACAGCCGAGCCCGAGCAGATCGGCGCCGGACGTTCGCGCTGGAAGCAGGAACTGCTCAAGCAGCGCGTTCAATTCACCGCTCGTGGCGCGGCCGGCTTCCACCAGATCCGCCAGGCCGGGGCAGGAAATAATCACCGCTGAACAATCCACCGCGTACTCGGCGATCAGCCGAGCAAGATACGGGCTTTCGGCGGTGGCGGGGGTCGTCATGATAGCAATTACTCGCTTCCGCGTCAGTTCGGCCAGCGGTTTCACCACCGGCACGACCCCCACGAACGGCACGTCGGGGAAGGTGGTCCGGAGGTGCGCGAGCGCGTGGACGGTTGCGGTATTGCAGGCTACCACGATCAGTTTGGCGCCGCGGACCAGAAGGTAGGCGGTGAGACGCGAAGCCAATTCACGCAAGGCATCAGCCTGCAAGGCGCCGTAGGGGAAGTGCGCGTTATCCGCCAGATAGTGCATCGATTCGGCGGGAAGCAGCCGGCGGGTGGCTCGGAGAATGCTCAAGCCGCCAATCCCGGAGTCGAAAAAGCCGATCGGGCGCGTATCCATGCCGAATACGGTAGCAGACGCGAGCGCCGGTTGGATCAGCCTCCGGAAGGAAGACGGGCAGCGGCGGCGGCGAGGGTCTGATCCACCAGCAGAGTGCCCCGCTGCATCGCCGTGGGAGCGGCATGATTGAAGCCATGAATGCGGCTGTTCAAGGCGCGTGTGTCCGCCTCATACTGGCGGAGAAAGGCGGCCCGTTCCTCCACCCGTGCCTGGCGGTCGGAAGCGGAGAGGCGGCTCCAGCGGGCGGCAAAACGGTCTAACGAGGCCGCAAGTTCAGCAATTGCCTCCCGCAGCGACTTATCGTTCTCCACGAGGTCGGGCGCGAAACCGTTGCTCGCCAGCGTACTATAGGCCAACCGCCATTCCGCCGGCACGAAGGGATTCTCGTCCAGATTCAGCGGCTTCCCCGCTCCCGGCAGGTTGTCAAAATCGCCGCGCTCGCGCGCCTCCTGAATCTTCCGCTCAATCAGATCCACCGTATGTCCCCCATCGGCCTGCTATCCCGTCGTCTGGCGCAGCAGGTGTTCGGCAACCTGCTGATCCGAAGCCCGCAGGAGGGCGGCATGGAGATCTTGTAGCCTATCAAGATCCCTGATCCCTCTGATCGTCGCCGAGAGCGACACGGGTGTATTGGGGAATCGGGTCACCAAGATATCTTCCACCGCACGGGCGAGCAACTCTCGCTGGCGCTCCTCAACCACGCGGGTATGCTCCTCAACCACGCGGGTATGCTCCTCAAGCATACGGGTATGCTCCTCGGCTTCGCGCTGCAATGCTTCTTGCGCAATCGCGAGGCGTGCCGCGCTCTCGGCCTGGATTTCAGCCACGGCCTTTTGCACCCGTTCGTTTACCGTATCCTCGATCAGATAGCTCACCAGATCAGAGGCCATCAACGGCTCCTTCCCGATCATCCGGACAAACCGTCCTGATTCCATTATAGGGGCGCTGAAAATCCCGAGAATGGTCAATAAGTCCGCGCGCTCACGTCGAGACACGGCATGCTTGAAAATAAGGGTGGCAGCCTGCTCCACAAGCGCTAGGTCCGCGCCCGCCATCAACGGGCTGAGTGCCGCCAGGCTCACGTTACGTCCGGTGAGCGCGGCCTGGGCATCTTGCTCCCACAGGCGAACCACGCGGAAGCCGACTCCCCAGGCTTCCCGTCCGGACACGCTCTGCGAGAGAGTGCCGCCAGTGTCATCACCGGGACGGAGGTAGACAAGGGTCACGTCAATCGGTCGCTCTGAACGGTGAACCCCCAGCCAGCCCAGATAACCCAGGACTCTCCAGAGAAATCGGGTATCTCGGTAGCCCTGCCATTCCACAAGGTGCAAGTACTCTTGACCGGCGGCATCCCGCAAGCGAAGTACAGTGTCCAGGGAGGTTGCCGCCATCGGCAGTTCGAGCGTTTCCACGGCCAGCACCGTCGCCGCCTCAATCCCGAGCATGGGCAAGAGATCTTGCGGACGCAAATTGGTGAGGGTTTTGAGGGGGATGTCCGTTTCCAAAGGATTTCTTCTCCCCCACATCCAAACAGACCGCACCCTCAGTATAGATGCAGGGTCGCTCCATTGGGCGGTAAGGCGTGGATCGTCCAGAAATTATCGGGTAAGCGAGGAAGATTGCTGGGAGCGTGGGAGCGTTGGTATACTCAGGGGAGTGGATTACGGCTATTCGTGCTTTCCAACAGCCATACGGCGTGACCTGACAATTTTCTACTGAAGGAGCCTGAGCAGAAATCTATGGTTGAGACGATTTCCGGCGAGAGTTTCGAGCGCTTGCTGAAGCGCTTCAAGAAGGAAGTGGCCCAGGACGGCATCCTGCGGGTGTACCGCGAGAAGAGCCGCTTCCAGACCAAGCGGATGCGCGAGCAGACCAAGCGGAAACGCGCGGCGCGGAAAGCGCAGAAGCGGCGTACGCCCACCGCGTAGGGCGCGGGCTCGGGACTGGCCGGTGCGGTGCCCATGGGGGATCCATGGGCACTCTTTTGCCTACCGCGCGGTTATCGGCGGGAGAGCAAGCCGATCAAGAGCAGGGCGATCCCCAGCGGGCCGCATATCGCCGCGCCGGCCAGCGAACGGGTGATTGTCGTGCGCGCCTGCGCGACGACCTGCGTTCGTGAGTGGAGGCTGACCAGGAAGGGCTCCTCCGGCTCCGGTGACCGCGCCACGCCGAGCATCCCGTCCCGGTCGGTCGCCATCCCCAGGATGTAGACCTCGCGACCAAGTGGCACGATCTCCTCGTGAGAATGATAGCCCAGGGTGACCCGGCGGGACCGACCGTGTCCCTGCGCCAGGTTCAGAATGAGGGCGCCAAAGCGTGGTGTCCCCTCCGATTCACCGGGCTCGAAGTGGTCGATCACTTTTTCCATCTCCAGGCGTGCCCCTTCTGGATCGACCAGTAGCTCCCCAGTGCGGTCCCGCAGGCGGAAGCGGACCCGCCGTTCGTTGGAGGATACGATCTCGCTCCCGGATCGCACCCGCCGGCACAGCTTTCCCGCGTCGTCCCGTTCCTCGTATTCCTCTTCCCAGCGTCGGGTAATGCGATAGCGGAAGGCGACGCACGCCATCTGGCTGAGCGGGGCCGTCAGTGGGTCGTCACACTCCAGCATTCCGGCCAGCGCGACCCGCTGAGCGAACAGATCGGAACCAATTTGCGCCGCCACTCTTTCGTGCAGGGCGCGCACTTCCGCCACCGGAGTAAGAGGAGTGGCGGCGGTCTGCCGCGCTACCCGCGTCTGCCGATACGCGGAACGGGCCAGGACCACGGCCAGGGCCAGCAACGCGATCCCGGTGAGCAAAAGCTCCGCCATTCTCCTCCGCCCCTATTGCTCGACTTGCACCACGGTACCATAGTCGGCCCACTTATAGAGCCAGGCGGCGAATGCGGTGGTCACGTTCACGCAGCCATGGGTACCGCTGTAGACGCCGGGCGGACCAGGCGCGGTGTTGGTGCCGGGTCCATATACCGTGCGCCAGGGAGCGTCGTGAATGAAGTAGCCTCCACTATGGAAATTGAGCGCGTAGTTGACGTCACTGGGAGGATAGTAGTAGAGGGTGCCCTTCTTCCACGGACTGATGAACTTGTAAGGATGATACTTGGCGACCACGTGCCAGATCCCGACCGGAGTGGGCAACAAAGCGTTCCCGGTGGTCACCAAGGTACTCTGGAGAAATTTTGTCCCGTTGTAGACATCCAGGCTCTGGCTCGCGAGATGCACCACGATCAGCCGGTAATTCACCCCCAGGCGGCCATAATACCCGTCACCCACGTTCCCCAGTTTGTCGGTGAGCAACACGATCATCGTATAGTTGCCCGGCTGGACGAGAACCCCACGCTGGTCCCGGCCATCCCAACTTACCTTTACCGTGGATCCGGCGGCGGCCTGGCCCTGGCGGATCATTCGCACCAGTCCGTTGTTGTTTTGTTGGCGAATCTCCACCCGAACGGTCGCGGTGGCGCTGGGCACGAAGTGCATGGTCAGCTGGTCGAACCGTGGATTGAAATCGTAGCGATCGAAGACCACCTTGCCGAGAGTCGGCGCCGTGTGGTCGATGTGCAACACGTAGGTAGCCACCTTGCCAAGATTCCCGGCCCAGTCCTCCGCCCGCACATGAAAATAGATCGTTCCATTAGCGAGGGGACCGATCTCGGTGGTGTTCACGGCGGTCAATGCACCGGTGGGGACGCCGTTGGGCTTGCGGTCCACGCCGGTCAGGTAGCCCTGGATACCCCCATTGTCCGCCGGCTTGGTCCACTTCATTCGGGCTACCGCTGCCGAGTAGGTTGCTTTCTGGTTGGGATGGGTGGTCGAGCTAATGACCGGCGCGTCAGGCGGAGCGCGGTCGAGGCGGAAGGCCGGCCCATGATAATAGTCAACCCAGGGCCCATTGTGACCGTTCCCATCGCTCAGGCGTGCCTGCCAATGATACGCTCCTTCCGGCAGAGTGGCCACCGAGATGGTGATGCTGCCCGGCTGCCCAGGGACCAGTGGCGCTCCCTCGGTGGTCGGGATACCGGTATAGGCACGGGCAAGGGGCTGCACCTCCACCTCGGGCCGCATGGCGGGGGCGGACCCGGAAGCTGCTGTCATGGTAAAGACGATGGCCGGCGTATTGGTCCAGTAGCGGGGCAAAAGCTTCCCGCCGCCGATTTCACGCTCCGCGAGCAAGGTCGGGCCGAGAATCACCGGGGTCGGCACTGGAGTTGGCGTGGAGGTCCGGGTCGCGCTAGGGATCGGAGTAGCGCTGGGGATCGGCGTGTCACTGGGGCGCACGGTGCCGCTGGGCCGCGGGGCCGGGGTGCTCGTGGGCACGGTGGGTGTATCCGTCGACGTTGACGAGCCTGCCTGTGGCGTGGGGCCGGCGCCGCCCCGGAACGGGGTGGCCGTGGCACCTCCTGGCGGCGGCTCGATGGTCCCGCTAAGGGCGGCCATGGTCGACTGCACGGCCGCCGCCACCTGCGTGGCGACCAGGGCGGGCGGGGGAGTGGCGGGGGCCGAGGAACTGGGACTACCAGGGATCACGGCGCAGCCCGCCAGGAGAAGGGAGGCCGCCAGGGGCAGTACCGTATACCATCGTCTCACGCCGTTCCTCCTTGCCTGGTCCATGGTGCCCGCTCGCGCGTTTCCGATCAAGGGGTGTATGAGGCAAGGATGTAGGTGTTACCTTTATGGTCGCCAGGCCGTTAGTCACTGTGCGACAAGCAAGGATGGCGCTTTTCCATCCATGAGGCGCGGAGGAGAATCCATGAAACACCTGACCCGGCGAATGATCACGGTTGGCCTGCTCAGCGGCGCCCTGTGCATGAGCGGGATCAGCCAGGCCGCGAACTACGCGAGAGCCGCCGCGATCCCAACCGCGATGAGCCTGGTTGCCCCGACCAAGACGATCATCTTCCATCCGAAGGGCACGAAGGGCGCGCCGGTAGCCGGTGATTGTGGGATGGGCGAATCCCAGGCCCTGGATCGCTCGGATGCCTGGCGCTGCATTGTCGGGAACGAGATCTTCGATCCCTGTTTCAGCCCGTCTCCGCACGCCACCTGGGTGATCTGCGATGTCCAGCCAGGGAAGCCGGTAGGGATTAAGGTCACGCTCTCGAAGCCGTTGGCCACGCATGCCCCGGCCAGCGATAAGCAGCCATGGGTCATCACTCTGGGCGACGGCACGAGCTGCGGTTTCATTTCCGGGGCCACCTTCGGTGTCGGTGGTCAGCGCGCCAATTACCAGTGCTCCAAGAACGATTGGTTGATTGGGCTACCCATCACCGGGAAAGTCTGGTGGGCCGTGGAGGCGCGGATGACCGGAAAGTTCGGCCCCAACGGGCCGACCGCCGCGCATGTCTGGGCCGTGTCCGTGGCCTCGGTCGTCCTCTAAGCTTGATGTAGAAGCAATAGGGGCACCCACGAGGGGTGCCCCTACGGAATCGCTCGGATCTTGGAGCCTCGCGGGTGACTACTTCTCGTAAACCGCGGTACGCCACGACGGATAATCGCTGATCGTACCCCGGCTCGCCGCCAGGTACCGTTCTTGCAGCCGGCTAACGATCGGTCCTCGCCGGCCGCCCTCCCCGATCTGTCGCCCATCCACCTCACCGATGTGAGCGATCTGGACCCCGGTACCACAGAAGAACAGCTCGTCGGCGGTGTAGAGCTCGCTGCGGTCGATCCGCCGCTCCCGCACCGGAAGCTCGTGCTCCCGCGCCAGTTCGACCACGGCGCCGCGGGTAATCCCCACCAGAATATCCTCGCTCACCGGCGGCGTCACCAGGACGCCGTTCCGCACCATGAAGAGGTTGCAGGAGCTACCCTCGGCCACATGGCCGTCCCCAGTGAGCATGATCGTGTCGTCGAAACCGGCGTTGATCGCGTCGTCCACCGCCAGGGCTGTGTTGATATAGCCGCCGGTCACCTTTCCGCGGGCAGGAATCGCATTGTCATCCAGTCGCCGCCAGCTTGAGATGGTCACTCTGAGTCCACGGGTGGTATCCAGGTAGTCACCCATGGGCACCGCGAAGGCGGCGAAGCTCGACGGGATCCTGGCCAACGCGACCTTGATCATCCGCCCGGACTTATAGGCGAGTGGGCGCACGTAGACATCGGAACGGAAGCCGTTGGCCCGCAGCATGGCCAGGGTTCCCTGGACCAGCTCATCCAGGCTCATGCCGAGGTCAATCTTGAGCAGGCGGCAGGACCGGAGCAGGCGCTCCAGGTGCTCGGGGAGCTTCAGGATGTAAAGTTGCTCCTCCTCCTCGTTCCAGTAGCCGCGGATGCCCTCGAAGCAACCGGTCCCATAATTGAAGGCGTGGGTGGCGATACTGATGTTGGCCTCGGCCAACGGCACCACTCGACCCTCGAAGAAGGCGTACCCGGTGTCGATACTGCTAGTCGGCGGTGGTCCGCCGGCGGCGGCGCGTGTTGAAGTGGTCATGGCGTCCTCCCGCGATTGATCGCGAACTCCAAACTATCACTGAGGGCGATCCAGCTTGCCTCGATCAGGTTCTCCGAACTGCCCACCGTACTCCAGCTGTCCTCCTCATCGCCTGACTCAATCAATACCCGCACGGTAGCCCCGGTGCCATCGTGGCCATCGAGCACCCGCACCTTGAAATCGAAAAGGTGCGTCTCGTTGATCGCTGGGTAATGCTCGCGCAGGGCTTTCCGGGCCGCCAGGTCCAGGGCGTTGACCGGACCGTTGCCGTCGGCGGCGGTATGGATGGTCACTCCGTCCAGATCGAGCTTTACCATGGCCTCCGCGATCATCTCGCCCGAAGGGCGCCGCTGCACCACCACGGTAAAATCGAGGAGGCGGAACGGCGCCACATACCCCGGTTCGGTCCGCTGGACCATCAGATGCACCGATGCCTCGGCCCCCTCGAAGCTAAAGCCCTCGTGCTCGAGGGCCTTCACCTGCTCCAGCACCGCCGTCGCCCGGCCCCCGTCCAGGGTACCGTTCCCGATCCGTTCCACCAACTCGAGCACGTTGGAGCGCCCGGAAAGCTCGGAGATCAGGGTCCGTTGGGTATTGCCGACCAACGCCGGATCCACATGCTGGTAGGCGATAGGCGAGCGGCGCATGGCGCTGACGTGGATCCCCCCCTTGTGCGCGAAGGCGCTGTGACCGACGTACGCCTGACCCGTCTCCAGGGCTCGGTTCGCCACCTCGCCCACGAAGCGGGCGGTCTCGGTCAGGTGGGCCAGTTGCCCGGGCGGCAAACAGCTATAGCCCAGCTTCAGTTCGAGGTTGGGGATCACGGAACAGAGATTCGCGTTCCCGCACCGTTCGCCGTAACCATTGAAGGTGCCCTGAATCTGACTGGCTCCGGCCGCCACCCCGGCCAGGGTGTTCGCCACCGCCAGCTCGCCGTCGTTGTGGGTATGGATCCCCAGCGGGGCATCCAGAGCCGCGGCGACCGATCCGACTACCCCGGCGATGGTCTCCGGCAGGCTGCCCCCGTTGGTATCGCAGAGCACCAGCATGGCCGCGCCGGACTCGGCGGCGGCGCGCAAGGTGGCCAGGGCGTAGTCGCGGTCGGCGGCGAAACCGTCGAAGAAATGCTCGGCATCATAGATCACCCGGAGGCCCTGGGCTTTGAGATAGGAGACCGAATCGGCGATCATAGCCAGGTTTTCTTCCAGGGTGGTCTGTAACACCTCGGTCACATGATGAGTCCAGCTTTTGGCGACGATCGTCACCCCACTGGTGCCGCTCTCGATCAGGGCCCGGAGATTGGGGTCATCGGCGGCGGCGCCATTGGGACGCCGGGTGCTGCCGAAGGCGTATATTCGGGCGTGCCGCCAGGTGCGGGTAGCGGCGGCCCGAAAGAAGGCGACGTCCTTGGGATTGGACCCCGGCCAGCCGCCCTCAATGTAGTCCACCCCCAGGGCGTCGAGCCGTTCGGCGATCCGCAACTTATCGCTCAGACTTAAATTGATCCCCTCGCCCTGGGTACCGTCCCTGAGGGTCGTGTCGTAGACTTCGATCTTCTGGTTCATTACCGCAACCTTTTCACCACTTCATCGCCCATCTCATGGGTGTGCAGGAATGGCGTGCCGGGTGCGGCAATATCGCGCGTGCGGCAACCAGCATCGAGCGCCTGCCCGACCGCCGATTCCACCGCACGCGCGCTGTCCTCAAGGCCGAAGGAGTGACGAAGCATCATCGCCACCGAGAGAATGGTTCCGAGCGGGTTGGCCCAGCCTTTGCCCGCGATATCGGGGGCCGATCCGTGAATCGGCTCGTACAGACCGCGCCGGCTGGTGCCCAGACTGGCGGAAGGGAGCATGCCGAGCGAGCCGGCCAGGACGCTGGCCTCGTCGCTCAGGATGTCGCCAAATAGGTTCTCCATCACCAGGACATCGAAATGGCCGGGGGTTCGGATCAGCTGCATGGAGGCCGAATCAACCAGGGCATGCTCCAGAGTCACGTCGGGGTAGCTCTGACCGACCTTGATCGCCAGTTCCCGCCAGAGCGCGGAACTGGTCAGCACATTCGCTTTATCCACCGAGGTCACCAGCTTCCGCCGGCCCTGGGCCATCTGAAATGCTACATGAAGGATGCGTTCGATCTCGATGCTGGTGTAGACCAGCGAATCAACCACCCGCGTGTAGCGGGACCGAGCCTGCCGCCCCCGCGGGCGGCCAAAATAGAGGCCGCCGGTTAGTTCGCGGACCACCACCAGGTCGGTGCCTTCCACCAGTTCGCGCCGGACGGGCGACGAATCGGCCAGGGCGGGCCATGCCTTCACCGGACGGAGATTCGCGAACACTCCCAGCTTTTTCCGGAGGCCCAGCAATCCGGCCTCCGGCCGCACGGTGGCCCGAGGACTATCCCACTTGGGGCCACCGACGGCGCCGAGGAGGATCGCGTCGGCCTCCAGGCAGGCGGCCAGCGTGTCGTCCGGCAACGGCGATCCGGTCGCGTCGATAGCGCCGCCGCCGAAAATAGCCTCGCGCCGGCTAAGGTGGAGCACGCCCCGATCCTCAAGGGCCTGGAGTAACTTGAGCGCCTCGGCGACCACTTCCGGGCCGATCCCATCGCCCGGCAACACGGTCAGACGGAATAATGGGGTCCGTCCGGTTTTGTTCGATGGCCGCTGCTTCTGGTCCGCCACGAAACCTCCTTGCTTCTTTTACATTGATCCGGACGATCCCCAACCGCGGTCGAGGAACGAATGCCGTTTGATAAACGGCTCGTGAATGAGTTGACCAACCTGGGTCGCCAGAGAGCCGGCGACCCAGGTTGGTCCTCGTAACCTACGGGTGCGCCGCTCCCACGGGGACCGCCCTGGCGGCCGCTCCGGCCGCCTCGGGAATGGTAGCCTGCATCTTATTGATCGCGTTCAGGTAGGCGCGGGCCGAGGCCACGATCACGTCCACGTTGGACCCGTGGCCGGTGTAGGTGCGGCGGGGAGTGTCCGTGGTAGAGCTATCGCGCGTGATTCGCACCGTCACCTCGGCGATCGCGTCGATCCCCTCGGTCACGGCCTGGACCACGTATTCCAGGAGCGTGCAGTGGGCCCCCACCACCTTATCAATCGCCTTGTAGGTAGCATCGACCGGGCCGGTACCGGTGGCCGAGGTCTCGTGCAGTTCCCCATGCTCGTCCTCAATCCTCACCGCCGCGCTGGGAATACCGGGCTCGCCGGAGACCACCTGCATGCCCTTCAGGCGATAGCGCTCGCCCTCCGGCTGCACCATGTCCATCACCAGGGTCAACAGATCGGCGTCCTCGATCTGCTTCTTCTTATCGGCCAACTCCTTGAAGTGGAGGAAGATCCGGCTCACGTCCTCGTTGGAGAGTTCATAGCCCAGATCCTGGAGCCGGGCCTTCAGGGCATGACGCCCCGAATGTTTGCCGAGCACCAGGCTGCTTTCAGCCAGACCGACCGTACGGGCATCCATGATCTCGTATGTCGTCCGTTCCTTCAGCACCCCATCCTGGTGGATCCCTGACTCATGGGCGAAGGCATTGGAACCGACAATCGCCTTGTTGGCCTGTACCAGCAAGCCGGTGCGGGCGGTAACCAGGCGGCTGGTCTTGTAGAGTTGGGTGGTATCCACCCCAGTATCCACTCCATAGGCGTCGGCACGGGTGCGGAGGGCCATCACCACCTCTTCCAGGGAGGCGTTGCCCGCCCGTTCTCCGATCCCATTGATCGTGCACTCCACCTGGCGGGCCCCGTTCCGGATCCCCGCCAGCGAGTTAGCGACCGCCATCCCTAGATCGTCGTGGCAATGCACGCTGAGCACCATCTTGTCGGCGCCCGGTACATTCTTGATGATCCCCGCGATCATCGCCCCGTATTCCTCGGGGGTGGCATAGCCCACCGTGTCGGGGATATTGAGGGTGGTCGCCCCGGATTCGATGGCCGCCGCCACCACCTGGTAGAGGTACGCGGGTTCGGTGCGGGAAGCGTCCATGGGCGAGAACTCGATGTCCGCGCAATAGCCGCGGGCCCGCGCTACCATGGTCCGGGTGGCCTCCAGCGCCTGCTCACGGGTCATGCGGAACTGGTGCTGGAGATGAACATCTGAGGTTGACATAAATACATGGATCCTAGGATGACGCGCATCCTTGATTGCGCCCCAGGCGGCATCGACATCGTCCGGCTTGGCTCTGGCGAGGGCGCAGATGATCGGCTCCCGTACTTGCTCGGCGATGGCCCGCACGGCGTCGAATTCATCCGGCGAACTGATCGGAAACCCGGCCTCGATAATATCCACCCCGAGGCGGGCCAATTGGCGAGCGATCTCAAGCTTTTGCCCCGCGTTGAGGGTCGCCCCGGGCGACTGCTCGCCGTCCCGTAGGGTCGTATCAAAGATCACCACCCGGTCCATCTGGACACCTCCTCAGGCTGTCTGGACAGTTACCTCGGGCCCTGGCCGCCTTGGGGTGACGCGCCGCGATGTTCGCGACGGCCACCCGATCTAGCTGCCGGGTTTCCCTGCTTCTCAGTCTACTTCGGATTGAGCCATGGCATCATGCCCCGCAGTTCCTTGCCCACCTTCTCGATCGGCAGGGCCGCGTCGGCCGCCTTCATGGCCCGGAAGGCGGGCCGGCCGGCCTGATTTTCCAGGATCCACTCGCGGGCGAAGGAACCGTTCTGGATATTCTTGAGCAGGTCACGCATGGCGGCCACCGAGTGCTCGTTGATCACCTTGGGACCGGCGGTGTAGTCGCCATACTCGGCAGTATCGCTGATCGAATGGCGCATATAACCCAGGCCGCCCTGATAGATAAGGTCCACGATCAGCTTCAGCTCGTGCAGGCACTCGAAATAGGCGGATTCCGGCTGGTACCCCGCTTCGACCAGAATGTTGAACCCGGCTTTGACCAGGGCGCTGATCCCGCCGCAGAGGACCGCTTGCTCGCCGAAGAGATCGGTTTCGGTCTCCTCGCGGAAAGTGGTCTCCAGCACCCCGGCCCGGGCGCCGCCGATTCCACGGGCGTAGGCGAGGCCGTTCTGGAAGGCCCGGCCCGAGGCATCCTGATGCACGGCCACCAGGCAGGGCACGCCGCCGCCCTCGGTATAGGTGCGGCGGACCAGGTGGCCGGGGCCTTTGGGGGCCACCATGCTGACATCCACCTCCGCCGGGGCCACGATCTGGCCAAAATGCACGTTGAAGCCATGGGCGAACATCAGAGTGTGGCCGGCCCGTAGGTTGGGCTCGATCGCGTCAATGTAGAGTTGGCGCTGCACTTGATCGGGGACCAGCACCATGATCGTGTCGGCCCGCCTCACGGCGTCCGCCACGTCGGTTACGGTCAGTCCGCCCGCCTCGGCGGATTGGCGACTTCTGCTGCCCGCGTGGAGGCCGACCACCACCGAGACCCCGCTCTCGTGCAGGTTGAGGGCATGGGCGTGTCCCTGACTCCCGAAGCCCAGTACGGCCACCGTCTTCCCGCGCAAGGCATCCAGATCGCAGTCGCTTTCATAAAACAGTCGCGCCACTCGTACCTCCGTTACTGTTGATGTTTTTACGGGGGGAGCGGTAGACAACCGCTCCCCCTCAAGGTTGTACCATCTTGAAGCCCCGGCATTTATGCCGGGGCTTCAAGATGCGTGTCCTCGTCCCTCCCACCCGGCCTCAGCCGGTCCCGTTCCTTCCATCCGGCCTCAGCCGGAGGCCCGTTGTCGTCCCTAGCCCGTCCCTGCCGGAGGCCGAAATCAATTCGCCGCCCGCACCATGGCGATCAGGCCCGTCCGCACGATTTCCTTGATCCCGAACGGACGCAGGATGCCGGCGACCGAATCGATCCGCTCACGATCCCCGGACACTTCCACGGTCACCGAATCGGCCCCGATGTCGGCCACCGTGGCATTGCACACCTCCACCAACTGGAGGATTTCCGGCCTCCGGTTGCCGCTGGTGGACACTTTGATCAACGCCAATTCGCGCGAAAGATGCGCCTCGTGGGTCAGTTCGGTCACCTTGGTCACTTCGATCAGCTTGTAGAGCTGCTTGATCACCTGTTCCACGTTGGTGGTATTCCCATCCACCACGATCGTCATCCGGGAAATGTCTTGCACGTCGGTCCTTGAAACGGTCAGGCTCTCGATGTTGAACCCTCGCTGGCGGAACAGACTGGCCACGCGGTTCAATACTCCTGGATGGTCTTGCATCAGGGCCACCAGGGTATGGGGGGTAATTGGCCGGTTAGAGTATTCGATCATGTCAGTTGCAACGTTTTCGGCTGGTGCCCTTCCACCATGTCATCCAGGCCCAGTCCGGCCGGGATCATGGGGAAGACGTTTTCCTCGGCCGCCACCTTGAAGTTAATCAGCACCGGCCCCTCGGTCGCGAGCGCCCAATCGACCGCCGCGCCCACGTCTCGGGCCCGTTCGATGTGGCGGGCGGGGATCCCGTAGCCCTCGCAGATCTTGACGAAATCGGGCTGCCACATCTTGACCGCCACGTAATTCTTGTCATAGAAGAGATCCTGCCACTGGCGGACCATTCCCAGCCCACCATTATTGATGATCGCGATCTTGACCGGGATCCGCTCCTCGACCAGGGTGGCCAGCTCCTGGATGGTCATCTGGAAGCCGCCATCCCCGACAATCGCCCACACGGTAGCCTCGGGCCGGGCAACCCTGGCTCCCATGGCGGCGGGGAGGCAAAAGCCCATGGTCCCCAGACCGCCCGAGCTGATGAAGGTCGCGGGGTCGTCGTAGGGGAACTCCTGCGCCGCCCACATCTGATGCTGGCCCACGTCCGCGACCACCACCACGGGTTCGCGCGTCCGCCGGTAGATCTCCTTGATCGGCATGGTGGACGGGATAGGCTGATCGTCGTCCACTGGATGTTGCTGGGGGGCGCGCCGATCGGTCCTCCATGCCTCGATCTGATTCACCCACTCCTGATGGGCGAGTTCGGGCGTCGCCGCGTTGAGGGCGGTGAGGACTGTCTTGATGTCTCCGACAATCGGCACCGTGCACTTGACGTTCTTGGAGATCTCGGCCGGATCGATATCGATATGAATCACCTTAGCCTTGGGGGCAAAGGTCGAGAGCTTGCCGGTCACCCGGTCGTCGAAGCGCATCCCGATCCCGATCAGGAGATCGGCCTCCTGGATCGCCAGGTTGGTGTGCGCCAGGCCGTGCATCCCGATCATGCCGAAGTAGAGCGGGTGCGAGCAGGGATAGCCGCCCAGCCCGTGCAGGGTGACCATCACCGGGATGCCGGCCCGCTCGGCGAAGGTCCGAAGCTCCGCGAAGGCGCGCGAGATCACCACTCCGTGTCCGGCCAGAATGAGCGGGCGTTTGGCCTCCTTGATCACCTCGATGGCCTGCCGGACCTGCCGCATATTCCCCGAGGTGGTCGGCTTGTAGCCCGCGATGTCCACCGACTCGGGATAGAGAAATGGTGCCTCCGAGACAAAGATATCCTTGGGGATATCCACCAGGACAGGCCCTGGGCGTCCGGTGGAGGCAATGTAGAACGCCTCCTTGATCGTGCGGGCCAGATCGGACACATGGCGCACCAGGTAATTGTGCTTGGTGATCGGCAACGTGATGCCGGTGGTGTCGATTTCCTGAAAAAAGTCCCGCCCGATCCCGGTGGTCGGCACCTGGCCGGTGATTGCCACGATCGGGACCGAATCCATATGGGCGTCGGCGATCGCGGTCACCAGGTTCGTGGCGCCCGGCCCG
Source organism: Chloroflexota bacterium (assembly GCA_035534995.1). Taxonomy (GTDB): domain Bacteria; phylum Chloroflexota; class UBA5177; order JANWHV01; family JANWHV01; genus JANWHV01. Next base: position 2,521 of record DATLQX010000144.1, on the reverse strand, counting down.
GAAGTGGCCAGGCAGACTCCCACCTTGCCAAGGGCCCGAGCATATCCCTCGGCGGCATGCCCAGCCGCCTGCTCGTGCCGCACCAGGATATGACGCAGGTCGGGATATTCGGGCAGAATATCATAGAGCGGGATCACCACGCCGCCGGGGTAGCCGAAGATCGTATCCACCCCTTCGCGCAGCAGGCTTTCGCACAGAATGCGAGCCCCATTCATTTTCATAGTATGCCGCCTCCTTGAGTATCGCGAATCCGCCGCCCCGGAAAACAAAAAACCCCCTTGTCCATGACAGACAAGAGGGACGAGGCGCTTTGCTAAGCAGACCCCCGCGGTACCACCCATGTTGGCCGGCCATCCCCGAAGGGGAGTGCGCGGTCCACTCTCCACGATAACGGCGTGTCACCGGCCCACGGGTACGGCTCACCGGCTAGCAACGGCAAGGCCGAGTGGCGAAGCGAGTTCGGTCGGGGTCGTCGCCGGCTTCCAGCCCTACCGGCTCTCTAGAGACCACCCGCGGAACCTAATACTCCTCGCCCCAGTGGGTATGTTCTCCCAACCCCGCGCACCAACGGGCAACACGGTTGGGTTGGAAGTACCATACCATCCCGAGGCGCGGTGGGTCAAGGGGCGCGAAATTCCTGGGCATGGCCGAGAATCGTAAGAGTAATGGCCCCCGGTTATGGAAGGTGTTCTATAACCGTGGTAGCATAGAGGAGAAGGGAGGGTTGCCATGGCTATCGCCAATCGTGCTCACGCGGGGCTGCCGCATCCAGAGGAAATCAGGCAGGAGTTGGGCTTATCGCGCGAGAAGATGGGCTATGTGATGTCCGTGAGCGCGAAGACGATCGAGCATTGGGAGCGCCAGCATCAGCTACAAGCCGATGGAGAGAAGCGCGCCCGGCTGGCGGCGATCGAGGAACTGGTACGCCTGGGGCTGCTGGTCTATGGGGCGGAAGGTCTCCCTATCTTCGTGCAAACGCCGCTCCGATCTCTGGGAAACCACACGCCTCTGCAAGAGATGATGGCAGGTTCAGTTGAGCGGGTGATTGAGATCCTGGCATCGGAGTATGAGGGCCTAGGCTTCTAGATGGCGCTACCGGACAAGATCGTCTCGTGGTCTGGAGCGGCCTATCGCCATCTGCCCGAGACCGTTAGGAAGAGCGCCGACGTGTTGAACTTCTCCTACGCGGGTCGCGCTTCGGATAACCGATGGAATGTGAAGGGGCAACCAACGCTCTATCTCGCCGGTGACATAGGCATAGCGTTAGCGGAGTGGTCACGGCACTTTGCGCGGAACACGAATCCCACGCTGGCAAACGTGCCCGTGCGCCGTAGGGTGTGGCGGCTCACACTCGCCATCCCGCACGTCCTCGATCTGCGGGATCGTGAGGTGTGGACGGCGCTGAGTCTGAACGATGCTCCGCGGTGTTTTCTGGATCCGCGTATCTCACAGACGATCGGCGAATATCTGCGGCGCATAACGGCTGCCCAAGCGATCCTTGTACCGTCCGTGGCCATGCTGGATCAGCTTGATCGCTGGAATCTCGTGCTCTTCCTTGAGAAGCTACCGGCCGATCCTGGCCAGTTTATTTCCGCCATACAACGATCCGGCCACTTGCAAGCGCCCACCGGAGTGGAGGCATGATTTCGTCTTGTGCGGGAGCAAGGAGGGAAGAAGGCCATGGATGAGGAATGGGAGGTCGTGCCCAGCAGCGGCAATATCTTTGCCGATCTGGATCTGGCGGAGCCGGAGGAGCTGTTGGCCAAGGCAGCCCTGGGCCATCAGATCCGAGAAGTGATCGTGGAGCGAGGATGGACGCAAGTGCAGGCCGCGGCCGCTCTGGGGATCGCCCAGCCGAACGTCTCGGCCCTGATGGCCGCCCGGCTGAGCGGCTTCTCGATCGAGCGTCTGCTGCGCCTGCTGTTACGGCTGGATCAGGACATCGAGATTGTCGTGCGACCCAAACGCGAGGCGCGGGCCCATGTGCGGGTAGCCTAACAGTACAGCGACGGTTCGACCATCGAGGCGCATTCATCAAGCACATGCCTGGCATGCTCTTCCGCCGCAAGGTCGAAGATCTCCTTGATGGACTTTGGCTCGGAGAGGGGAGGCACCATGCCACGTATACTTTCGAGGGTGAAGTCTGAAGGAATGATGTGGATACTGTCCCCGTCTACTTCAAAGTGCACCTTTTGCCTCGGCTTAAGGCCGAGCTTTCGTCTGATCTCGGAAGGCAGCGTCACCTGACCGCGCTCGGTTAGCGTTGTGCGGTAGTGCCGCATTGTGTCCTCCTCAGTGTCCGTCATGATATCACTGATTTTCTCACGATCAGTGATAGAGGTCGAGTTGTATTGTCACGACTCGGCCACCGTTAACTTGGCATGGCCAAATCCGGTATAGTTGACTCGCGATCTCGTGTCAGAAATTCTCGGAGGAATCCGCCCTAACTTGACAGAGCAGTGCGGCGCAGTGATTGACCCGGTACTACCGTTCCCATGGAGAGAGCGATGGCACTGTCGAT
>DATLQX010000143.1:0-5350 GCA_035534995.1 Chloroflexota bacterium | reverse complement strand
GCTCTCCGGCGCCAGGACGATTGTCGAGCGCGCCCGGCGAGCGGGCTACGCCGCGGTAGTGTCGGCCCGCTCGGGTGACACCGAGGATGCTTGGCTCGCCGATCTAGCGGTTGGCTGGCGGGCCGGCAAGATCAAGGTTGGCTCAGTCATGCGATCGGAGCGGACCGCCAAATGGAATCGGCTCCTGCGCATCGAGCAGGAAACGGGCGCGCCGTTCGCGGGCGGAGCCGCCCTGGCGGGCCGGGCCGGCTGACCCAGACCTGATCCCTCGTGGGACACGCCTGGTCTCGGTATCCTGTCGCGCGACAAGTCGCCCAGGCTGGAATAGGGCGAGGAAACGGCCGACCGCCGCCCGCCGGCTGACCACGCCGAGATCCGGACGGAAGAAGACCTGCTCGCCATACTCAGCGCATTCGTTGACCGCCCTGGCGTAGCGATAATAGGTGCGCGCGAGGGAATCGAGCGTGGCCGCCCCGTAGCCTCGGACAAACAGCTCCTCCTCGCCTGGCTCTATCGGGACACGGGTAGTGCCTCCCCCCTATCACGAACGCCAGATCGCATTCTTTGGGAGCGAGGATCGTGTCGGCCCATGTGCGCCATCACCTCGCACGCCGTGGCGGCTCCCGCGGGCACGAAGGTCTGACGCCGGATGCGGCGCGCCAGCTCGGCAGTGATCGCCGTGGCATGGATCTGGCGTAAAATAGCCCCATAGGCGATCCATTGCGGCGGCGCACGGGCGAATACGCGGCTTGATATCTTCGAGGTAGTCACCACGAGGCACCGGATCAAGCACCTCGGCGGGCGGTGGGCCGAGGAGGGGCCTGTTCGTGAGCAGGACCATCCTGATCAGCGAGGCAAGGTCCAGATTCGTGATGGTCGGCCCTCGTCTCGTCTTCCGCCATACCCATAGTGTGCTTGGTAGCCGCCCCGCCAGCAAGCGTGGCTAACCCTTCACCGGCATAAAGGAGGCGGAGCGTACCCAGCCCTCCACCTCCTCCGCCGGCAATGGACGGCTCACATGATAGCCCTGGACGACGTTGCAGCGCATGGCGCCGAGCAACTCATAGGTCCGCTGGCTCTCCACCCCCTCCGCGACCACGTCCAGCCCAAGCGCGTGCGCCAGAGCGGTGACCGAACGCACGATCATGCGGTCCGTGCGCATCCCGCCGGTGCCCTGAGCGCTCAGATTCAGCACGAATGCCTTGTCGATCTTGAGCTCATTGACCGGCAATTGCTTGAGATAGCCCAGGGCTGAATGACCAGTGCCGAAATCGTCGATGGCGAGTTTCAGACCAAGGGCGCTCAGCCGGGTCAGCACCGACATTGCCGCCGCGGGGTCCGCCATCAGCAGGCTCTCCGTGATCTCCAGGGTAAGCATGGCGGCAGGCGTTCCCGTCCGCGCGAGGAGGTCGGACACCAGCTCCGGGAGCTTGGGATCCTGCACGTTGCGCATGGAGAGGTTCACGGCGATCGGCAGGTGCAGCCCAGCCGCCATCCACCGCCGGCAATCGTGCAAGGCGCGGTCAAGCACCCACTGGGTCAGGGGACCGATGACGCCGGTCTCTTCCGCCAGGGGGATGAATTGATCAGGGGTGATCAGGCCATGCTCGGGATGGCGCCAGCGCACCAGCGCCTCGACGCCGCACACCCGCCCAGTTTCGAGGCGTATTTTTGGCTGATAGTAGAGGCAGAGGCCGTCCCGCAAGATTGCCTCTTGCAATCCGCCCGCCAATTGTAGGAGGCGGGGACTATGATGATCCTCAGCCGGAGTATAGAGGGCATGCCCGCTGTGCCGGCGTTTGGCGACATACATGGCCACATCCGCGCAACGCAGGAGCATGTTGGCATCCTGCCCATGGTCGGGCGCCAAGGCCACGCCTATGCTGCCGCCGACATGCAGGACATGGCCATCGAGCAGGTACGGCGCCGCGAAGATACGCGAGCAGCGTTGCGCCAGGGATGTCGCGCCCTCCGCGTCGACGCCGGGCAGCACCACGGCGAATTCGTCCCCGCCAAGACGGATCAGCGTGCCCGCCCCAGCCAGCGCTTCCTGGAGGCGCGTGGTGACCTGGCGGAGGAGCAGGTCACCGGCGTGGTGGCCCAGCGTATCATTCACCTGTTTGAAGCTGTCCAGATCGAGGAGGAGAAGCGCCAGGAGCGGCACGCCGCGCGGTCCGGGGCGGAGCGCCTGGAGCAAGCTCTCGTGGAGGAGAGTGCGGTTCGGGAGGCCGGTGAGCGTATCGGTCGTGGCGACCAACTGGAGGTGCTCGTTCATTGAGGTTAACTGCTGATTGGCCAGGGAAAGCGCCGCGTTGCTGAGCGTCGTGCCGACGAGATTGGTCATGGCCCTGGCGTGCCGCCACAGGGCCACGGCCAGCAGCCCTATGACTCCGAGCACGAGGCCAAGACGAACCCAGGGCGAATGGGGCGCCATCCAGAGCCCAACCAGGGCCAGACCCGAGCTTGCCCCGAGGACGTAGGGCAGGATCATCCACCGGCGGGTAGAGGCGGCCAGCCGGGCGATCGCCCGATCCGCCGTGGCCGCGCCGGATAAGCTTCGGCCCCGCTCGGACCCCAGGAGGCCGAGGCGCCGTCCGTGTCGCTCCGGACGCGCCCGCGACGGGCGAGAGGCTGGGGAAGCCACGGATCGGCTATCGGGCGCCGGCGCCTGCGTTTCCGGAGGAACCAACGAGATCATCGTGCCAGTCTCGGTCGACGGCTGGGCCCTGGAGGTGCCCGCGTAGTCCGCGTCCCGGATGAGGACGCGACGCAACCCATTTCGGTCGTGGTTCACTGCCACGCGAGCGGCCCTCCAACTTGGGTGTGCATCAGCATCGCTACTCGCAGTGTACGCTTCGTTGGGTCCGAATCCATGTACCCATTCGGGTAAGCCTATCCGGGTTAGTCGGCGACCGGTTTCGCGGTCACGCCGCATGGGCGGCGGGTTTCGGCACGCCAGATGTATCCCGGACCACACCGAGGCACAATCGCCATAAAGTTAACTGTTGACATTGCGGAAAGCAGGCGCTATGCTTCTGTCCGGGGAAGGGCTTTTCCTCGTGCTTCGGGTTGAGGATCGTGGTTCGCGGCGCCGTTGCTCGGCTTTCCCGGATCGCGGGGTTTGTTGACCTCCGCCGCATAGGACGGTATCGCCTGAAATACGCAAGAAGAAGGGGTTACATGATGCCAGACGCGGAAGCCGGGCCCCCGACCTGGAACTGGGCGGACATCCTGCGCGGGGTGATCCCACCGTTAATCACGCCCCTGAACGCGGGCGGAGGTATCGACTCCGAGGCGATCACCGCCCTGGTCGATCATCTCCTGGCGGGCGGCTGTAGTGGGCTGTTCGTGGTCGGCGGCTGTGGCATGGGTCCATGGCTCACCACGACCCAGCGCGGCGAGACGATCCGCGGCATGGTGCGCGCCGCCGCTGGGCGGGCGCCCGTTCTGGCCGGCGTGATGCTCCCATCCACCGGGCCGGCCCGCGAGGCGGCATGGCAGGCGGAGGCGGAAGGCGCCGACGCCCTGGTGGTCGGCTCCCCGTACTACTACGCGGTCGAGGGCGACGATCAACGGCGTCATATCGAGGCCATCCTGGAGGTCACGCGGCTCCCCATCTTGCTCTACAACATTCCCCAATGCACCGTCCATCCCCTCCCGCCGGAGGCCGTGGCCGCCCTGGCCCAAGAAGACCGCGTGGTAGGGATCAAGGATTCGTCCGGTGCCCTGCCCAATTTCCAGCGTCTCCTGGCGATCAAGGACCGGCGCCCGGATTTCCGCGTCTTGCAAGGCGACGAGCGGGTGATGGCGGCCTGCATGCTCATGGGCGGGGACGGCCTGATTCCAGGGGCGGGAAACGTGCAGCCGCGGTATTTCGTCGAGTTGGTAGCCGCCGCCGAACGCGGCGATATACAGGCATGCCGGAGGCTCCAGGAGCGGATATTCGATCTCTGGCAACTCTTCACGTATGGCCGCGGACTCGCCGCCCTCTACACTGCCTGCGGCTTGATCGGGATCGGCACTGGACGGTCGGTGGAACCGTGGATCGCCCCCGATCCGGGGCAACGACAGGCCATCGAGGACATCCTGTCTCGTCATGGATTGCTCGCCGAGTCGGTGGCCGGGAAGCACTGATCGTGCTTGAGTCGATGGGAAGTGAGCGGAGGGCTCCCAGGGGAAGGACAGGACACCGCGTCCTCCCAGATGTATACTGTTGGCAGGAATTCAGCTTCAAGGAGGCCGGTGTGCCTGGAATGAAGATCTCTACGGACTACCCATATGGCTGGTGACCGGCGGCGCCCCGTCGTGGCGGTGACCGACTTCTCCTTCACCGACGATCTGGCGGTGGAGAAAGCGGCCCTGGAGCCGCTGGGCTGTACGGTGATTGGGGCCCAATGCCGAACCGCCGAGGAGGTCGCGGCGGTGGTGCGCGACGCCGACTTCGTCCTGACCCAGTTCGCGCCCGTTACCGCTCAGGCGATCCAGGCCATGAATCGGGCCCGATTGATTACCCGCTATGGGATCGGCGTCGATAACGTGGATCTGGCGGCGGCGCGCGAACGCGGCATCCCCGTCTATAATGTGCCCGACTATTGCATCGACGAGGTGGCGGATCATACACTTGGGCTGATTTTGTCCCTTACTCGCCAGATCGCTCCTCTCTCCGCGAGCGTCAAGGCCGGCGGCTGGAAACGGCCGGATCCCCTGCCGACCTTTTACGCCCTGCGCGATCTGACCGCCGGGGTGGTCGGTTGCGGACGGATCGGGCGGCAGGTGATCGCCCGCCTTGCCCCTTTCAAGACCAAGATCCTGGCCTACGATCCGGCGATGAGCGCCGACCAGATCGCGGCCCTGGGGGCGGTGCCGGTTTCCCTGGACCAGCTCTACGCCCAGAGTGATCTGGTGACCCTGCATTGTCCAAGTACACCGGAGACCCGGCGGATGATCAGCGCGGCCACTCTCTCCGCCATGAAGGATGGGGTGATCTTCGTGAACGTCGCCCGCGGTACATTGGTCGATCAGGGTGCCTTGATCGAGGCGTTGTGGAGCGGCAAGGTCGGAGCCGCCGGTTTGGATGTTACCGATCCAGAGCCGGTCGAGGACGACAGTCCACTCCTGTCCATGAACAACGTGGTAATCACCAATCATTGCGCCTCCGGTAGCGACCGGGCGGCGGTCTTGCTGCGCCGTGGGGTCATCGACACGGTGGCGCTCGCCTTGCGGGGCGAACGGTCGCTCAATTGCGTCAATGGGGTGACTTCGTGAAGAGGAAACTCGTCCTGTCGCCGAAGAGAGGAGGAGGGACTGGCGTCCGCTACGCCGGCCCCGCTAAGCGATGAGCCTGGAGAAA
>DATLQX010000142.1:0-9453 GCA_035534995.1 Chloroflexota bacterium | reverse complement strand
CGTGGTCACGCCCAAGACGAGTTATCGCTACAACTGGACACCGGCGGGGTTCGAGTCAAATTAGGAGACGGTCGTGACTCGCTGGTTTCCCACTCTCGGCACGTCCTCTATACCTTGACGCTCCCGCAGATCCCTTTCTTGCGCTGTGGCTGCAAACCTAGCCGAGCCCCGCAATGAAGGGCAGCCAATCACGTCAGAAGGCGTAGGGCAAGCTGGAACCCACGACAAAGATCCAACCATTCACTGCCGGGGTCAGGAACACGCCGCAATGGCCGGTCGGCCTATCCCCATATGCCCCCTACAGTGAATGGTTGACCTCCGTGGCGGGAGAGCCAGTCCCGCGCGGAGGCTAGCCTACCATCCCCAACTGGAGTGAGGAAATGCCCTCCGAGACGCCTATCATCCCCGTATCGAAGCATACGGCAGGGCCTCCGCGCGTGTCATATCGAATACAACACCCCTCATTCCCTCATCACGGTCTGAAAATAGTCAGGCAAAACGCGGATTTGGGCGTGATACTTGCCAGCGCTCGCTTCACAAGGGAGTGGCCCACCAAGGGGCAAGCCGACCTTCGCGAATGACAAGCGCGCGGGCAGCAACAGCCGTATCTGTAAACATTTACAGACCGTGCCCCTTCGCCAGGGGTGGCCGCCACTTTTTTGCGCGAGTATTCGGTACGGCCCTCACCAGAGGGGCGACTGGTTTTGTTGCCCCACTTGGCGCGCGTATTTGCACCCGAAAGTGCGGAATTGCATGAATGCGAATCGCAAACAGGCGCTCATTTTGCCGCCGTAATGCCGTGCCAGCCCGTGGCGGCGGCTGCGAAACAGTGCAGCGACCACCCGGAGTTCACCTGCGCAAAAAAGTGGCGGCCACCCCTTCGCCAGCAAGTTCTTGACAATGGTAGGCTGAGGCTGTTAGGCTGGTCGATAATCGATTGTTAACAATACCCGCTCGGTTGGGGGTGATGAAGAGTATGGCACCGGAGTCGGCGGTGATCAGCGTGGTTGTACTTCGTACGATCCACGATCAGGTTTATCAGGCCTTGTATCACGCGATTCTTGAGGGCCGATTGGCACCGGGGTCGCGTCTCATCGAATCGGACCTGAGCGCTGCCCTCGGTGTCAGCCGGGGGCCGGTGCGGGAGGCGATCCGCCGGCTCGAGAGCGAGGGCCTGCTCCTGACACGCGCGCATCGTGATACGCACGTGATCAGCTTGACCGGCCCCGATGTGATCGAACTCTACTCGGTGCGCGCGGTCCTCGAGGGATTCGCTGCCGTGAGCGCCCTCGCCGACCTCCGTGCCCATCATCTCGCGGCGATGGAGCGCGAACTCGAAGACCTCGATCGCGCGGCGATGGCGCAAGATTGGGATCGCGTGGCAGTGCTGGATGCTCAGTGGCACAGCCATATTACGACTGCCGCCGCCAACAAGCGGCTTACTACGCTCTGGACAAACTCTAATGGGCCGTTGCGCGTTCTCTTTGCCCGCATAGCGGGTGCGGTGTATCGCCCGGAGCAGGTGCTTGAACGGCATGCCGCATTGCTTGATGTGCTTCGCGCCGGAGAACCAGTAGCGATTGAGTACGCTATTCGCGAGCACTATCTCTCGTCGGCAAACCATCTCGCCGCGCATGTGGTTCAGGGCAGCGGCCAGCCGGAAACGTTGGGAAAGGAGCAGATGCCACTCACTAGAATTCAATAAGTTGAGCCAGGCCGTGCTGGCCATCGAGACATATGCGTCCGAGTGACAGATCAGTCACGAATGGAGAAATGGATGATGCGACGATTCCGCTTCGCGCTGCTGCCGGCACTGGTAGCGGTGGTCTTGACACCCGCGTTTACCCCGCGCAGGACAAGCGCGGCCGTCCCTGCCGCGGTGCCGGCTCCCGGTGGCGCGGGTCAATTGGTTGCGGCCATGGCCGCGCCCGCGCCGACTCTGGATCCCACGCTCAACTCAGCGACGTCATCGACGGAGCTCACGCTTCATGTCTTCGATTCGCTGGTTACCTATGACGACCACTACAACATCATTCCGGCCCTCGCTACTTCGTGGACCATCAGCGGCAACGGCCTCGACTATACATTCCACCTTGCGCCAAACATAAAATTCCAGAATGGCCAGACGATGACCTCCGCGGATGTGGTGGCATCGATAATTCGCGCCATGAAAATCGGTGAGAATGCTCCCACCCTCGCACCAGTGATTGCGTCCGTCCAGCCACAGGGACCAGACACCGCCGTCATCCGCCTCAAGCATCAATACGGCGCCCTGCTTGAGGTCCTCGCAACGCCGCTGCCCGAGATCGTCATTATGCCGGCGAAGTATGCTCGGGTGCTCCATACCCTCAACCCGCCGGATCTGATCGGTACCGGGCCCTATGCCATCACCAGCTGGGTGCCCGATCAGTACCTGCTCCTCACTCGCTTTGCCGGCTACACGCCTGCCGAGCATTTCGCGGCGACTGGCCTGGGCGGTAATCGTATTGCCTATTTCAGCAGCATCAAGTTTGAGCCTGTCGCGCAGCCCGAGACTCGTCTGTCCGGCCTTGAGCGTGGCGATTTCCAGTACGCCGAGGGCCTTCCCACCACATCCTATCCGGCCATCGCCGCCAATTCGAGCCTCAAGCCACAGGTCATTTCTGATTTGACGTACCTGGCATTCTGGCTCAATCAGCGTGCCGGACGCGCCCTAGCGAACAGATACCTGCGTCAGGCAGTCGTTGCCGCGCTCGATGATAGCGCGGTCCTGAATGTGGCGGCCTCTGGAAGTTCGCGTTTTTACAAGGCGTCAAGCAGTCTCTTCTGGCCCGAGCAATCACGCTGGTATGACCCGTCCGCGGGGCAGGGTATCTACAACCATCCCAACCTGGGCCGCGTCAAGGCCCTGCTTAAGCAGGCAGGGTATCATGGCCAGACGCTCACTATCGTAGCGAATCACACCTATCCATCCGACTATGCCGAGGCGCTTGAGGTCGCACGCCAATTGCAGCTGGCCGGCATTAATGCGAAGCTCAAGGTTCTGGACTGGCCTGGCGCCGTGGCGCTGTTTGAGCAGCCGAAAGGCGACTGGGACATGCTGGCCAGCGGCGCCCTTTTCAAACCTAGTCCGTTGGATTGGTACATCATCATCGCGCCCAATGCACCGCTCGCACCGGGCTTTGTAAGCCCGCAAATGGGGGACTTACTTCAGGAAGGTGCTACCATAGCCGATCAGGCGCGTCGCCAAGCCATCTATCGGCAGGTCCAGCAGCGGGTCTGGACTGACGTTCCGATCCTGCCTATTGGATTGTTATATGGCCTCGATGCATCAGCGTCGAGCCTCCAAGGCTACCACCCATACTTCACGCCGCGCTTCTGGAACGTATATTAGACGCGGGCAGGCTACGATGAGCCGGAGCACCTTAGTCGTGGCGGCGTGCCTACGCCAGCGCTGGTTGGCGGGTGCCAACCAGCGCCGGGGAGTGCGATCACCATGATCATCTATATTGGTAAACGAATCGTCGCCCTCCTGCCAATCTGGCTGATTTTGAGCCTGCTCAGTTTTTCCCTCCTGCATCTCGCGGGCGGTAGTCCGGCGGCTGTAATCCTGGGGGTGCAGGCTACGCCGGCTGAGATTGCGCAGCTCAACGCCCAAATGGGCCTGGATTTGCCACTGCCAGTGCAGTATCTGAAATGGCTAGGTAATGTGGTGCATGGCGACTTCGGGCAGTCCTTCTTCCTCAATTCCGGCGTGGCGCCGGCCCTGATCACGCACTTCAGCGTGACCTTGACGATAGTGCTCCTGGGATTCGTTATTGCCCTGCTGATCGGGGTGGGAGCGGGCACAATCTCCGCCGTGCGCCGAGGCGGCGTTGTCGACGCCATGGTCACCATTGTCTCCTCACTGGGCTTCGCCGTCCCGGAGTTCATGCTGGGGCTGCTGCTGATCCTTTTCCTTGCCGTATCGCACCCGATCTTCCCAGTGCAAGGCTATGTCGCCTGGCAAGTGTCGCCCGCGTCCTGGCTGGCCCACCTTGTGCTGCCATCCTTTACCATCGGGTTCATCCAGGCCGGCCCACTCGCGCGCATCACGCGTACGTCCCTGCTTCGCGTGCTCGCGGCCGACTACGTGCGTACCGCGCGAGCTAAGGGCTGTCCCCCGCTCGTGGTAATTTTCCGCCATGCCCTCTCCTCGGCCCTCTTGCCGCTACTAACTGGTATCGGCTTGATCTTTACTGCTCTGCTGGGAGGGGCGTTTGTCACGGAAGTAGTCTTCAATCTGCCTGGGCTGGGAGAGTTGATGCTCAACAGCGCCCTGCATCGGGACTTTCCGACGCTGCAGGGCGGCGTGCTGTTTATCGGCACGATGATCCTTCTTGTGAACCTGGCCATCGATATCCTCTATTCGCTAGTTGATCCCCGGGTGCGTCTTGGCTAATGCAACGATCGATCGCTTAGCGCAGGACGCTGATCAACCGATAACCTGGATAGCAGCGCGGCGGCGAAGGCGACTAGGCGTCCGGATATGGTGCGGTGTGGGTGGAATGAGCGTTGCGATGATCTGCGCCATTGGACTCCCTCTGGTGCTCCACGTCGATGCCAATGCCGCGGACCCGATGGCCGTGCTCCAACCGCCTAGTCCGGGCCACATCTTCGGCACCGACGATTTTGGCCGTGACATCCTGGTGCGCGTGCTGATCGGCAGCCGGCTCTCGCTACTCCTGGGATTCGCGGTGAGTATCGTGACATTTCTGATCGGTATGCCGCTTGGCATGCTGGCCGCGTACGCGCGGTGGGCGGACACCTTGATCATGCGGGTGGTCGATGCCCTGATGTCCTTACCCGCTATTCTGCTCGCACTCGCCTTTATGGCCGTCGTGGGCCCGGGCCTTACCAACGTGTTGATCGTGCTTACCGTGGCTTGGACGCCCTTGACGATCCGTATGGCACGTGCCTCCGTGCTCGAAGTATTGTCTCAGGGATACATCGAAGCGGCCCAGGCCCTCGGCGTGGGGATGCCCACCATCTTCGCGCGGCACGTACTGCGCAACGCGGTGGACCCGGTCCTCGTGCAACAGATGGTGGCCTTCACGGGAGCCATCCTGGGAGAGGCAACCTTCAGCTTTGTCGGCGCCGGGCTCCAACCACCGGACACGAGTCTCGGCATGATGCTGAGCGAGGCCCAGCAGAACATCTACCAAGCGCCGTGGCTCGCCCTGTTTCCGGCTGCGGCGCTGGTGCTCCTGGTGCTTTCAATCATGCTGCTTGGCGATGGCCTGCGTGATCTGCTTGCCGTGGGGCGGACCTAGGACCGCGTGATGCGTGTTGCTTAGTATTCGAAAGCGGGTTGCATATGGCGGCGATAACGCGCGGTGGCGCTACGCGCTCGGAAGACGGAGGATCATATGATTGACCTCGTGAAATGCCTGGATGAGGCAGCGTGCCGCTTTTCAGGGCGGGTCGGGTACGCGCTGGCCAATCTCACCACCGGTGAGCGTGTGCTGTCGCGTGCCGATGAGATCTTCCCCACGGCGAGTGTGGCGAAATTGCCCGTGCTGACCGCATTCCACGCCTTTGTCGATCAGGGGAAAGCCAGGTGGGATCAGACCGTCGAGATAACCAGTGCCGATATCCCTGGGGGATCCGGTATTTTGCAATATCTGTCATTGCCGCGGACGATTTCCTTCCAGGAGGCGGCCTGGCTGATGATTTGCGTCTCCGACAATCTGGCAACGAACCTCCTGCTGCGGGCAATGACCATCGAGGGCACCAACGGCCTGATTCGGCGTACGATAGGCGAGGGGATTATCGTCGATGCGTTAGCGGGCTATCAGCCGGGAGCCCCTGTCACTTCTATGGGTCGGGCAACGCCGCATGCCCTCCTCGCTCATCTTGAGGGGTTGGCCGAGGGGCGGCTGCCCGGCGCCTACGAGACTCTGGCGGTAGCGCGTATGCAATCCTACCACAATATGATTCCGCGCTATTTGCCGTTCAATGCGTACGGCGATTCGGCGCTGCGCATTGCCAATAAGACCGGCGCGCTTCCAGGTGTCCGCGGGGATATTGGGCTGCTTGAATCGCGCGGCATTACGGTCGCCATGGTCTTCATGACGGCTGAGGCGGCGGATACCGGGTTTACCTTCATGAATGAAGGAGAGGAGTGTATTGGGCAGTTGGCCAGAATAGCGTTCGACGCATGGATGGGGGCGGAACGATGAGGCGCCTAGTCCTCACCGGCGGACTGGTCATCGATGGCACGGGCGCACCAGGTCGAGTAGCGGATGTGACCATCGAGGACAGCGTGATCGTTGCCGTTGACCCGGTGGGTGAACGGCATCATGACGCCGATGTGAAGGACGTCAGCGGCTCGGTAGTAGCGCCAGGATTTATCGATTCCCATTCGCATGCCGACAATGCGCCCCTTCTCGACGCGCCTGACCTGTCAAAGATCTTGCAAGGCGTGACGACGGAAGTCGTGGGGAATTGTGGCCTGAGCCTCGGGCCGCGCTCACCGCGGCACGCAGCTGAACTGAGCACCTACCTGCAGCGCTTATTCCCGCCTACGCTATGGCGGGGCAACGCATTTGGCGACCTGCTTGATGCTACCGATGCGGCTGGGTACGTGGTGAACTACGCCCCCCTGGTTGGCCACGGTACCTTGCGTATTGCTGCCATGGGTTTTGAGCCCCACGCGCCGACGCCACGCGTGCGGGCACTCATGCGACAACTGCTGGAAGAGGCGCTGGAAGCTGGCGCCGTCGGCCTTTCGTCAGGATTGATCTATCCTCCGGGCAGCCTGTCCCAGACGGACGAGCTTATCGGTCTGAGTAGGTCACTGCACGGTCGCCCGGCGCTCTACGCCTCGCATATCCGCAATGAGGCCAGTGGCCTGCTGGAAGCGGTGCGGGAAGCGGTCCAAATTGGCCGCGAGGCCGGCGTGCGCGTCGAAGTTTCGCATCACAAAGCAATCGGACGACGCAACTGGGGACTGGTGCGGCAATCACTGGATCTGGTGGCCGCGGCCCGCGCCGACGGTATCGATGTCCGCTTCGACGTCTACCCCTATACTGCCTCAAGCACCATGCTCACCGCGTGCCTTCCCGCCTGGTTGAACACGCTGCCGGATGACCTATTGCTGACGAAGCTGCGGAGCACGGAAATGGTCGATCGGCTGCGAGCGGACTTGGCGCGGGAGGATTGGGACAATCAGATAGCAGGATGCGGCGGCTTCAAGGGCATTTTGATCGCAAGCACACGCGACCATCGATTTGAAGGTAAGACGCTCGACGAACTCGCCGGTATCCAGAGGACCGATGGGACGGGCGCACTTGTGCACGTCCTGGTGCAGGAGCGTCTTGGCGTCTCGATGGTTGCCTTCGGCATGGACGAAGCGGACCTCGAAGCGGCGCTGAGAGACCCGCTCACCAGCATTGGCTCGGATGGCTTGCCCCCCGGCATGGGGGGCAAGCCTCATCCGCGTATGTGGGGAACGTTTCCTCGCGTGCTGGGACGCTATGCGCGGGAGCGCGGAATTCTGTCGCTTGAAGAAGCAATACGCAAAATGACATCGCTGCCGGCCGAAACCTTCCACCTACTGGACCGAGGACGTATTACCCCCGGCTATGCCGCCGACATCGTCACCTTCCAAGCCGAGACAGTCGAGGATCGTGCGACCTACACCGATCCTGTGCAGCCGCCCAGGGGCCTGCTGCATGTATTCATCAACGGCGTCCTTGCGGTCGCGGACGGTCAGTATACTGGAGCGCGTCGGGGGCGCCGCCTGCGTTCGAGTGAGCGTTCTGGTTAATGCTGGACGACAATGTCCGAACCCTATTCTGGTACCAGTAGGTTGATTTGATTCCATCCCGCAGCTTGGCTCGGGATGGTGTAGCGGCGGCACACAGTGACTACGGTGACCTGCACGAACTGCGATTGATCGTAACGACGGCGGAGGAAACTGAGTAGCCCATGAACTCGCATCCAACGCACATCGAGATGATTCACACGATTGACGCCTGTCTGGAGCACCAGGAACTTCAGAGTCTCATATGGGGCTATGAGCCCCGCGAGATAGTTCCTGCTCGCCTGCTTATTACGCTGTCCCGTCATGGTGGAGTGGTGCTGGGAGCTTACATACAGAGCGCGATGGTTGGCCTTCTGCTGAGCGTGCAGGCCGAACACAATGGCCAGCGGGCGCATCTATCCTACATGGTTGGCGTACATCCCAAATGGCGCGGCCGTGGCATCGGTGCCGCGCTGAAATGGCGCCAACGGGAGCTGGTGCTGGCTCAGGGGATTGAGCTGATCGTCTGGACCTGTGATCCGCTGGAAGCGGCCAATGCGCGGCTCAACCTGGCCTGTTTGGGTGGTATTGCAAGGACCTACACTGAGGACTACTACGGCCCGATGGAAGACCGGTTGAATCGAGGCATGCCCAGTGATCGCCTGTTAGTCGAGTGGCATCTGAATACAACCCGCGTGCGTACTCGCGCGGCAGCCAGAGAGATAAGCCACGCATCGCAACAGAGTGGGGATACACCATGCGCACTTGGCTCGATAGTCGGATCCGGGGAAATACGCCTGCCGACGACCTACGTCCCACCAACAGCGGCCATCGCGCTTGTCGAGATTCCGGCGCGGGTTCAAGAGATCAAGCGCGTCTCTCGGGAAGCGGCACTGGCGTGGCGGAAGGCAACGCGAGAGGCATTCACATGCCTCTTTGCTGAAGGCTATGTCGCCAGCGAGTTGGTCTATCGGCATGAGCGCGTGTTTTACCGTGTGGAGAGACCACTTCGCATAGAGTGAACCGTACGGACGCTCACACATGAACTTCGATACACTCGCCGGCGGATTGCGTAAAGTTCGAAACCGCGGTAGACGCAATGTGCAGTGCGCGTCGCACGCACCATGTGGTTCCCGTGGTTTGTCTCATTTGAGGGGTTTGCATAACCCCTGGTTCCTAAACCAAAGCCAATGTGGAATCTGCATGAATCTACGCCGCCTGTTGGATCTCATGGAGCAGGATGGTGGCTGCACGTACCGAGCCGAGGGCATCGGCGCTGGCCTGCAACTCCGTACGGCAGCGCTGCGTAACCTGTGCGGTGCGAAAACGAGGATCGCGGTTGATCGCGGGATATGCCAGGATGGTGCAGTGCCTCCCGCACACCGCGCCGAATCCGGCACGACCCTCTCACCGCCGACGGGAGGGGAGTGCACTGGCATGTTTATGCATAATCGCGACGATGGTCAGGTCATCCAAGGGCTGCTGCGATGTACTCGCGCCGCTCAAACCGGAGGAACGAGGTGGGGGCGCATAGCACTCGGCACGAAGTAGTAGCCATGCTTCTGCCAGCTTGGAGACACCCGCGAGCAAACTCACAATGGTGGAGGAGGCAGGGCCTCCCGCAGCCCTTTCGAGCGCATCTACCGATCCCACCCAACTATACGCCACGGCGCGCCCTGGGCTAGCCC
>DATLQX010000141.1:0-83072 GCA_035534995.1 Chloroflexota bacterium | reverse complement strand
GACCAACCTCACCGCCACCCTCAGCGATGGCAGTGCTCCCCCCTACTCCGATTCCTCCATGGCCAGCTTCTACGGCAACCGCATCCAGGAATATACCCTCACCTACCACGCCGCCTCCGCCGGCCAGTCCCTCCATCTTGCTTTTACTCTGATCAGCAACTATGGGGCCGGCACCATCTCCCTTGCCGCCGCTAGCCTGGATTAAGGGGGCTCAACGGTCAAGAGTGACCTTTCTCGGTCGGCGAATCACCGACCGAGAAAGGAAGCCGGGACAAAGCCGAGCGGAGACCGAGAGGGGACGCGACAATCTATCGAAGGTGTTGCTACCAGGCTTGCCCCACCTGCTGAAACAGGGTGACGAACTCCGAGCTAAAGTCGAACCCGAGTGCCTTAACGAACGCCTAACCGGCATGACGCGCAGGGTTCACGCTGAGTTCCGCCGCGAAGCGATCAATCTGTAGCCGGAGGACCGCGACCGCATCGCCGGACCGGATCAAAAAGCGGGCACGATATGATACAGGTCGCGGACAGATCGTCCCGTGTCCGCATGCGGCCTGCTGGATAAGGCAGAGGACAAGCGTTTGTCGTTTGGGCATGGTGACGTCCTTCGGCTCGGCCGCGTCCAGCGCTTTGCACTCGGCGGCAAAGGGGCGACGTTCGCGCTCCGGCAGGATATCTGTCACTTCCCTCGGTATCTCGCCCCCGGTTTTCCGGCTAGTTGGCCCCATATA
The DNA here is from genome assembly GCA_035534995.1 of Chloroflexota bacterium. Lineage (GTDB taxonomy): Bacteria > Chloroflexota > UBA5177 > JANWHV01 > JANWHV01 > JANWHV01. Next base: position 82,341 of record DATLQX010000141.1, on the reverse strand, counting down.
CTGCCCTGCCGTGCTTGGCCGGAGCTGGTCGCCGGTCTGAGTCTGGCTAGAGCAGGCCGACGACCAGCGTCTCTCTCGCCGCCTCGACCACTTCCTTGGTCACCGTACGCAACTCGTTGATCTGCAGGATGCGCTCGATCTGCGTGAAGACTCGTTGGATGAGCCGGAAGTTGCCGGCAGTGATGCGCGTGATGGCAGCCACCGCTTCGGCATCGGTGAAATCATCCGGCGTCAGGTGCAAGCCCAGCTGCTGCCACTTGTGCGCGAGGATGAACTGCAACTCCTCGGTGGAGAGCGTGCGAAACTGGTGCACGAAGCCGACGCGCGAGTAGATCTGGGCCTAGCGTGCCAGGCGCTTCTCCAGGCCCGGCATGCCGATGTCGCTCCCGTTCGAGGTAGTCGGCCAGCGCCGTGCGCGCGGCAGCGGAGAGGAAGACGGTCCGCTCCGTCTTGCCTTTGCCCTGCACCCGCACCAGGCGGGTACGGTGGGCGCGCCGCAGCTCTTCCGGCGTCGCCGGCACCACCTGGTCCAGGTTCAGGCGCACGATCTCCTCCCGGTGCAAGCCGGTCGAGAGGAGCACGAAGACGAGCGCGCGATCGCGCCAGGGTCGGCCGTGTGCCCGCAACGGTACCGCCCGGCCGGGCTGGCGCCGGTCGCGGCGTTGGTGGAAGCGCTCGAGCCGATCGCGGAGATTCTTCAGGCTTTGCACTTGCGCAGGGCGCAGGGCGCGCGGCTCCAGCGGGCCCAGGCCCAGCGCGCTGATACCTTTGGCCGGATCGCCAGCGGGGAACAGGTCCGGCGTCTGGACGGCGACCCAGGTGGTGAAGGCCGGGAGCGAGGCATCTGGTTGTTCATGGTGGCCGGCGCCAGCCCCTGCGCGCGCAGGGCGGCTTGCCAGGCGACGACATCGCGGCGCAGGCAGGCCGAGAGCCGGTCGTGGCCGTACCGCTCACGGAAGAAGGCGGTGAACCGCCGCGGATGCAGGGTGATCTTGGCCGTGACGGCAGCTGACCGGACCCCAGCGACAGCAAGCGCCAGGTAGCGGCTCACCCAGGCATCCAGACCTTCAGGCACGCCGCTGGACAGGGGTGCCACCGTAGCGGGCACCTTTCGTCGAGTGATTGCGGGCGGATCCGAGGCAGTTTCCGCGTGCATGCTGCTGCCTTCTTGTGCTTTTCACTGCGCGGATGAGCTATTCCGTGCAGTGAAATCCTAGCCTAGCAGGCCAGTCTCGAGACTCGCAAGCGGTTGTCCTCCGTACCTGCGAAGCAGCCACATGCGCCGCGCGCTGCCGAGGCGGCCACGATCACAGCCAGGCGCGGCGCGGTCTGCGCCTGCTCGGTCCTTGACAGCGCCGCGCCAAGCGCATACCATCCTTTTTGGATGACTGATGTGGTCAGTCATAGATTTGAGGCGCTACGATGCCGCGGACGGAAGCAGCGAATCAGCAGATACGGGACGCGCAACGCGCGAAGATCCTCGACGCTGCCTGGACGGTCTTTGCCCAGAAGGGACGCGTAGCCACGATGGCCGACGTGGCGGCGGCCGCCGGGGTCAGCTACGGGCTCGCCTATCGCCACTTCGCCAACAAAGAGGCCCTGTTTCACGCATTGCTCGAGGAGAGCCTCCAAGCGAGCGCAGCAGCCTTCGCACATTTCCAGGAGCGACCGGGAACGCCAGGCGAGCATCTTACCGCGCTCATCACGGCGCTCGTGGAGAGTCGCCGTTCGCATCCCGAGCGCTCGCAGCTGCTGGCTCACGTGCTCGGGGATGGCGCCACGCCTCCCGAGGTTCGCAACCAAGCCTTCCAGGTCGGTCGTGCGTTTCAGGAGCTGCTTCGGCTACTGGTCGTCGAGGGCCAGGCTCTGGGCGAGGTCCGCACTGCCGATCCAGACCAACTGGTCACGGCCGTCATGGCGATGCTCGATGGCTTGAGCAGGTTGCCGGTCACCAGCCCAGACCGGTTTCACCACCATTTCCCAGAGGCCCGGATCATTCTGAGCATGCTGATGCCGGGGGCATGAGCCAAGGAGGCGCAGCACTGTGGAGCAAAAAGGTGTCACCTATGACGTGGGGACCGTGACGGGGATATCGTGGCGTCCCGAGTTTGACCCATGCGTCGTGCAGCGCGAGTTGGCGATTATCAAGTCCGATCCGCACTGCACCGCGGTGCGGATCGGCGTCCGGGATGTGCGCCGGCTCACCGTCGCCGCCGAGACTGCCCTGGCGCAGGGTATGGAGGTCTGGCTGTTGCCGACGCTGTGGAACCAGAGCCCGCGGACAATGCTCGCCTACATGACGAAAGCCGCCGGTGCGGCCGAGAAACTCCGCGCGCGTTGGCCGGAACAGGTGGTCTTTCTCGCCGGCGGGGAGTTGACGTGGTTCATGCAGCGCATCATCCCGGGCAAGTCGATCATGCAGCGCCTGCAGTACATGATGGCGGGAGACGCCGTGAAGAGTGGCCTGCACAACAAGCCGCTCAATGCACAAGAGGCAAAGGAGTGACCATGATAGAACATAAAGGCATAAACTACGATGTCGGCACGGTCATGGGCAGCAATTGGCGACCTGACTACCATCCTCAAACCGTGCGGCGAGAACTGGAAATTATTAAGAATGACCTGCACTGCAACGCCGTCGGTATTAGTGGCAAAGACATTGGCCGTGTGATGGTAACAGCCGAAGCTGCCTTAAACCAGGGGCTTGAAGCATGGTTAAACCCAGCGGATTGGAATAACAAGCCGCCCGAGCCGACACTCGCCTATATTACCGAAGCAGCTAGGGCAGCTCAGCCGCTGCATGAACGCTACCCAGGCAAGGTAGTATTTTCAATCGGTTCGGAACTCACCCTGTTTATGCGAGGCATAGTACCAGGCAAGACCTTTATGCAGCGAGCGAGTACCGTTTTTAAGACAGACGTTATAAAAACCGGCCAACACAATCAACCACTGAACGACTTTTTCAGTAAAGCTGTTGTGGAAGTACGCAAGGTTTTTAGTGGGTCACTTATGTACCGCTCACTAGTTTGGGAGCAAGTTGATTGGAGCAACTTTGACATTATCGGCGTAGACCACTATTGGGCTGAAAAGATAAAAGACCAATATGTAGATATGGTGAAGCCTTTGTTTACTTACGGCAAGCCAGTTATTAACACAGGTTTTGGTTTTAACACGACAACAGCACCAATCACTGGCATGTTGTCAACACTCGGTGACGTACCCTACATCTCACAGTTCTTACACCAGCAACCCATAATCGGACGATTCATTAGACCGAAGCTCAAAGTCATCAATGAACGGAGCGAGGCAGTGCAAGCCGAACGTTTAGTAGATAACCTAAAACTACTCGACAAAGCTGGCTTTAGTGGTGCGTTCATCGATACCTTTATTTTCTCGCTCAACCCGTATAGCAACACCCCGAAATACGATTTGGATAGAGCAAATCCAAGCCTAGTGAAGTACTTTGAAAACGGTAGGCATGGCACGACTTACCCTGATATGGCGTGGGAGCCGAAAGAGGCGTTTAGGGCGGTCGCAGCATACTACGGCAACCAGACTGACCAGGACCTGAGCCGGACCGCACACTGTGCACCGCACTGACATGGAGACCTTGAAGGTCACTGGCGCCACCACCCACGACGACGAGCGCCAGACCCATGGCCCGCTGCTGCAGCCAGTGGCAGGGATGGCGCGGGCTGCACCCCGATCGCCGGCGTCTTACCCTGCAACGCGGTCAAGCGCCAGGGACTTGCGCTCCACCAGCTGACTCCGGCAAGTGCGACTTCTGCCTGCCACGGACAGCCAGGGCAGGCGTAGAGTTGTAAATTACACGTTCGGACGTACTACCTATACCTGGGCGATCGCGGCCACCGTGCCCTGCAAGGCGCAGCTTCGTCCCTCACCCGTATGTGCGGTCACAGTGTAGCGCCGGCCACCGCCGGTTTCACGGCGGAGTCTCACCAGGACCAGCCGCCAATTCGGTTTCGTCTACCGGCCGATATGACAGCTCAGGCCGCTGCAGGCGCAGGCCCCACGCGGCAGCGTTGCCGATAGGGCCAACTAGCGGGCAAATTAGGGGCCGGATACCGAGGGAAGTGACAGGATATCGTCCTCATGGCAGCCATTGACAAGAAAACGAGCTCCTACTACGCTGACGGAAACCGGTTTCCAAACAGGAGGAGGGCATGGCGTCGATCGCTGAGGTGGCGAAGCGCGCGGGCGTTGCCAGGTCGACGGTGTCCAAGGCGCTCAATGGCACGCGCCCGGTGCATCCGGCCACACGCGAGCGTATTCTGGCCGCCGTCGCGGAGCTTGGGTACCGACCAAACGCCACCGCGCGGAACCTTCGCGCCCGTCGCACCCGCACCGTCGCCCTGTCCATTCCGCTCGATATCCCCGGACGCAGCCTGGGACGCGGACCGTTCGCGCCGTTCCTCGAATGCATCGCCGACCGCCTCAACGAACGTGATTATAAGCTGCTGTGTTTGGTGTCCCGCTCGCCGGAGGCGGACGAATTGGTCCGTCTCGCGCGCGAGGGCCATTCCGACGGCCTGCTCCTCCTGCAGATCCGCCTCCATGATGCACGCCTGTCGGCGCTGCGGGCGGAGGGCCTGCCGTTTGTGGCCATGGGCCGCTGCGACGACCAGCCCGATCTCGCCTGGGTCGACACCGACCTGGAGGGCGCCGCCGACCTGGCTGTGCGGCACCTGCTGGAGGGAGGGCATCGGCGTCTTGCCTTCCTCGGGGCGCAGCCCATCTTCGGCTATCAGTACTACGCGCTGAAGGGATTCAAACGCGCCCATGAGGTCGCCGGCCTCCCCCTTCGCCCGGAAGATCTGCTGCCGTATGACCCCGCGACTGGCGTTCAGGTGGCCTTGCGGCCGTTCTTGCGGGATGATGGCCCAACCGCGCTGATCACCACCGCCGATCTGGAGGCGGTTGAAGCGTTGCACTTTTTCAGCGAGCACGGGCTGCGTGTGCCCGACGAGGTCGCGCTGGTCACCCTGGGCGACAGTCCCCTCACGCAACTGGCGAAACCGTCGGTCACCGCCGTCCTCTATGCGATCGAGGACTATTGCCGATACGCCGTCGACCTCGTGATCGACCTGATTGAAGGGAAGGACCCGCCGCGCCGGCAGATCTTGCTGCCCGAGACCCTGATACAGCGTGAGAGCAGCATGCCCGCCACGCGGCACGTCGATCCGGTATCGGGATCTGGGCAGCGGTGAGCAGCGGGAATCGCGCGATGTGTAGGGCATACCCGCCTCTCTTGACACGGAAATCGGATCCACTTATAGTGGTGGAAATCGGTTTCCATTCAGGCGGGACGGTGGCGGCGATCGCCGGGATCGCCCGACGCGCCCGTGTGGTGCGCTCAACGGCCTCCAGGGCCCTTAGTTGCGGCCGCTCGCCGACGCGAGCGCCTATGCCCGGGGCGTCGGTCGACATACGAGAAAGGAGTGATGCGGAGCGAAACGATAGCCCAGGCTAGGAGGAGTGCTAGAGGGGCTGTACCCGCGCGGGCACCGATGACGCCGAGACACTGGAGTCATTCGAAATACTGGAGTACAACGATGAGCAAGATGAAGATCCCCTTGGCGGTAACGTGCCTCGCGGCACTTGCCGTGGCCGCCGGCGGCTCGCGCGGCGCGGTCCGCGCGGCGCCGGCCTCGCCCACTTTCCAGTCGGCCTGCGGCACGAAGCCGGTGACGATGCAGGGCTACTTCGAGACGGGGTTCCCTGACATCGTCGACCTCACGCAGGAGTTCACCCGCCAGTACCCGAGCGTGAAGTGGCACATTCGCCAGGATCAGTTCGCGATTATCACGCAGAACGCACCGCTCACCCTATCGGGACCCAATCCTCCGGACCTGATGCGATTGCCGCAGGTAAGCGGTCTGGTCCACGACCGCCTGCTGAAGAACCTCGATGGATATTTCAAGCAGTACCACTGGGATCAGTTCCCGTCCTCGCAGCTTGCCTCGCTTCGCGCCGGGCCGAGCGGCCGGCCCCGCGGGGCCGGATCGCTGTGGGCGATGGGGGTCAACTTCAGCTTGACCGGCGTCTTCTACAACAAGACACTCGCGGCTAAGGTCGGGATGACCACGGCGCCGACAACGCTGGCCCAACTCGACGCGCTTCTGGCAAAGGCGAAGGCGGCGGGGATCACGCCGATCGTGCAATTCGACGGCGGCGCGACAGGCGGCCTGCTGTTTCCGCTCCAGCAACTGATGGCGGCTTATGGACCGCCAGGCCCGATCAATAACTGGATCTTCGATGAGTCGGGCGCCAACATCAATACGCAGTCGAACCTGGCCGCGACGACGCATCTGCAGCAGTGGATCAAGGCCGGGTACTTCAACGCGGACGCGAACGCGACCGACTATGCGACGATGATGAGCAAGTTCGAGCACGGTGGGGGCCTGCTCATCTTTGATGGCGACTGGGAATCAGGGAACTTCGACAAGGTGATGCCCGGGAAGGTCGGCTTCTTCCTGATGCCGCCGCTGAACGCGGGGGGCAAGCACGCCGCGATGTCCGCCCCGTTGACCTATGGGATCGCGGCCACCGCGAAGCACGCCGACTGCGCCGCGTTCTTCCTCAACTGGGTCGCGACGAACGCGACGGCCCGGAAGATCAACGTCGCTGAAGGCGGCTCGAACCCTGGCGGGCCGTCGAGCCTGCCGATCCCGACGGTGAAGCCGGGCTCGGTGAGCGCGCAAACGCTTGCCGCCGGCAAGGTCGTCGCCAGCGAGAACGGGGCCATGGATTTCATCGCCAACGCCACGGGCGCGATCTACGCGCAGGCGTGGACGCCTGAAGTTCAGAAGCTCTTCGCCGGGCAGGAGACACCGCAAGGCGTGCTCAAGACCGTTCAGGCCGACTATGTCAAACAGGTCGCTAGTGGCCAATAACACTCGCGGCGGTCGATGATACGGACAACGACCTCGTCGCCCCGCGAGGATCGCGGGACGAGCCGAGGATCGGCGTCGCGGGCCCTCCAGGTGAGGGTCCGCGACGCGCGTCTACACGGTTGGCTGTTCGTGCTGCCCGCCCTCACCGCCTATGGCGTCTTCGTGCTCTGGCCGCTCATCCAGACGTTCAAGTACTCGCTCTACCAATGGGACGGCGTCGCCCCGGCGCAGTGGACCGGGCTCGACAACTTCAAGACCGTTTTCAGCGACCCCGACCTCATCAGCGCCCTGGAGCACGCATTCCAGCTCATCGTCTTCTTCAGCGGCATCCCGGTCATACTCGGCCTGGCGGTCGCGACCCTGATGCAGCGACTGGCGCCGCGCCGCATTAGCGCGGTGGCGCGAACCGTGCTGTTCCTGCCGCAGGTCGTCCCACTTGTCGCGGCCGGCATTGCCTGGAGTTGGGTGCTCTCGATGTCGGGCGTCGTCAATCAGGTCTTGTCGGCGCTCGGCTTCGGCGGCGTGACGAGGGCGTGGCTGGGCGATTTCGGGACGGCGCTACCGGCGGTCGGCGTCATCGGCGCCTGGGTGCTCCTCGGCCTCTGTACCGTCCTCTTGGTCACGGGCATGAGCAAGATCGACCCGGCGCTGTACGAGTCGGCGCAGATCGACGGGGCCGGTGCGCTGCGGGAGTTCCTCGCGATCACGTTGCCGGGCCTGCGCCAGGAGATCGGCGTCTGCGTGACCGTCACCGTTGTCGCCGCGCTGTCGGCCTTCGACATCATCTACATCTCGACACGTGGCGGGCCCGGGAACGCGACCATGGTTCCGGGCCTCATGATCTACCAACTGGCCTTTTTCAATCGGGAGGTCGGCCTTGCCTCGGCCCTCGCCGTGGTGCTGATGGTGCTTGTGCTCGTCTGCATCCTGCCCATTCAATGGCTCACCCGGAAAACGAGCGACGCATGATCATCGCTCGGCGCATCAGGTGGTTGGGAGGCGCGCTGCTCGTCCTCCTGATGGCCCTTATCCTGATGCCGTTCGCCAGCATGTTCACGACGGCCCTTCATCAGTCGGGGACATACCCGAACGGTCTGGATTGGCCGTCGCAGCCGCAGTGGGGCAACTTCGGCGCGGCCTTCCAGGCCGCCAACATGGGGGCGATCTTCAGCTCGAGCGTGCTGATCGTGGTCGCCGTGGTCCCTGTGTCGGTCATGATCGCCACGATGGCTGGCTTCGCGCTCGGTCAGTTGAGGATACGTGGAGGCCAGCTTGTCTTTCTGCTCTTCCTACTCGGTCTGACCCTGCCGTTCGAAGGGGTCATCGTCCCCATCTACTATGAGATCCGGAGCATGGGCCTCTTGAACACGCGGTGGGCGATCATCCTGCCGCTGACTGGCCTCTACATGCCGTTTGGTATCTTCTGGATGCGCGCCCATTTCATGACCGTGCCGCATGAGCTCTCGGAGGCGGCGCGAGTCGACGGAGCGAATACCTGGCAGTTGTTCTGGCGCGTCCATGTCCCGCTCGCAAGGCCGGCCCTGTCGTCGCTCGGGATCCTGATGGCCGTCTGGACGTGGAACCAATTCCTGCTCCCGATCGTGCTCGTGGACGATCCGCTTGAGAGGACGATGGCCGGAGCGCTCGGTGCCTTCCAGGGCCAGTGGGGCACCGACATCCCGCTCCTGTCGGCAGGGTCTCTCCTCATCCTGGCGCCGACGATCGTCATCTTCGTCGTCTTCCAACGCCACTTCGTCACCGCGCTGCTGCAGGGATCGCTGAAGGGCTAGGCACACGATCAGTCGTTCGGCCCGATTTTCGCGCCGAATCACGCCGAACGGACAGTGCCGGACTTTGGCACACATGTTTAGACGCCGGCAGACGCGCGCGTCATCGTTGGCAACGGCGTCATGCCGATCCGATATAACGCATCCGCCCCGCGGCCAGGGCCGCGAATCAAGGGTCTGACCGGCAGCCCGGAAAAAGCTGCCAGGGCCATGTGACTTGGTATGGCAACCACGAGGCAACGACAGCCGGCGGCGCTACGACTGTTAAAGTTGTTGACAGTGAACCAGGCTGCCGGTACGTGAACGAGGTAAAGAGACGTGGCCATCAAGAATGAGATTGTGCTCATCACCTACGCAAACAGTCTGGGCAAGAACATGGGAGAGCTGTATGACTTCTTGACGGCACACTGCGGAGGTGTCGTAGGCGGCGTGCACCTCCTGCCATTCTATCCATCGTCCGCGGATAGGGGATTCGCGCCCGTTACCTACGAGGAAGTTGATAGCACCCTTGGAAGCTGGCAGGATATCCAGGCGCTGGCCAGCCAGTTCTCCTTGACAGTTGACTTCATGATCAACCACATATCACGACGATCGCGCTTCTATGCGGACTTCGTCAGAAACAAAGATGCTTCTCCCTATCGGGATCTCTTCCTGCTTTTTAGGCAGTTCTGGCCGAAGGGATCTCCGACTCAAGACCAGATCGACCTGATCTACAAGCGGAAGCCGCGCGCTCCTTTTGTAGAGCAACGCTTCCACGACGGGAGTACCGAGCAGGTTTGGTGCACATTCGACGAGGAGCAAATCGATCTCAACTGCTACTCCGCGGCCACTCGCGCCTTCATTGCCCGGAGTCTTGTGAGTCTCGCCCAACGAGGTGCGGCCATGGTCAGGCTTGATGCGTTTGCGTACGCGACCAAGCGACCTGACACACGCTGCTTCTTCCTGGAGCCCGATGTGTGGGACCTCCTCGACTACTGTCAATCAGTGCTGCGGCCGTACGGAGTGGAGATCCTCCCTGAAGTCCACGAACACTACTCGCTTCAATTGAAGCTCGCGGCCCATGGATACTGGGTCTACGACTTTGCCCTTCCGATGCTCTTACTCCACGCACTCTATACAGGATCGGCGAGCCGGCTGGTGCATTGGCTGCGTATCTGTCCGAGAAAACAGTTCACCACGCTTGACACACATGATGGCATAGGCGTGGCGGATGTGAAGGATCTCTTGAGCGATGACGAAGTCGAGCATACCAAAGAGTGCCTTTTCACGCGCGGTGCGAACGTGAAACACATGTACAGTACCCCGGCCTACCAGAACCTTGACGTCTATCAGCTGAATTGCACGTATTACTCGGCCCTGGGCAACGATGACGGCGCCTATCTCCTGGCCCGGGCCGTGCAGTTCTTCGCCCCGGGCATACCCCAGGTGTATTACGTGGGTTTGCTCGCCGGAGAGAACGATGTCGCATTGCTGGAGCGTACAAAGGTTGGTCGCGACATCAACCGTCACGCCTACACTTTGGCGGAGGCCGAAAACAACCTGAACAGATCAGTGGTTACGCGGCTGTACAATCTCATGCGGTTTAGGAACAGCTATCCCGCGTTCGACGGCGCCTGTCAGGCGGAAGAAGCTGTGGACGGGAGCCTGCTGATCGAGTGGCGCGGCGGCGTGCACCACGCGACCCTGCGCGCGAATCTCAGGACCCGCAGCTATGCGATATCGTACTTTGAGCCTACGATTGGCGGATACGTGGAGTTGGCTGACGTGTAGGGTGAAGTTGGTTAACTCAACCGGATCGACGTCTGGAGATCCGGTAGGTTCTCCTCGATGCCATTGGGCTCGGCTGAGATGGCGGGCCAAGTCCCATAGCGAGGCGCGCGCTCAAGCCAAGCCGCATTGAGGACAAACGGATCTACTCAGCCAGGGTACGAAACGCCGCTTGAGCTGACTCGATCGTGGCATCTATCTGTCCCTGACCGTGAGCGAGGGAGACAAACGCCGACTCAAACTGGGACGGGGCAAGGTAGACGCCGTGGTCGAGCATGGCATGAAAGAAGCGCGCGTACCGAGTCGTATCGGCGTGCTTGGCGGATTGGTAGTCGGTCACAGGGTCCGAGGTAAAGAAGAATCCCCACATACTGCCCACCGAGGCAGCCTGGAAGGGAACGGCAACGTCCGCGGCGGCGGCGGTCAACCTGTCCCGGAGCGCGGCCGTCAGGGACTCCAGGCGAGGGAACACCTCTGGTTTGGTGATGGCCCGCAAAGCGGCGATGCCGGCCGCCATGGCGAGCGGGTTTCCCGACAACGTCCCGGCCTGATAGACAGGCCCTGCCGGGGCCACCAGTTCCATGATCTCCCGCCGACCGCCGTACGCGGCCACGGGGAGACCGCCACCGATCACCTTGCCCAGGCAAGTCAGGTCCGGCGCCAGTCCATACAGACCTTGAGCACCTCCCAGCCCAACCCGAAACCCTGTCATCACTTCATCGCAAATCAAGAGCGCCCCATACTGGTGGGCCAGATTCTGTAGGCCAGGAAGAAAGCCGACCTCTGGCAGTACCAGACCCATGTTCCCCGCCACCGGTTCCACGATGATCGCCGCGACCTGGTCACCGAGGCGCTCGAATAGCGCCCGTACCGCGCCCAGATCGTTGTACGGGGCACTGAGCGTGTCGGCCGTGCCGGCGCTGGTGACGCCTGGACTGTCCGGGAGACCAAGGGTCGCGACCCCTGAGCCGGCCTGGACCAGAAAGCCGTCCGCGTGCCCGTGGTAACACCCCTCGAACTTGAGAATCTTGGGCCGCCCAGTGAAGGCACGGGCCAGGCGGGCCGCGCTCATCGTGGCCTCGGTACCCGACGATACGAACCGCAACTCCTCCACCGCGGGCATGACGCCGGTTATCAGCCGGCCCAGGTCATTCTCCAGCTCGGTCGGCGCGCCGAAGCTGGTCCCCATGGCGGCCCGCCGGGTGATAGCCGCGACTACGTCCGGGTGGGCATGGCCAAGAATCAACGGCCCCCAGGACAGGACATAATCGATGAGCCGGTTTCCATCCACATCAAACAGGTACGGTCCCTCGCCTCGGTCGATAAAGCGGGGCGTACCGCCCACGCCGCGGAAGGCGCGGACGGGGCTGTTTACCCCCCCAGGAAAAAGCCGACGGGCCTCCGCGAAAAGGGCCTCCGAGCGGGCGGTGGCGGCCATCCGTTAGTCTCCCACCACGAGTTGCAGATCGAAGAGGCGCCGGGCCGCCAGGGCGAGGCCATTCCCGGCCTCGGGATCTTTAAGGCTAACCATGGGACGATGGAGCAGCTTGTTGACGATCGCGGCGGACAACGCTTCCACGGCTCGTCTCTGGTGAGGAGAGAGATCCGGTAACTGGGCCAGGGCCCGCTCGACCTCCGTCACGCGAATCGATTCCGCGTGATCGCGGAGGGCCCGGATGGTGGGAACCTGGTCCTGCGCGGCTAGCCAGCGCGAAAACGCGGTAACTTCTCCTTCGATCAGGCTCTCGGCGCGCGCGACCTCGGCGACGCGGGCCTCACGATTGGCGGCGCAGAGTTCGTGGAGACAATCCACATCATACAAGAGAACGCCAGGAAGGGTAGCGACCTGGGGATCGATGTCGCGCGGCACCGCGAGATCGCAGAACATCAGCGGGCGGTCGCGTTCCCGCGTGTCCAGAGCCCGCTGAACCAAGGAGGCGCCGATCACAGGCTCCGGAGACGCGGTACAACCGAGAACAAGGTCCACCTGAGCCAGGGCATCATCCAGGTGCTCGAAGGGCCAGGGCTCGGCACCGTACTGGGACGCCAGCGCGTCCGCGCGAGCGTTGGTGCGATTCGTGAGCAGGACGCGCGCTTCTCCTTCGTCCCGCAGGTGCTTCAAGGCCAATTCCCCGGTCGCCCCAGCGCCCACCACGAGAATGCGCCGTCCCGCCAGACCACCGAGTCGCTCCCGCGCCAGATCCACGACCACCGAAACGGCGGAAAGGTGGCCGCGGGCGATCCCTGTCTCGGCTCGGACAAGTTTTCCCGCCGCCAAACCGCCCTCCAGTAGCCGGAAGAGGACCGGCCCCAGGGTACCGGCATTACGCGCGGCATCCAGGGCGCCTTTCAGTTGGGCCAGAATTTGGTCCTCGCCCAGGACCATCGAATCAAGGCCGGCAGCCAGACGGAACAGATGGTGGGCAGCCTCCGCTCCACGTTTTACGTAGAGATACGGAACTACCTGGTCCGCCACGTTTCCATGCCAATCGCGGAGAAATCGCAAGGCCAGACCGGCGGTGTCGCTCTCCCCGTCGTCCACCGCGTATACCTCGGTGCGATGGCACGTTGAGACGAGGGCAGCCTCGGGTACCAATCGGCGGAGGGCGGGCAGAGCGCGGACCAAATCAGTCTCGGCAAAGGCCACTTGCTCGCGCAAGGCCACGGGCGCGCTCCGTTGATGAATGCCAACGATCACAGGTTCCAAGTTAGCCCTCGTAACCGGCGATCGTGCCGAGTTCGCCCGCACGCCGAGAAAACATGCCTAATCTATCACCTCAATTCTAACAAACCTACCATTGAGCGGCAAAACGAACTCTCTGGCGGCCGCTCGCCGCCATTGTGTGCTGATAACAGACCACAGATAGAGGGGCGACGGTTCGGCGTGCCGGCCACGGACACGCGGCCGGCAAGGAAGCAAGCAGCATATTGGGTATTATGCGGACATCCTGGCCTTGCCCCGCTATCACGCCCCTGGGACACTGGACTGGACCGAGCATGTGCAATCACAGGAAATCGTACGCCAAGCTGTACCAGAGAGGGAAAGGTCCATGGATAAGTCTGCCTTGATCGGCAAGCAGGTGATGGCGAGCGACGGTGTGGCCGGGGTTGTGGAGGACGTGCTCTTCGATGCCGAAGGGACGCCGAGGTACCTGGTGGTCCGCGACCGCGGGGTATTCGGCAGTGACCTGATCCTTCCCTATGGCTGGGGCGCGCTCGATACCGCTATGGTCCGGGTCGCGGCGTCGCGTGCCGAACTCGCGGCTGGGGATCGCTATGATCCGGCCAAATATGGTGAAAGCGCCGGCCTCTTCAGTGCCTCGGCCGAACGCTATGATGCCACCGAGACGGGAACGGACGCGCCACATTCCCAACCGTAGCCGCATGGCTGACCATGGCGGCTTCAGGACATCTTCGGATCAAGGGCATCGCGAAGGCCGTCCCCGAGGAAATTAATACAGAGGATGACCACGGTCAGGGTAAGGCCGGGAGCAATGGCCAGCAACGGCTGATCAATATAGTGGTTACTGGCGGTGGTGAGCATATTGCCCCAGGTTGGCGTATCGGGCGGCACCCCATAGCCCAGGAAGTCGAGGGTCGCCTCGGCGAGCATATTGTAGGCCACGTTCAGGGTGCCGGTGACGATCACCACGCCAACCACGTTCGGAAGCAAGTGCCGCCAGATGATGCGCCGGCTGCCCACTCCCAGGGCGAGGGCGCTCTGCACGAACTCCTGCTCCCTGAGGGCAAGGAAATCACCGCGGACAATGCGGGCCAGGTACATCCAGCCGAAGAGCCCGAGGAACAGCACGATGACCAACTCGGAGGCGGGGACCAGGGCAAAGAAGATCAGCAAGAGGAACAGCGCGGGGAAGCAGAGCATCAGATCGACGAAGCGCATGAGCAGGGTATCTACTATTCCACCGAACCACCCGGCAACCGCCCCGACCACCACGCCAAGGACCAGTGAGAGCAGCGCGGCGCCAGCCCCGATGCTGAGCGAGATGCGCCCGCCAAAAAGCACCCGGCTCAACACATCCTCTCCGATGTCGTCGGTACCCAGCCAATGGGCGGCGGTGGGACCGGTAGCCGTGAGGTTATTGATGTCCGTCGCACTGGGATCGTAGGGAGCGATCACGGGCGCGAAGACCGAGATCAGCACCACCACGAGGAGGATCAGCAGGCTGGCCACCGCGAGCCGATGGCGCAAGAATCGGCGGAGCAGCCGGGCACGCCGTCGTGCCTCGATGGTTTCCGGAGGCTCCACGGGAGATGCCGCGGCGCCGAGCGCGGGGGCCAGTTGGCCCGAATGCCGAGGGCCTGGATCGAGCTGGTCCGTGCTCATGAATACTTTATCCTCGGATCGAGATAGCCATAGACCAGATCGGCGATCAGATTCCCCAGCACGATCAAGCAGGCGGAGATGACCAGCAAGCCCAGCTGAATCGGATAATCGCGGGTATTAAGCGAATCGAAGAACAGGCGCCCCATGCCCGGCCACGAATATACCGTCTCCACCACCACGGCACCCGTGAAATAGCCGGGAATATCCAACGCCATCACGGTCACCAAGGGGATCAGAGCGTTGCGCATCGCATGGACCATAATCACGCGCCGGCGCACTACCCCTTTGGCACGGGCGGTACGAATGTAGTCCTGGCGGACCACGTCAACCAGGGAAGACCGCAAATAGCGGCTCCAACCAGCGATACTGGTAATCCCCAGGGTGAACGCGGGCAGGATGATATGATGCAGCCCGCTCCAGAAGCTGGGGCCGGTTCGTTCGTCGTAGGCATCGGCCGCCGGTAGCCAGCCGAGGTGCACCGCGAAGAGCAATTGCAGCATCAAGCCGAACCAGAAGACCGGCATGGAAAGGCCGAAGAACGAGAAGAAGGTAGCGCCATAATCGAAGAGACTATAGGGGCGGACGGCCGAAAGGACGCCAAACGTGACCGCCAGGACGCTCGAGACGAGCAGCCCCGTCCCCATCAAGAGGAGGGTTGCGGGCAACCTCGCCCCGATGTCGCTGAGGACGGGACGGCCATCCACGTAGGAGGTTCCCCAATCGCCGTGCAGGAGGCCGCCGGCCCACTTGAAGAATTGGATATAGCCAGGCTGATCGAGCCCGAGATTATGGGAGATTTGCCTGATTTGCGCCGGCGTGGCGTGGGGGTTATGGGCGAGCAGGGTGAGCGGCCCGCCGGGCAGGAACTGGATCAAGGCGAACGACAGGATCGCCACGCCCAACAAGAGTGGGATGGCCTGCAAGACGCGGCGGAGTGCGTATTTACCCATGCTTCCCTATTACGGTGGGGCGTACGGGCCTTGCGCGGGTAGGGGCACCGGTCGTGGGTGCCCGTGAGCTTCCGCGCGGGGGCACCCGCGACCGGTGCCCCTACGGAACCGCAAGACTATTTCGGCCAGGGTGCTAGCTCAGATTCCACTGCGCGACGTTATAGAACTCGTGCGCGAAGGGGTTTGGCGCGATGCCGTGCAGATTGGCCGGAATCACGGTGTAGCCGGGCAACCAGAAGAGGAAGATCACTGGAACCTGGGTAGCCAGGAGATCCTGGATCTGGAAGTATGCCGAGCGCCGTTTGGCCGGATCCGTGGTCGCCGTGCCCGCGTTGGTGAGTTGGTCGATCTGTTTCTGGAAACTGAACTGGTGGAAGTAGCCAAGCGAGTTGTTGCCAGGGCTGGTGGGGCTGGTAGGGATCTGGGAGCTGTTCCAGTATTGGGTGTCATCCGGATCGTTCCCATTGAACCAGGCATAAAAGATGCCGGTCATGGCTTTCGTGTAGGTCGGCCCGGTGGGACCAAAGATGGTGGTGAAGCTCTGCGAGTGAATGGTGACCTGAATCCCAATTTTTCCCCAGAGATTCTTCAAGATAGGGGCGATCTTCTGGCCGTTGTCGTCACTGGTTCCGATCCAGAAATCAATGGCCAGCGGCTGCCCGTTCTTTTGCAACACCCCACCCGGACCCTTGGTGAAGCCATCTCCCGCCAGGAGGGCCGACGCCTTGCTCAGGCTGTAGGGGTGGGCCGGCAGATGCGGATTGTAGTACTGGGTGAAGGTCGGGTCAATGTCGGCGTAGGCGAGTTGGCCATGCCCCTTCAAAATGCCCTTCAGCAACGCCGCTTTGGGAGTCGCGTAGTCAAGCGCCTGGCGGACCGCCGTCTCCCGCAGAAAGCCCCACTGCTTGAGGTCGATATGGTACCAGGCATTGTTGTCGGAGACCAGCACCTGCTTACCCTGGATTGGCGAGTGGCTGACTTCGTCCGCCACGGCGGCGTTCACCGCACCCACGTCAAGGTCGCCGGTGCGAAGCTGGACGTACTCCGTATTATTATTCGGCACGATCTTAAAGACGATCTTCTTGATGTGCGGCTGACCCCGCCAGGAATAGGGATTTGGGACCAGGGTAATATGGTCGCCGGTCTTCCATTCGCTGACCATGTAAGGACCGGTACCAAACGGCTTCCGATCAAAGGCCGCCTTGTTGAAATCAACTCCCGGCTGGTCATAGATGTGCTTGGGGAGGATATCGGTCGGGCCGACATAGCTGAGGAAGGGGGCAAAGACCTGCTTCAGGTGCATCACCACCGTGTAGGCATCAGGCGTGGTGAACTTGTCGATTTGATCCCAGCCCTGGGTTGAGATGATGTTGTTTTTCTTGCTGAAGATCGCGCCGTAGGTATAGGCCACGTCGGCGCTGGTGAACGGCTGGCCGTCAGCCCACTTTACCCCATGGCGGAGGTGAAAGGTCCAGGTGCGGCCATCGGCGCTGTGGGCTACCGAGGTAGCAAGGACGGGGTATACATTGTTATGTGTATCGTAGTTTATCAGCGTATCGAATACAGCGCTCGCCACGTCGCCAGTTACCTGCAAGCCGGAGATTAGCGGGTTGAGGGTGTCCGGCTCCTCGGTCGAACCAAAAATTAGACTGCTGTTGCTGCTCGCCGCCTGCGCGTGCGACCCAATCCAGCCGTTTACCCCGCTTCCACTCAAGACCAGGAATGATGAGAGCACAAGTGCGCCCATTGCTTGTCCGCGTCGCCTCATACCGCCTCCGTCTGAATATCGCTTCCTTGCGAGTCACCAAAACCGCCCTCAGGAGTGTACAACAGCCGTAGATGCCTGCACAGGCACTATTTTGGCAAGAAGGATGGACCTACCATGAACGTCGATCAGGTGGTGGACGAGGTCTTCCGCCAGGAGTCCGGGCGCATCCTGGCCTCACTCATCGCCCAGACAGGTGACTTCACCCTGGCCGAGGACGCCCTGCAAGATGCCTGCGTCGCCGCCTTGCAAACGTGGCCCTCGGCTGGGGTTCCGCACAATCCCGCCGCCTGGCTCAATAGCGTGGGCCGGCGGAAGGCAATCGACCTCCTCAGGCGCGCGGGGCGATGGGAGGAGGCGATGGCCGCGTACGGCCGGGCTCTGGAGTTGTGCCGCAACACGGTCGAGCGCCACTTCTTACAGCGCCGGCTGTCCGAAATGGCGGCCTCTAGCCAAAGCGTCGATACCAGATGAGAACCCCTGCCGCCGTCAGAGCGGCGCTCGCCACGAAGACCGGATCGAAGCCGTAGCGGGAGACAATCGCCCCGGCGGCAAGTGAGGCGACGGTCCATCCCGCGTTAAAGGCGAAGGTCCGCCAGTTAGCCACCCCGGCGCGCATGTCCGCCGATACCCTTTCCATGGTGAATGCGTTCTCCAGCGTGCCTGTAATCTGACCAAGAATATTGCGGCCAATATAGGCCGCGAACACCAGCGCCAGCGACGGGTGAAGCCAGAAGAGTAAGAGGATCGGCGCCGTGAGCGCCCGCGTCGCGACCAGTCCCGGGAGTGCCCCAGACCGAGCCACCACCGGGCCCAGAAAGGAACCGGCGGTGCATAGCACCCCCGACACCGCGTACAGGAGGCCGATAGTCGCCGTTGATGCATGGTGTACGGTGGAAAAATAGACGTTGAAGAGGGGATACACGGCGCCAAGGGCCAGGGCGATGCACGCGGTCGCCGCCATCATGGCCCGCACGTCTCCCTGCCGCGCCTCCTCGTCGACCGGCACGCCGAACGCGGCGCGCGTACCGGCGGAGTCGCTGTCCTCCGGCGCCCGTTCGCCGGTGATCCGCCAGAGTGACACGATCCCCACAATCGTAATCGCGGCCCCAAGGAGCAGCCCGAAGCGGTCCTGGACCACCACATGGCCGCGGAGCACGGGGAGGATGGCGCCGATGGTCGGGATCACCCCGCTGATCAAGGAGCCGGCCATGGAGCCGAAGTTGGTTGAAGCCATGTACGCCGAGAACAGGTGCGCCCGCCGATCCACTGGTGCCTGCTCCATGATGAAGGGCGATGAGGGAATGCTGGCCGCCGCGATCGCCGCCCCCTGGAGGAAGGTCAGGACAATCAGGGCCGGCGCGGCGGTGAAGAGAGCGGAGGCGGCCATGGTCACTGTCACCAAAGCAGTGGCCGAGGCCATCACCGTGCGGGTCGGCCAGCTACGTAGCAAGGGAGCAAGAACGAGGGAGACCGCTGCCTGCCCCACGGTCGAAAGGGCGGCAAGCAAGCCGACAAAGGCCACGCTGTAGCCGAGGGCGATTAGATAGAGGTTAAACAGGACGCCGAACACGCCGATCCCGACCCAGAGGCTGGTCGCCCCAACCAACAGGCGTCGCGCGTTGTCGGTCAATCCGGTGAAACTGAGCGCATACGCCGTGACGCGCCGGCCAAGCCTGGGATGTGGCCGCGCGCTGGAAGGCCGGGCGGGCATGGTCTCTCTCCTCCAGGCAAGCGATGGGTGGGCAGCAGGCTTGATCCGACCTCACCAGAGCCCGCCTGGCGCAGCCTGACTTCAGGATAGCATGCCCGGTCGGAGCCTTTACTCCAGAGGCAGCCCAACGTAATTCTCGGCCAGACTCTGGGCCGCCGCCCGCGAGTGCACGAGATATTCGAGGTCCGCCCGTTGGATCCGCTGATCGTAGGCGGATTGGCCCGCGAAACGATGGAGCAGCGAGGTCATCCACCACGAGAACCGCTGTACCTTCCAGACCCGGCGGAGGCAGATGTCCGAGTAGCGATCCAGCGAATCGGTGTCTCCCGTCTTGTAATATGCCGTGAGTGCGTGTGCCAGCACCTGGACATCGGCCACCGCGAGATTCAGGCCCTTCGCCCCGGTTGCCGGGACAATGTGCGCCGCGTCCCCGGCCAGGAACAGGCGCCCATGGCGCATGGGCTCAACCACCAGACTTCGCATGCCGGTGATGCCTTTCCTCAAGATCGGCCCCTCTGCCAGCCGCTGACCACCCTTCTCCTCATCGAGGCGGGCATGGAGTTCCGCCCAGATGCGATCATCGGGCCACTCGGCGAGATTCTCGGCTGGAGCACACTGCAGATAGAGGCGGGTGATGGCAGGGGCGCGCATGCTGAACAGGGCGAAGCCTCGTTCATGGTGGGTATAGATCAGTTCCTCCGAGAGGGGGATCGATTCGGCAAGGATCCCCAGCCAGGCAAACGGGTAGTCACGCTGGTAGATGCTCAGGACTCCGTCCGGAATGGAGGGGCGACAGATCCCGTGCGAGCCATCGCACCCCGCGATGAAGTCACAGGCCAGCTCGCACGGCGTCCGCTTCTCGTCCTCGTAACGGATGCGTGGCCGGCTGCCATTGAAGTCATGAACGCTCACCCGCGTGGCCTCGAAGACTATCTGACCACCGGCGGCGAGTCGAGCCGCGATCAGGTCCTTGACCACCTCGTGCTGCCCATAGACCGTGATGGCCTTGCCGCCGGTCAAATCGTCAAAATCCAGGCGGTGGCTGTGCCCAGCAAAGCGGATCGCGATGCCGCGATGGATCAGGCCTTCCCGTGTCATCCTCTCGCCCAGCCCAGTCTGGTTGAGAAGAGCGACAGTGCCTTGCTCCAACACCCCGGCCCGGACCCGTTCCTCGATATACTGCCGGGCGCGCACCTCAATGATGGCTGACTCTATACCCTGAAGGTGCAATAAGTGAGAGAGCAGCAACCCCGCTGGTCCCGCCCCCACGATGCCGACCTGCGTGCGCATCCTCGCGCTTTCCTCCCCCGTTGCCTTCAACCTCTAGCTGCCGCCTTCGGCCTCGGCCAGCACCTCGGCGGCGGCACGGAAGGCGGAGTTCGCGGCCGGAACGCCGCAGTAAATCGCGCACTGCAACAGCACTTCCTTGATTTCGTCCATCGTCACCCCATTGTTGGCCGCCGCGCCTACATGAAGACGAAACTCCTCTTGATGATTCCCGGCTACCGTCATGGCCAGGGTCAAGAGGCTGCGGGTGTGCCGGGACAAGCCAGGGCGGGACCAGATCTCCCCCCAGGCGTAGCGCGTAATCAGGTCTTGAAAGTCTTCGGTGAAGGCGCTCGTGTTCTTGCGCGCCCGGGCCACATACTCGTCGCCGAGCACCTCGCGTCGTATCTTCATCCCCATCGCCTGCTGGTCGGCCTCGTCCATGGCCCTCATCTCCTACTGCTTCAGGAACCCCAGCACGGCCTCCGTGAACCGTTCCGGCGCCTCGATATTGGATAAATGCGCCGCGTCCAATTCACTATAGCGCGCGCCCTCAATCGCCCTGGCCAGCGCTTGTTCCTCCTCCGGTGGGGCGGCGAGGTCATGGGTGCCCGCGAGCACCAGAGTGGGAGTCCGCACGGACTTCAAGTCGGCGCTCAGGTCCGCGTCGCGAATCGCCACGCAACAGGCAATGTAGCCATCCACGGACGTGGCCTCCAGCCCCCGCCGCACCCGATCAACCGCCTCCGATCCCCTCGCGAGATAGGCGGGAGAAAAGAAACGCGCCATCACCGCCGGCACGACCGCGGCCATGCCCCCGGCGCGAATCGCCGCGATCCGTGCGTCCCACAGCGCGGGCGTGCCGATGCGAGCGGCCGTGTTGCAGAGCACCAATCTGTCTATGCACTCCGGAGCGCGCGCTGCCAGCCACATCCCGACCATCCCGCCCATGGACAGACCGCAAAAGTGGGCGCGTTCAATTCCAAGGTCATGCAACAGTTCGATCACGTCTTGACCATGGCCGGCAAGCGTTTCGCCGGCCGCGGTGACCTCGGAATCACCGTGGCCACGAGTGTCATAGCGGAGGACACGAAGATGGCGCGCGAGGAGAGGGATTTGCGGCTCCCACATCGACATGTCCGTGCCCAGCGAGTTCGAGAGCACCAGAGTGGATGCGTCATACGGACCCTCCAACCTGTAATGCAGCCTCCCCCCGGGTAGCTCAATGATGGGCATGTCAGGTTATTCCCTCTGCTTCGGACGAATGGCCGGCGGCATGGGTCGCCAGGGCCCGGGCCACGAATAGTTCGGCGCATCCCAGGTAGTTCAGCGGCTCAAACATTTGATCCAGGTCAACGCTGGAGAAGTGCGCGGCAACCTGGGGCTCGCTCTCCAGGCTGTCTCGCAGCCCCTGGCCCGACTGTCGCGCGCGGCCAATCGCCTCCTCGACCAAACGGCGCGCGGTGGTCCGGCCGAAATGCCTTGCCAGGGCCATGGTCACTGCCTCCGACATCACCAGGCCCTGTGTCTGATCGAGATTCGCGCGCATCCGCGCCGCGTCGATTTCCAGGCCCTCCGCTATCTGGATCAGATGCGCCAACGCCCCCGAGGTGAGCAAGCAGATCTCGGGTAGGGTCTCCCATTCGGCGTGCCAGCCGCCCAGGCCCCGCTCATGTTCCTGGCCCATCGCGGTCAACATGGTGGCGACCAACGGCGGCACTCGGAGCGCGGCCGCCAGCACGACCACGGACCCCACCGGGTTGCGCTTGTGGGGCATCGAGGAGGATCCGCCGCGCCCCAAGCCTGCCGGCTCGAACGCCTCGCCCACCTCGGTCTGCATTAGCAGCGATAGATCGCGCGCCACCTTGCCGAGCGTCCCCACCAGCAAGCCGAGCGTGGTCGCCACCTCCGCCACCCGATCGCGTTGGGCATGCCACGGTAGATCGGGCAAGGTCAAGGATAAGTCCTCGGCCAGGGCGGACGCGACGGCCATACCCTGGCTTCCCAGAGCAGCAAGCGTGCCGGCGGCCCCGCCGAACTGAAGGGTGAGAACGCGAGCTCGCGTTTCGCCCAGGCGCGCGCGGTGGCGGCCAATCGCGTCGAGCCAGCCCGCCGCCTTGAGACCGAAGGTCACCGGCGCCGCCTGTTGCATCCAGGTTCGCCCGGCCAGGGGTGTCCGCGCGTGCGTCGCGGCGAGGCGCCCCAGGCCGGCGGCGAGCCGGGCCAGATCTTCCTGGATCACCGTGAGGACTTCGCGCAATTGCAGTACCAGGCCAGTATCGATGGCATCCTGGCTGGTGGCGCCCCAATGTACGAACCCCGCCGCCTGCTGGTCGGTTGGAGCTACCAGGGCGGTAAGTGCCTTCACCATGGGGATCGCCAGATTCCCGGCGATCGTCACCTCCTCGGCCATGGCCGCCATATCGTAGAACTCGGTGCGACACTGAGCCGCGATCGCCGTTGCCGCCGAGGCGGGAATCACATCCATGCGCGCCTCCGCCCGCGCCAGGGCCGCCTCGAAGTCGAGCATAGCCTGGAGCCGCCCCCTATCGGCAAGGACATGCCGCATCCGATCCGTGCTGAAGAGCGGCTCCAGGAGGCGCGGCATACTGGGTGGGCTCATGGCGATTCCCCTTGCTAGAGTTTTTGCGGAGTAGGGGTACCCGGTGCCCTTACAACACATCAAACAGGGCCAACCGATTATGCGCGAGTTCAGAGTGGACAGATTGGCTAATAGTCAAAAAAGACAGTTTCACCCGGACCCTGCAAGATGATGTTCCATCGCAGTACCTGAATATTTCCATCCAGGGGCTGAGCGATCAGGGTGTGTCGGCGTTCGGGCGGCACAAGCGCCAGGATCGGATCCGCCTCGTTCAATGGATCTCCCGGAAAGTATAGGCGGGTGAGAAGGTGTTTGAGCAGGCCGCGCATGAACACGAGCGCGACAAGGTGCGGTGCTTGCGGCTTACTTCCCGGCCCAGGAACCGAACCGGGTTTGATCGTGGTGAACGAGAATGTGCCGTCCGCGCCGGTGGGGATCCGGCCAAAACCCGTGAAATCGTGTGGACCGGGACCGGAGCGACTATCCTCGGGATGGGCGTAAAAACCGCGACTGTCGGCCTGCCAGATCTCGATCAGCGCGTCGCTAACCGGCAGGCGGTCGCCGTCCAGCACCTGTCCCTGAATGGTGACCAGTTCGCCCTGTACTTCTGGACCGGCCAGGTCTGTCATCGTGAGCGCGTCCAGGCCAAGATGAAAGAATGGCCCCACGGTATGCGACGCGGTCGCCCGCATGGCATCCACCTCAGGGCTCCATTGGCGTGGCCTCGCGGCCCCGCAGGATAATGTCGAAGCGATAGCCCAGGGCATGCTCGGGTTCGGTGGTATGCCAATCAAAGGTGGAAACCAGGCGATTGCGCGCCTGTTCCTCCGGTATGCTGGTGAAGATCGGATCGTAGGGCAAAAGTGGGTCGCCGGGAAAATACATCTGGGTCACCAATCGGCTCAAAAGGCCGGCCCCGAAAAGCGAGAAGTGGAGATGCGCCGGCCGCCAGGCGTTGAGGTGATTCCGCCAAGGATAGGCGCCTGGCTTGATCGTCACGAACTGGTAGCGGCCCTCTCGGTCGGTCAGCAAACGGCCGCATCCGGTAAAGTTGGGATCAAGCGGCGCCCCATGGGTATCGTTTTTGTGCCGGTAGCGGCCCGCCGCGTTGCACTGCCAGAGTTCGATCAGCGCCTCGGGCACGGGACGGTTATCCTCGTCCAGCACCCGGCCACTGACGATGATCCGCTCGCCGATCGGTTCACCTTCATGCTGGCGGGTCAGATCATGATCATTTGGCCCAATCCGCTCGTGACCGAACACTGGCCCCGTAACTTCCGACAGCGTGTGGGGCAACAGAATCAGCGGTTTGGTCGGCGCCCGCTTCGCGGTCGAGGCGTAGGGAGGATGCAGATATGCCGGCTGGGTGCCGGGTGCTGGGCGCCGATACCCCTGAATGTCCACCAGATCCACCTCCCATTATGAGTTGTCGTGAGCCGCCGTCGTACGCGCCAGTAGATCGCGTAATGCATCGAGTTCAGCCTGGGTTGGGGGCGCCGCTTCGCCCACCGGCTCGGCAAAGCGGATGGGCCAGCCGGTTGCCTCCTCTACCTGCCGGCGCGTCACCGTTGGATGGAGGACGGTCACGCATAATTCCTTGGTCACCGGTTCGGGTTCCAGCACGCACAGGTCGGTAATGACGGCGGCGGGTCCATTCCCGTCCAGGCCCAGCCGCCGGCGGGCGTCGCCACCGTCCAGGTAGCCCACCGAGGTAATGAAATCGAGGCGCGCCACGAAGGCGCGGGGGGTTTGCTTGAGAATGACTAACACTTTCCCGGCCGAGCCCGCGATCTCGGGCGCCCCCCCGGCTCCGGGTAACCGGGTCCGCGGGTGATCATACGGGCCCATCACCGTTGTGTTGAGATTGCCAAAGCGGTCAATTTGCGCCGCCCCGAGAAAGCCTACAGCGATCCGCCCACCTTGCAGCCAGTAGCGGAAAATCTCCGGCGTGGAGACCACCGTATCGGCGGTGGCGGCTAACTCGCCGTCCCCGATGGAGAGCGGCAGGACGCGCGGCTTGGCCCCAATCGGTCCCGATTCATAGATCAGTACCAATTCGGGCGCGTGGGTAAGACGGGCCAGGTTCGCCGCCGTGGAAGGCAGGCCGATCCCGACAAAGCACACGTCACCGTTCTTCAGCCGCCGCGCCGCGGCCACGGTCATCATCTCCGTTGTGTTGAACCCTAGCCCAACCATCAGGATCGATCCTTGCTGAACGATTCCCGCAGCACCCGTGTGTACTCGGAGAAATCGTTCGTCTCCAGGATGTGCCGGGTGACCCACGTCTGGAAATCCTCGCGGGCGCGGGCAATGGCATCCCACGCCAGGTAGAAGCGGTTGTCACGCTCATAGTACCCCATCGCGTACGACGGATGGGCGCCGCCGGGTACGCAACAGACGGCCGAGAGGGCCCATCCGGGCAGCACGCAGGCATTGGGCCAGGCTTCCAGATCGTCGACGATCTCCTCGACCACCACGATCGATCGGCGGGCGGCCAATACCGCTTCCTTCTGCACCCCCAGGATGCCCCAGAGCAATACGTTGCCCTTGTGGTCGGCCCGTTGGGCGTGGATCACCGTCACGTCCGGCCGCGCGGCGGGGACCGCCGCCAGGTGCTCGCCGGTATACGGGCACTGAATGGTCTGGATGCGTGGATTTACCTTCGGCAAGTCGGTACCGGCGTAACCGCGGAATACCGCGAAGGGAAGGTTCGAGGCACCGGCGACATAGGCGTTCGCCAGGGCCGCGTGACTATGCTCCTCGATCTCCAGGGCGCGCGGCCAACCATGTTCCACCGCGTCGCGCAACCGGTGCAGTGAACCAATCCCAGGGTTTCCGCCCCACGAGAAGACCAACCGCCTGGCGCACCCAGCCCCAATCAACTGGTCGTAGATGAGGTCGGGGGTCATCCGGATCAGGGTGAGATCCGTGCGCCGCTGGCGGATGACCTCCAGCCCGGCCGCGAAGGGAATCAGGTGGGTGAAGCCTTCCAGGGCCACCGTGTCCCCGTCATGAATCAGGCCCGCGACCGCCTCGCGCAAGGACATCAGTTCAGCCATCTCGCCCTCCCGTCGGGCCGCGGTCCTCGGGTGGCGGCGTCCGACCGGCCGCGGAAGACCCGACCTGGCGCAGCCTATAGCCTACCGGAAGCAGACTGACGTGGAACCGCGATTCGACCGTGCCCCAGAGGCCGCGGGGGAGAAACAGGGCGAAGGCGATGGCCGTGGCCCCCTGTCCAACCAGGTACCAGGCGCCGTAGTCGGCGAATTGGTTCTGGAGAAAGTAGAAGATAATCGCCCCCAGGATCGGTCCCTCGAAGGTGCCGAGCCCACCGACCAGAACGATGAAAATCATATAGGCCGACCATTGCACGCCGAAAACCGACTGCGTCTCGACGAAGAGCGTACTGGCCAGGGTCAAGGCCCCGGCGGCACCGCAACCGCACGCGGCCAGGATGAAGAGCACGCGCTTGGTCCGCATCACCGGGACGCCGACCGAAGCCGCTGCCTCCTCGTCATCGCGAATCGCCCGCAAGGCGGTGCCAAGGCGGCTCCGCAAGAGAAAGAAGAGCGCCGCGAGAAGGATCACGGCCACCGCCAGGGTCAGCCAATAGGTGTATGCCTGGCGGGCGGACGGGCTATACACATCGAGGGTGGTGAGGGAGATGCCGGTGCCACCGCCAAGCGATTGGTCGAGCACGACAATAAGGGCAAAAGCCTCGGCCACTACCCAGGTGCCGATGGCGAACTGGCCGCCCCGTAAGCGGAGCACCAGCAGCGAAACCGGCGCCGCGATCACTCCGGCCCCGATCGCGGCCAACACCATGGCCGGATACGGCGGCACGCCGCGCTGATTAAGATAGATGGTTCCGTAAGCGCCGAGGCCGATAAAGGCTTGCTGGCCAACCGAGATCAGGCCACCGTAGCCGGCCAGGGCATTCCAGGTCACGGCCAGGATAACCAGGATCAGGAGGGAGGTAAGCTGCTGCGTCAGGTTCGTGCCAAGGACGAGCGGGACGAAGACTAGGGCCACAATCAGCGCCCCGGCGCCGGCGGTGGATGCGTAGGAGAGGGTGGTCCACCGCTGGACCGCATAGGCGACGCGCGGCGCGCGCTGTTGCTGGTTGATCACGTCCACGCTCCCCTGGCAACCAGGAGACTGCCCCGCCCCGAGGCCAGGACGGCAAGGAAGACCAGATGGCCCGCGAGAATCGAGTATTGGGGGTCGATCTGTTCGCCGATTGCCTGGGCGACCCCCAGGACAATGCCGCCAAGCAGGGTTCCCCAGAGCGATCCAAACCCGCCGATCACCACCGCCTCAAAGGCGAAAATCAGTTGGGTGGGGCCGCTGGAGGGATCGAAGGTCGAACGGATGGCCAGGAACAAACCGGCCAGGCCGGCGGTCGCCACGGCGATCGCCGTGGCGCGGGCATACACGGCGCGCGCGTCGATCCCGACCAGGCGCGCGGTATCGGGATCCTCGGCCGTGGCCCGCATTTCTCGGCCAAGTTGGGTCCGGGTCAAGATGAGCTGCAAGGCACCGAGCGTAACAACCGCCACCACCAGGATCAAGACACCCAGTCCTGGGATTGAGAGCTGATCGGTAATCCGCCAACTGGCGGTGGTAATCATTCCCGCGTTGCCTCCGAGAGACTGTACGTCGGGTGAAAACACTTGCAAGAGCAGATTCTGGATCACGATCGCCAGGCCAAAGGTGGTCAAGAGCGGCACGAGCGGGCCGGCCCGCAGGCTCCGCTCCAGGAGGAGGATCTGGAGCAGGTAGCCGAGGACAAACATGCCTGGCAGCACGATCAGCGCGGCCAGAAAGGGAGACATGGTGGTACGATCAACCACTTCCCAGACCAAATAGGCCCCAAGAATTGCGATGTCGCCGTGGGCAAGATTGATGATCCGCATGACACCAAAAGTCAGCGAGAGGCCACAGGCGAGGAGCGCGTAGAGACCGCCAAGCAGGATCCCCTGAATGATGGCATTGACCCAGTCCATCAGCGGCGCTCCGACCCGGCCACCCGGCTCAGACCAAAGTAGGCGGCGGTTATCCGCTCGCGCGTCAGCTCGCCCGACGCTCCCTCAAGCACGACCCGTCCCTCAAGCATGCACACCACTCGCGCCGCCACCCGCATCGCCCGCGCCAGGTCCTGCTCGACCAGGAGGAGGGTGGCTCCAGTTTCGATGAGCGACCGCAAGGATGCATACACTTCGTCCACCACGATCGGGGCAAGGCCCAGCGACACCTCATCCAGGAGCAAGAGGCGCGGATTGCTCATCAAGGCCCTCCCGATCGCCGCCGCCTGTTGCTGTCCCCCGGACAAGGTCGCCGCCGGTCGCTTGCGTAGAGGAGCCAGGAGGGGGAATGCCTCCAATACCCGAGCAACGGTCCAGGGGCCGGGCCTGCCCCGCGCCCCGGCGGTAAGCAGGTTTTCCTCCACGGTCAACCCAGGAAATAGGCGCCTGCCTTCGGGAACCAGGGCGATCCCCAGGCGTACCCGCTTATGGGCGGGAACCGCCGTAATATCACTACCGTCAAAGATGATCCGGCCGGACGCCGGGCGATGCGCGCCCGCGATGCACCGCAGGAGGGTGGTTTTTCCCGCCCCGTTCGCCCCAACCAGGGCCACCGTTTCTCCCTCCGCCACCGAAAGCGACAGGCCACGAACGGCGTGCAGCAGACCATGGCGGGCGTCAAGGGATTCCACCTCAAGCAGGCTCAAGGGTGACTACCTCCCAGATAGGCGTCGATCACGGCGGCGTTTTCCAGCACCGCTTCGGGTGGCCCGTCCGCGATCACCCGCCCCACGTCAAGGCAGACCAAGCGGTCCACCCCCTGCATCAGGATATGGACGATATGTTCGATCCAGACGATGGCGATGTCCCGCCGCCGCACCTCCCGAATGGTCAGCAGCAGGTCCGCTGCCTCGGCGTCGGTGAGGCCGCCGCCAATCTCATCCAGAAGCAATACCGCGGGACTGGTGGAGAGGGCGCGCGCCAGTTCCAGCCGCTTTCGATCGAGCAGGCCGAGACTGTCGGCCCGGCGATTCGCCAACTCGATCAGCCCGCAGAGTTCGAGCACCTCACTTCCATGGGTATAGGCGGCGGGACCACGAAGTGTGGCGCCGACCAGAACGTTTTCAAAAACGGTCATGCCGCCAAAGGGGCGCGGCACTTGATGGGTTCGGGCAATGCCCAACCGGCAGCAGCGATCCACCCGCAGGTTGGTGATGTCCGAGCCCCGCAGTCGAACCCTGCCCGTGGTCGGGCGGAGCGCTCCGGCCAGTATATTCAGCAGCGTGGTCTTCCCAGCCCCATTGGGGCCGACGATCCCGACCGCCTCGCCGGCTCCAAGGCTAAAATCGACCCCGTCGAGCACGACCAGAGCGCCGAAGCGCCGGCCCACGCCGGCTGCTTCCAACAGTGGGGTGGTCACCGCTATCGGCCTCTCGTCATTACCCTGGTACAACCTTGGCTAGCTATAGGGGGTCAGTTTAGAGGCGATGGGAACTCGCGGATCGGAAGCATGTTCACAGATGACGAAGTCCAGTTGGTATTTGCTGCCTTTCACCGCCCGCCATTGGCCGCCAATGATCGGAGTGGCGACCACGTTCGGAGGCAGCGGGCCTTTGCCCCAGGCGAGATGACCGAGCGGGGTATCCACGGAGAGGCGCGCCATGGCGGCGGCGACTTTTGCCTTATTTTTGGGGTTGCCGCTCGCCACGAGGACAGCGGCGGCGACATCGAACAGGGCAAGGCTGGCGCCAAGCTGCTGATTCCATTGCTTGCCGGCGGAATGTTCGTAGCCGGAGGCCAGATCCTTCGAGGTTACGCCGGTCAGGGAAGACCGGTAGGGCCAGGTCGGTCCCCAATAGACGGCGCTGGCCAGGTTGGCGCCAATCGAGCCGAGAGAATCCACTTGCGAGGGGAAGAGCCCGGTCTTGGCGATCTGGGCGATCTTGGGCTTATAGCCCTGTTGCGCGGCCTGCCGCCAGAACGTGGCGAAGTCGGGAGGAATGGGAAACGTATTGAAGATCTGGCAGTTCTCGGACTTGAACTTCGAGATTTGCGAGGAATAGTCGTTCGTGCCGTCGGTATAGGCGCCGGGGTCAACAATGGTGTAGCCTGCCTTCTTCAGGGCCGGTCCCAGGTTCGCCCGAATCGCGTTGCCGTCAGCGTCGTTCGGCCACATGACTCCAACCTTCCGATTGGTCGCCACCTCGGGCCAGAGGTGGGTATAGGCATCCGCGAACTGGGCCACGCCAAAGCAGAAGTGATAGGTGAACTTGAACGGGACCGGCTTGGCTGGATTGGCCTGGCGCCCAAAGTACCAGGATTCCCAGGGGACTACCGTGGACACGCAAGGTACGCCCGAAGCCTCGGCCGCATCGGAGACGGGATTGACGGTCTCCGGCGCGGAGGTGGTCAGCAGGAGATCAACCTGATCGCCGTTGATTAGGTCGTTCGCGACCTGGGCGCTCCGCGGCCCCGACTGGCTATCCTTGTCAATGATCTCCACGCTGTAGTGACTGCCGGCGATGGTCAGACCGCGGGCGAACGCCTTTTTGGCCAGCCCAAGCACGTAGCCATCAGGCTCGCCGAATCCCGCCGCCGGGCCTGTGCGGGGGCTGACAAAACCAATCTTGATCGTCCCCGAGGCACGGGAGCGGGCGCTGGCCCGAACCGAAGACGTGCCCTCAAGGATCGTGGTACCGGCCAATGCCGCCCCGCTGACCGCGGCCGCCTGGAGTACCTGGCGCCTGCTCGGTCCACGCGCCCCCGACTTCCCATCGGTTTCGCCGTGTGCTGGAATATCGCGCCTGTCTGCCTCGTCCTGAGCCGCCATCGCCGCGCCTCCCTACACTTGTTCGGTATACGAACGCATGTTCTTTCCCTGAACATGGATAGACCGTTTATAGCACAGCGCGGGACGGGCGTCAACTGCTCGGCGACGGCAGCCCAAGGGATTGACCGAGATAGCGCGGGATGGGATAGTGTTCGCATCAAGGACGTACGTTCGGCAGTCGCGCGGTAGCGCGAACGAGTGCTTGCTGGGAACGTCGCCCGTTTGAGGAGGCCCCGTGGTGCTGGATTTAGAACGCGATCCCGATAAAGATACTCTGACGGACGGGCGTTCACCGGGCAGCGCGGACTTCGTGCAATCTCTCGAACGGGGATTGGCGGTGATCCGAGCCTTCAGCGCCGAGCATCCTGAGTTGACCCTCAGTGAAGTGGCCCGAGCCACTTCGCTGACCCGCGCCGCCGCGCGCCGCTTTCTTCATACGCTGGTTGAGCTGGGATACGTAAGCCAGGCCGGGCGACTGTTCGCCTTACGTCCGCGTATCCTTGAATTGGGGTTTGCTTATCTCTCCAGCCTCGGACTTTCCGAGGTGGCCACGCCGCACCTGGAAGCCCTGGTCGCCACCGTCCATGAGTCCTCCTCCGTGTCCGTGCTCGCTGATGACGAGGTGGTCTACGTCGCGCGGGTTCCCACCCGCAGGATCATGACCGTAGTCATTGGGGTGGGCACCCGGTTTCCCGCCTACGCCACCTCCATGGGCCGGGCCCTGCTCGCCGGCCAGGGCGATGAGTGGCTGGAAGGCTATCTCGCGTCCGTGCGGTTGTTACCGCTGACCCAATGGACGATCACCGATCCGGCAAAACTGCGGGCGGAGATTCTCCAGGTACGCCGGCAGGGGTGGGCCATGGTGGACGAGGAGCTTGAGGAGGGACTGAGGGCGATCGCCGTCCCCATCCATGATCTCCATGGCAAGGTAATCGCGGCCGTCAACGTCTCGGCTCCGACCCGTCGAGGCGGGCCGGAGTTCTTACGCGAGGAACTGCTCCCGTACCTGCTGGCCGCCGTTCGCCGGATTGAGGAGGACCTGCGGGCCGTGACCCCCCGTGGCGCTAAAAGCGACTGACCAGCCTGCTAGGCTTCCCAGTCGTCTACCGCCGACTTATTGCCTTGCGTGTAGGAGATCGTGATCTTTTGGTAGGTAAATGAAACCTCCTCCAGATCAGCCGCGTCGTATTCCGCCGCGAGGACTGGATCCGCGACATACTGTTTCAAGTTGGAGATGGTGGCGTTGCTGAGCGTGACTGTATGGTAGAGTTGTTGCTCACCAGAAGATGTAGTTCGATGAAACGCAAGAGTCACTACCCGCAGGACTTCGTTGGCGACGCATGCCTGGAGCATTTGCGGGGACGAGGCATCCCACTCCTTGAGGATGACGAAAGGCTTATGCATGCGCTTGCCGGTGGGCAAACCGGAGGCGATATCACGCGGGGAGGTCACCTCGTACGTGTACGCTAACAGCCGAGAAGAGCCTGCCGGGGCGGCAAGGGTCGAATCTCCCTTGAACTTTCCTTGCTTTTCGCCTTCAAAGATGATATAGGCATTGAATGCCACCCTATTGCCTCCTTCGGTCGATCCACCACCCCAAACCGGAGTGAATTCTGCCGCGATCATTGAGTAGTGACATCCCTATTCGCTTCGGGATGCTCTATACTCTACCACACCAAGGAGGTCAATTTTGAGGAATATGGGGCTTCGGCGCACGCACATTCGCGGCCTCCTCACTGCCTCGCTGGCCTTGCTATTGGCGTCCTTGGGGGCACCGGATGCCATGAACCGCGGCGGCGTGCCGCTTGTCGTCCACGCGGCGGCGGGCCCCACCATCACCGTGCAGCCACAATCCGGCCTTCCGGGCAGTTCCGTGTCCCTAAGCGCCGTCGGGTTCGACCCGACCCTTGGGCAGCAGGGCCTGACCGCCGCCATCGTCTTTGACACTGGTTCGCCGATCGATACCCAGAAGCTGGCAGCCTGCACCGGCGTCCCAGGAGCCGCGCCCACCCTCGGCTTCGGCGCCGACTGCACGGGGGCTTCCGTGACCGAGCAGGTGCCGGCCGGCGCCCTGCCAGGACCGCAACACCTCTTTATCGTGCGCGTGGGCGATCTCAGTCCCTCGGCGCCCTTCACCGTAGTCGTTGCCGCGACCGCTACCCCTACCGTTACCGAAACGATCGCCGTGACCGCGACCGTTACCCTGACCCCCACTGATACCGATACCGATACCCCTACCCCTACCATTACAGCCACCCCAACCGTCCCGGCATCCGCCACCAGCACGGTAGCCTCGCTCGCCTCTCCCATCGCCTCTTCCACGGCAGTAGCGACGGCGACTCCCGTCCCCAGCGTGCCACCCACCTTCCGCGCGATCGGCGGTCCCTTGCCTATCTATCGCCTCGTCCGCACGGCGCCGCCACTCAACTTTATGCTCGGCCAGCTCGATCGGCTGTCACCGCGCGCAAGGATCATGACTATCCCGGACCAGCACGGAACGCACATCGTTGCCGGGTACGATGGAACGCGCTTAGTAGCGTATGCCGACTGGGAAACCGGCGATAGCGCCGTCTTTCCCGTCCTCCCGGCTGCTGGTCCAACCATGGCCCCGATCGAGCGGCTAACGCAAGCGGCTCAAGCCGTTCTGGGCACCAGCGCCCTGATTCCTCGTGACGCGACCAAGAGCCTGTTGGCGCAGCCGCTGTTTGCCGGCACCTTGGCGTCGGGCCAGCGGCCCGGAACCAGGAGCACCAGACTGATCTTCTTCCCGGTGGCTCGGAGGGTAGGAGTCTTCCCCGTCTACGGCCCGGGATCGCGGGCGGCACTCGTGCTCGGGCCTGATGGTTCCCTCCAAGGCTATATCCGTAGCTGGCGTACCGCCGTGCTCGCGGGATTCCTCTTGACGCCGCGCCCAGCCGGCGATGTGCTCGGATCGATCCAGGCCCAACTGGCGACGGTCGGCGCCGGCCTACCGGTCACGCTCGACAGCATCGCTCTCACCTATTACGACGGAAACCAATCCTATCTCGAACCGGCCTATCGCTTCACCGCCTCCGTTCACGCGGGCGGCGTGGCCGTCGATCACGTCATCGGCTATGAGCCGGTGGCGGCCCGCGAGCCGGAACCACTGCCTACCCTGGGACCAACCATCGCCGCGAGCAGTCGCTCCGCCGGCCCGGCTGATCTAGACAGTGATGGGATCGCGCGGTTCGTGGTCCAGGGACCGATGCCGGCCTGGCACCAGGACTCCCTGGCCTTCCAGCAGGGAGTCCTGTCCTTCTGGCCCAGACTTCAGGGCCTGGCGGGAGCGCCCGGAAGGATCGGACCCTCCTCCACCCCGGCCGCCTTCACCACCGCCCGGAACTTTGCCGCCTACGCGAACACCGCGCGAGTCCTGGAATCGGAGGCACCGGGTGGCCAGGGGCACTTTATCACTGACCGCTATACCGGCGGGGCTGTGAACGTCGCCAGTCTGGGCGCATTGGGCGGCGCGAGAGGGAAGCAAGCCGGACTGGCGTTTTGGGTGGCGCGCACCCCGTCCCTGATCGCCTCGCCCGAGGATACGACGGCGCCGTACCGCGATTGGCTGCCTGTCTTTGGCGGCCTCCATGCGGTAGTCGGCTATAGGACGGAGCTGTATGCCAATGATGGCGTGGCGGGTCCGTTTGGCGCCGATCTGGCGATGGGCGCGCCGGTGGTGAGCGCCTGGCTTCTCGAAGGGGCCGCTACCTCCGCGTACCGTATGGGAGAAAATCCGTTATATGAAAGCTCCTCGGCGGCCGTGCTCCAGGCGCCGTCGGGCCGGGTCTCCACCTTGAGCGTGTGCCGACATGGCGGTGACACGCTCGCCGATACGGGGATGGTCCCCCGTGCTACCTGCCTCCAGTCCTGGTGGCTGGAATAAGCGCCCTGATCAGCCGCCGAACGCGAGCAAATTCACTTCAACCGTAGGAGTGGCGTCACCCAGGTTGTGCACGGTGATCATCGCGGCGTACGCCCCTGGGCTGCCGTAGACAAACACCGAGCAGACCGGCGCGTCACCGGGGAGGACGTTCAGGGCCGGATCAAGGACCGATGCCAGCACGATCGGCGGCTGCCTGTCGGTAAACTGCTTCCCGAATGACCACTCGTAGCGGGCAAAGGTCGCCATACTGCTCCGCTGGCCCCGCAGAGCCACCCGCATGCCCAGGAGCTTGGGTTGGCGAAACTGGGCGCCGATCACCGCGGATCCCAGGGTGGATGATCCGGCGGAGGAGCCGTCCCCGGCCGCGAGGGCGGTCTGTCCTTGAGCCAGAATCTCACCGCCGGCGGCGGCTCCCAGGAGCCCCAGGCCGGCCACCAGAAGCGACCGTCGAGGCAGCTCGCGTCCAGCCGCCTCCACGCCGGGACTCGCCTGTCGAAGCCGGCCGTTCTCCGTCTCCAGGACCGCGACGCGGGCGCGCAAGGATTCCAGGGAGCGCTCAACTTCAGTCATATGCGGCCCTCCTTGTTACAGGTATGTAGTGGGTATCGCTTCGCTGCCGTAGAACATGATAGCGTGGCCGAAAGCTGATGTGGGGAGGCGTCCGGGAAAACGTCTAATCTGTTGCGGGTTGGACAGATCCGTGAGTTGGATCGCGGTAGTCCCACCCAAGGATGTTTGGGTGGGACTACCGCGCATGGTTCGCGAGTCTGGTGCTTATCGCACTTTCTGGATCGCCGCCGGCTGCCAGCCAGGTGCTCCATTCACGTTCCCAAGTTGCTCGATGCTGATCAAGCCCTCGGTGAGATCGCCAGTAGGGGAAAAGCTGACCGGGTTGGTCACGCCAACCAGCGAGGTGGACGCCACGTTCGCCACCACCATCTGGCGGAGTGCCGTTGCTTCCGTCGCGGCGCCGGGGCCGCTTGGTGTCTGGGCGCCCTTCTTGAAGGCGGCGGCGATGGCCGTGAGCAGAACATTGGCGCTGTCGTACCCGCTCGCGCTGTACCGGCCGGGGGCGCCGAACGCGGCCTGATACTGTGCCACGAAGGCGCTTGCCCCCGGTACGCCCGCGGGGTCGGCAGGGGTGAGCGTGCTCCAGACTGGCCCGCCAAACGCACCAACCGCCTGGGCGAACTGAGGTGTATCGATCCCATCTCCACCGGCAAAAGCCGTGTCTTTTAGCGAAGGAACCTGGAGCATTTGCCGGCGAATGGCGATACTGTCGGGGGAGCCCGACGCCGGGTCGCTGCCCCCGAAGAAAATCACGTCTGGGCGTGCCACCGCGATGTGGGTCAGCAGGTTGATAAACGAGGCAGTTCCTTCAGGCACACTGGTTCGTCCGACCACCACTCCGCCATTCAACTGCCATTCGCTACTGAAGGCGTTCGCCACGCCGATGCCATAGGCACCGGTGTCATCCACGACGTAGGCAGTGAGGAAATGCCGCACCTTATACAAATAGTCGGCAAGCGCCATACCCTGTTTCGGGTCGGTAGGGATGATACGGAAGAAGGTAAGATTGGTGGTTGGGCGCACGGAGGCGAGAGTAAAGGGGCTCCCGATGCAGCCGGCCGCGACGTCGCTGCTGGTCAAGCAGGGATCGCCGGCCGAGGGGCTGACCAGAGCCACGTCCAGTTTATTGGCAAGCGGCAGTTCGACACGACCGGTGGTGGTGTCAAAGGGGCCAATGATCCCGGCTACCTCCGGGTCGTTGGTAAGGGCCTGAAGGTTAGCATCGCTTCCTGGTGCATTGGCACTCCCGGGATCATCCCTGGCCGAGAGTACGAAATTGACCCCAGGCACCAGGTTCGCCGCGTTCGCCTGATTCACCGCCAATTGCGCTCCCTGCTCGGCCGAGAGCCCCTGTGCGGCATTCGTGCCGCTGAACGGCAAGAGCAGCCCAATCTTAATGGTGGAACTCATGGTTTGGGTGCTGGTCATGGTCGACGTGGCGGTGGGAGTCGCGGTCGGCGACGCGCTAGGACTGGCGGTTGGCGTGGCGGTCGCGGTCGACGTTGTCCCCGTTTGGCCGCTACCAGGCGTGCCCACCAGACCGACCGTATTCCCGTTGGCATCCGTGAAAAAGCCAACTACCTGGCCGGCGTTATTGATCCCATTCAGGGTCGTACTGGACGCGCCCAGCACGTCCACCGTCTGGAAGGTCCGCGCGTGTGTGTCATAGATGAATCCGTGCGAGTTTCCCGCGCCATCGTGGTAAAAACCAACTACCTGCCCCGACGTATTCTCGCCCAGGGCCTGGGTAAAGGCCGATCCCGGATAGATGAGGAGACTCAGGAGGCCACCCTCGAGGATGAACCCGGCCGATGTGGCAGCCGATGGCTGGGTAAAGCCCACAACCGTCCCCGCGTCGTTGATCCCGGTCGCCTGGCTATCGGTAAGCGGAAGCAGGGTAAATCTTCCATGCCGGTCACGAATATAGGCATGATCGTGTCCCTGGGCATCCTGATCGTACCCCACTGCTTGTCCGTGATCATTCAACCCGAGGATTTGATTAAACGGCATCCCTTGCCGATCCGCGCGTTGGAAACGGCCAGCGGATTCCAGGAATCCATGGGTCGTCCCCTGGTGGTCAATGTAGAAGCCGGCGGTGTCGCCATGATTATTGATCGCGATGACCTGCGTCTGGGCCGCGTGGGGCACGTTCTCGGCCTTGAAGCTGGACGGCAAACGGAGAGTAAAGCCCTGGTTGCGGTGAAGATCGCCATTTACCGTCTGGCCGCTCCCGAAATAACCGGCAATCCTCCCTTGATCATTGATCCCGAGCAACTGGGTAAAGGTGGGATCGTTGGGGCTGGAAATCCTCTGGAGGCTGTATTGCGCCGCGGTCGCGCGGGTTTTCGCCGCGGGTTGGGCGGCGGTAGGGTGGGCGTAGGGACCGAGGAGGCCGGCCGTGAGAGCAAGGGCTCCCACCGCCGTTCCGAGAGCACGCTTGGTGTACATAGGGTGTTTCTCCGATCATTGATTCCGACCTGACGAACCGCCAGCGGGTGGGCGGAAGCCGCGTCCGCCACTGATCCCATTCTGAGCCGGCAGACCCGCGGCCACCATGGACAGCACCCTGCCAAGACCGTGACAATCGCCATACAACCGGAGGGCGTGATGGAGCGATCGGGACAAGTGGGCGCTCAAGAACCTGACCCTAAAGTGTCAGGATCACGGTAAAGATTGCCTTTTGAAAGAAGGCTACCCGCCAGGGCGGCCGCGCGGCATTTGGAGATGACCGCGTTCAGTCCTTCGGGGACGTTGGATGATTCAACGTGCTATGCAACCAGCCTGCCACCGTGTACGACC
The DNA here is from genome assembly GCA_035534995.1 of Chloroflexota bacterium. Taxonomy (GTDB): domain Bacteria; phylum Chloroflexota; class UBA5177; order JANWHV01; family JANWHV01; genus JANWHV01. Next base: position 44,104 of record DATLQX010000141.1, on the reverse strand, counting down.
CATACGCGCTATCGCGGATGGCGATCGTATTGTCGGGAAAGATCGTCAGGCTGGCCGTCCCGGTGGGCGACCAATTCTCCTCCACGAGATCAATTATGCCCTTGCTTCGGTCGATGTGCCGCACCAGGGCGACATGGCCAAAATAACCACCATAAAACACCACGGCGTCGCCCTCCCTTGGGCCCGGAGATCCGCCATTGGGAATGAACGTGATCCCGGCCGGGTGGTGCGTGGGCATGTCGGCGGCGCCGCCGACCCCGCCCCAAATCGCGGGGTAGCCCCAGCGGAGGGTGTAGTAGCGCTGCACGAGCTCGACGCACTGATAGAGCGTGCCCGTGGTGCCATTGCAGCCGTTATCGATGTCTCCGGCGTTGGAAAAGACGGGGATGCCGTCAACATGGGTAAGTACCTTCCCCCAACTCTGCCCCAGGGCCGGGCAGTGGCAGCAGGTCGATCCGGACGCGGGCGAGACGGGCGGGGGCGGAAAGACACCAGGGCGGGCGCCTGGCACCGCCGGCACGTGAAGGCCGGCCGCGAGCGGCGCGAGCACGGTATCTTGAGCGGGACCAAGCGGTTGATCGGAGAAGAAGCGATAGACTACTCCGTGGCGCTCAAGGTACAGGATCTGGTTTGCCACCCCGGAGCCGCCGCGCGTCCCCGAGAGACGAATCGCTCTTCCAGGTGGCAGGCTGATCGCGTCCTGGATCGCGTTGGGGAAGTAGGCGCGGTCGTGTTTGATCAGATTGGCAAGCGTGGGCCCATGCCGGCGCAGCGGCAGGATCACCAGGTCGATAGCGCCGCCCCCGGGTGCGCGCAGAGCGACCTGCCCATAACCGGCGAGCGTATCCGGCCAGGGCTGCGCGGTCCAGCCAAGCGGGAAAGCGAGGGTATAACTGGGGATACGAGTTGGCCGTCCGCTCACGATTGGGCCAGACGCGCCCAGGTAAGTGAACTGCTGCCGGCTTGGCGGCGAAACCGAGCGTGCTGACGCGGCGACTGGGAGAGGCCCGAGCAGAGTCAGAACAAGAATGACTCCGGTAAAGATATGGGCAAGGTGAGTCCGCATGTGAACAGCCTTCTCTCCATCCTGCTTCGCGGCATCAACACCGCGCGGCGCCGTTCGTAGGCATAGGATGCCCCGCGGAACCACTTGCCGTCAACCGGCTCCAGCTTTCCAGGGTGGCCCGCGGCGGTTAAGGCCCCCGGCTGAGGCCGGATGGCAGGGACGACGGCCGCGGCCGGGTGTGCGAGGATCGACACGGCATAGGAGCGCGGGTCGCCAGGCCCGCTTGCGTCGGTAACGCATCGCCATCCGGGTACCGGCGTGTTGGCGATTCACGCTCATCAGCCCGATCCGACTGATCGGTCGGATCGGACCGATCAGTCGGACGACCCGGAACCAGAGGGGAACGCCGGCGGGTTTGGAGACACACGCTCCCAGACCCCGATCAGATCGGACAGCGCGCCGAGGCGGGAGTGAGCAGCCAGCGCACGATATAGGCGGTAGTCTGGTCGACGATGATGGGGTCGCCGCAGCGGTCGAGGGTGAGGCCCTGGGGGTCGGCCAGGCCCTCGACCACGCGCCTGGGAGTGGTTGTACCGGGGTCGATAGTCCACAAACCGCCATCGCCGAGCGTGGTGATCCATACCCGCCCCGCATGGTCCACCGCGACATCATCCGGGGTGAGGAATGTTCCCTCCCGGGAGATACGCCCTCCGGGGGTGATGACTACGAGTGTCCCCAGGGTTTCGTCCGGAACCAGAACGTCACCACGCCGGTCGACCGCCGCGTCAACCGGGCGGCCAAGCCCCCGCGCGATCACGCGGACGTGCCGTCCATCAGGACTGAGGTCCAGGACCATTCCGCGCGGCGAGTCCGGGATCAACAGGTCACCGGTTCGTGGGTCTCGACCGATCCCATCGACTCCATCCTGACCGGGCACTGGACGCAGCGGGTAGAGGATACTGCTGGTTCCGTTCCGAGCGACATGGACCACCCGGTCCTTCCCTTGCTCGGCAACCACCAGGGATCCTGATGGGAGAACCACGATTCCTTCCGGCACGGAGAGACCACGGACTACCGTCGTCGTGCGTCCACCGACGAGTTTACGAATGGTCCCATGCGCGAGATCGCCCCAAAGTAGACCGCCGAGAGCGCCTATCGTGATGTCATCCGGCTGGCCTCCAACCGAGGCCAGGATCTGGAGCATCCCCGCGCCCTGGGTCGAGCGATGCGGAGCGGCCGTGAGGACCATTCCCGCCAGAAGTCCGGCCAGGATGATCCGCGGAATGCTTCTCACCAAAGGTCGCCTCCCCAAGCGGCCACGAAGATGTGAGCCCGGCGTTGGTCCGTCGCGGGTCGCGAACGCCTGCCGGTCACGACCGGCCCGGCGCCGCCGTGGAACGTAGGGACCGGCTATGCCTCCGAGCGTACCGCGATTCGCCCATTCCGCACCTGGACCCGAAAACAGGTCTGCGGAATGGTGGCCGGGCCGTGAACTACACTGCCATCGCGTAGGTCGAAGGTTGACCCGTGCCATGGGCAGGTGACAGTGTCCCCTTCCACGGTCCCGTCCGCCAATGGTCCCCCGAGATGGGTGCAGGTCGCGGCGATGGCCCATACCTTTCCCTCCCGGCGGGAGAGCAGAATAGGAACTCCGTTGGCCTCAATGCGCGCCTTGCCTCCTTCCTCAATCTCCGCGTCGGCCAAAACGTCTACCCAGTCCGTAAGGGGCGGTTCAAAGGCGGCGCGATTCACCCCCAGGCCCAGGACGTACGCCAGGTCACCACCCAGCCATCCCGAGACGTTCACCATTGAGAGGCCGGCCATCGCGACCGCGACCCCAGCCTTCCGAGAGCCCTGCGCGCGTAACCACCAGGACGTACCGTACACCGCTACAGCGGCCAGGTTGAGCGTGGCGTGAAGGGCGCCCAGTCGCCTCGGCTTGACCATATCCTGCGTGTCCTGCCATTGCGCGGCACCTGATGCCGCCGCCCCCAGGGCACTGAGCAAGCCCAGCTGAAGGGTCAGATCGGCCTCTGCTTCCCTACCACACAGATCGAGCACAGCCGTGGAGGTCCAGAAACCGATCGGCATCGAGACGAGCGCCGGGTGCAATGGATGACCAAGCCAGGTGCCATAGAGCGCGTCCTTCACCCGAGCGTCTCCTTCCGGCCCCAGGATGGGCGCCAGAGCCTTTGCCAGGACGGACGCCACGCTGTCCAGCCAGGGAAGACTTTCCACCACCCGATCGGTACTGATCTTCGGCATTCTGAGCTCCTATCGAACTGTCGTGGACGGTTCCTTCAGGCGGTGCGTACGGTCGCCGGCCGGATTGTGTTTCCTGGCCGCCGGCATGATCACGAGAACGTGCCATCGAGGGGCCGGCACCTGGGCGTCGTCCTTGTCTCTACATTGCTCCTCAGGGGGCGCTGGTTCATCCGCCAATCGGGTGATACACGCGACGAACAGGGCTAGTACCGGCCGGTTGTCCGCGAAACCCGAAGCTGTCCGCCGAAACGGCCGTGTCGTGAGCGTCCTGGTGTGTGTTGTCTCAAGATATGTCTCTAGTTTCCGGACATCACGCCGAAAGATTACTGTGAGAAAAGGCGCGAGCCAAGAACCAGAAACTGGTGCGGTCGCGTATTCTCGGATTGGATAGCCGATGCCCCGAAAGCTATCGGTTCGCTTGCTCCTTGTTCTGGCGGTACTCATACCCCTAACCGCAATCAGCCTCGTGTGGCTGCATCCCGGCGTCACCCAGGCCGCGCCGATAACCATTCAGGTATCAGCCGCGACCCCGGCCTTCACCCCTAGAGTGGCCCTGGCCAAGCCAGGCCAGTCGATTGAGTTCACCAATGCGATGGCCCAGACGCTCCAACTTACCGCCGCTCCGCATGATCCGGCCCAATTCTCGCTGTCAGTGCCGAGCGGCGGGAGCGCGTCCCTCACCCTGACCACGCCGGGCCTCTATCATTATTTTGACGGATCCACCGCCCATGTTATCGACTACCAGGCCGATAACGACGTGGTCAACTCGCTGCCTAACGCGCCATCACAGGATCTGCCGCTGCAGGGATGGATCTATGTACCCGGCAACGCGGGCATTCCCTACGACAGCGCGATCCACGTGCCCGCGCTCCATGACCTCATGTCTCCGCACGCGGCGGTGATCCACGTGGGTGGGAGTGTACTGCTTCACAACGGCGACTCCGACGCGCATAACATGGTGACCGACCCCAACGATCCAACCGGGGCCGCCTTCGAGGTGCTGGGCACGGTCGGGGAGCCAGGGATCGGCGGCGCCACAAGGCAGGTCACGTTTACCGCGCCCGGTCTCTACCACATTTACTGTTCCATTCATACACGCGTAATCGGCCAGATGGGCGGCTGGAATGTCGTGGTCCCGCGGGACGACAGCGCGTCCGGCTACCCTGACCGCGATCCCATGGAAGCGTGGATTTTGGTGGTATCATGAAATTACGAAGCAAGATGCTGGCCGGCAATGCCGGAATCTTCCTCCCCGTGGTTGTCCTCTGCCTGGTCGCCATCGCCGCCCTCCGCGCGAACAATTCCAATTCGACGGTCCTCTACCGCGAGCGCCTGGCCCCAACCATTGCCCTGGCCCAGGTCAGCGAGAACCTGGACCAGATGCGGCAGTTGGTGACGCAATTTGTCCTGACTCCCAGACCCCAGGATGCCACGGTTCGGGCCGGTCAGGGTCTGGGCGATGGTCTGAAGATTCTCCACCTGGCCGTGCAAGCGGAGATCTCGACCCTCGACGACGCCATGTCGCGCGGGATCGCGGCCTACCAACTGCACGCCGGCGACGCCGACCAACAACAACTGCTCGCCAAGTGGCCGACTGCCTGGCAAAACTTTCTCACCGTGCGGAACGGCATGCTCAGCGAGAGCCTGGCGTCGCGGCAGGGCCACCAACAGGCCATCGACGGCCTGACCACCCTCTTTAACGATCGCCTGGATACCCTGCTCGACATCACCTATCGCTTGATGGGCGCTCAACAGTACCACGGGAACGATCTCTATCAGTCGTCCCAAGACACCTATAACCGTACCTTCACGGCCCTGATTATCGGCCTCGGCGTGTTGGCCTTGCTCAGCCTGATCTTGGGTCTCGGATTGGCAAACAGCATCGTCCGCCCATTGCAGAGCATCACAAACGCGGCCAAACGCCTGGCCCACGGAGATACGGCGGTCGATGGACTCCTCCCCACGCGGGAGACCGGGGATGAGGTGGGCGAGGTAGCACGTTCCTTCCGCGCCATCGTGGGACACCAACAAGCGCTGGTGGGGGTGGCTGATGCCATCGCGGATGGCGACCTTACTGGTGAGATCGAGCCGCAGAGTGAGCAAGACAACCTGGGCCGGGCCTTCGCCACCATGCTGGCCAACTTGCGCCAGTTGGTCGGCCAGGTAGCACGATCCGCTACTCAGGTGGCGGAGAAGGCGTCCGCGCTGTCCAGCACTACCGAGCGGATGAATCACACAAGTGCTCGCATCACCCACGCCATTGACTCGGTTGCCGGCGACGCGGAGAGTCAGCGCGACCGGGCGGCTGACACGGCAGGCCGCATGGATGATCTGGCCGCTACTGTTTCCCTGGTGGCGAGCGGTACGCTGGAACAACGAAAAGCCCTCGGCCATGTGGACGAGGTGGTGGCTGAGTTGCGGGACGCATTGGCGCGTACGACCGGCGATGTGCAAGCAGTGATCGATGCCGCCAGTACCGCCGCGGTCACCGCGCGTCAGGGCGGGGTCGCCGTCGATGAGACGATTCACAGCATTGACGGCGTGCGAACCGCCGTGCTTCATGGGGTCGAGCAAGTTGAGGCCCTGGGGAGAAGCAGCAAGGAGATCGGGGTCATCGTCGCCGCCATCGACGATATCGCCGCCCAAACCAATCTGCTCGCCCTCAACGCCGCCATCGAAGCAGCCAGGGCGGGAGAGCACGGGAAGGGCTTTACGGTAGTTGCCAGTGAGGTGCGGAAACTGGCGGAGCGGGCAAGCAACGAGACACGGGGGATCACTCAACGGATCGCGGCGATCCAGGACCAGGTTGGTCTGGTGGTGACCGCCATGCAAGTGGGCAGCCAGGAGGTCGAGAAGAGCACCGTGTTGGGCCGTCAGGCACGTTCAGCCCTCCAGAGCATTCTGGGAGTGGTGGAGCAAACCAGCACCCAGGCAGGCGGCATCGGGCGGGCGATCGATCACATGACCCAACGGGTCGCCGCGGTCAATGGCGCTGCCGGCGCGGTGGCGAGCGTGGCGGCTTCCACGGCCGAGGCCGCCCAGGCCATGCGTGAAGGCACCAGCCAGGCCACTTCCGCGATAAGCGGCATCGCTCAACTCAGCGCCAGCACGGTGGCTGGGGCCGCCGACGCGACATCCGCGCTGGCGGAGCAGACGGCCGGGGTCCGGGAGATTGCGGGCGGCGCCCAGGAATTGTCCCAACTGGCGGCCGGACTGGACGCGGCCATTCACCAGTTCGTCCTCCAGACTCAACCGATTGCCGCCGAGCCGCAAGCGCCGAGATCGATCCGGCGGAAAGCGAGCTAATCGATAACACTGATCGAATTGCTCCGCGTATTGACGACGAACACCTGACCCGTTCGATCATCTACCCCAACCTCGGAGGGGGACTCCCCCGTCGCCACGGTGCGGGTGACCACGCCGCGTACCGTATCCAGGACCGCCACCCTCCCGGTGGCGGTCTCGGACACATAGGCATGACCACGCGCGTCCACTTCAATGGTCCATGGTCCGGCGCCCACTCCAATTTCGCGCGACACGCCGCCGCTCCTGGCGTTCAGCATGCTGACCGTGTTGGCCCCGAAGTTCGTCACGAACACATGGCCGGCAGCCTGGGCGATTCCGAGCGCCGAGGGATGCTTTCCCACCGGCATGGTAGCAACCACGGTATTGTGTACTAAGTCGATCATGCTGACCGAGTCGCTGCCATAATTCGCGACATAGGCGCGGTGGGTGGTTTCGTCGATCTGCACTGCCGAGGCGTAAGTTCCCACCCGTAGGACGCGGAGACTTGCCCCCGTGCGGCCATCGAGAATGTCGGCGGTACTGTCCCCAGTCGGCTGGCGATCCGTATCGACGCTGCCCCGATTCACCACCACCACGCGGTTGAGACTCTGATCGGCGGTGGCGGCAATTGGTCCCGTTCCAACCGGAACAGCACGAAGCAGCTTTCCAGTCGTGGCGTCAAGCAGCGAAACGGTGGCCGAGCCATAATTGGCGACAAAAGCGCGATTGGTTGCCTCGTCCACCGCGACGGTCTCGGGCGACCGACCCACGGGCGTCGTACCGATCAGCCGTCCAGTTGCCGCGGCCAACACCGTGACTGAGTTGCCGGATTCATTGACCACGAACACGCGCGATGATCGTTGATCGTATTCAAGTTTGACCGGCCGCTGCCCCACGGGGATCACCTTTATTCGTCTCAGATGACGCACCTCATACATGCTGACCGTGTTGTCGGTGAGGTCGGCGACGAACGCATGGCCGTCCACCGGATCGACCTCCATGGCCGAGGGAGTGCGCCCGGTCTTCACCTGCCGTGCCGGAACCGGCGTCGCGCGCGGTGCCGGCACGACCGGCACGGCGGCTGGTCGGTGAGCCGATCCAGCGGTGAAGTGACTATAACCCCACACACCAAGCAGGCAGGCCACGGCCAGCGCCGACAGAAGTAGCGAGATAATCTGATTCCTGGATGCGAAACTCATGCCCGGTATTGCCTTCAGGTCAGGATTGGGTTCCTCTCCTCGGGCCCGGGATTGCCCACGCGCCCACCACCGGAGCGGCACCTACATTCCATGGTAGTGGCATCCTCGTTAGCGCGTAGCTTTGGCAAAAACTCAGCCCGTGACCGCCGGAAGTTTGAGGGTGAACACCGTCCCTACTTGCACCTGGCTTTCCACGGCAATCTGGCCGTGATGGGCGCGGGCAATCCACGCCGCCAGGGCCAGACCGAGGCCGGTGTGCGCGGCGTCGCCGCTCCACGCGGGGTCCACCCGGTAAAATGGCTCGAAGAGGCGCGGCAGGTGCTCCATCGCGATGCCATGGCCGTTGTCGCGTACCGCTAGCAGCACATGGTGGCGCTCACGCCGCCCAGTGAGTTGAATGACGCCCGCCGCCGGAGTGTATGCCACGGCATTGTCGAGGAGAATGATCACGATCTGGCGCAGCTTGAGGGCGTCACCCAGGACCAGGAGCGAGCGATCCAGGTTAACTTCCAGAGTCTGACGCTTGTGTTCGGCCAGTGGGCGGATGCTCTCCGCTGCCTCGCGCGCGACCTCTCCCAGGTCGAGGAGATCCCGCGAGAGCAGATCTCCATCGTGTTGGGTGCGAGCCAGGGCCAGTAGGTCGGCCACCAGTTCGCCCATGCGGGTTGCCTCGGCCGCCGCGTGCCGAAGAATATTTTCATACTCCTCCGGCGCGCGGGGATTGAGCAGCGCGACCTCCATGCTGCCACGCAAAACGGTCAGCGGGGTGCGGAGTTCATGGGAGGCGGCGGCAGCGAAGCGCTGCTGGCGATCCATCGCCTGTTCAATGGGCGTCAGGGTGCGGCCCGCCAATACATAGGCGCCAAGAGCGGCCAGTATCAGAACCCCGGCATCCAGAGCGAGAATCTGCACCACCAGGGTTCCCTCGTCACGCGCGAACAGCCCGGCGATGCCGTGGCGTTGCGTCGTCCCGAGGGCGCGCAGTTCACTGTCCTGGAGGCTGAGCAGGATCCGGTAGATGACCAGACTGAGCATGGCGACAATGGCACCGAGAATAGCCAGGTACCATAGGGTGAGACGGAGCCGTGCATCGTTGAACATGAGGCGTTCAGGGAGCGCGCAAGGTGTAGCCAACCCCACGCACCGTATGGATCAGCGGCCGGCCAAAGGGAGCGTCCACTTTGTGACGCAGATAGCGGATATAGACATCGATCACGTTGCTTTCCACCTCGGCATCGGACCAGACATGCTCGGCCAGCAACTCACGGGTGACTACCTGGCCGGCATGATGAGCCAAATACACCAATAGCGCGTATTCGCGGGCGGAGAGGGCCAATTCTCTTCCGGCTCGGCTTGCGCGTCGCGCCGCCGTATCCACCTCCAGGTCACCTACGTGCATGACGCTGGCCCGCGACATGGTCTCACGACGCAGGAGGGAGCGGACGCGGGCCAGGAACTCACCAAAGGCGAAGGGCTTGGTCAAATAATCGTCGGCACCCGTATCGAGACCGAGGATTTTGTCCTGCTCCGTATCGCGGGCCGTGAGCATGAGGATGGGGGTTGTCTTCCGCGCCGCCCGCAGCTTTCGCGCGATGGTGATGCCGTCCATGGTTGGCAACATGAGGTCCAGGACGATCAGGTCATAATCATTGAGAAGCGCGTCGAGAAAGCCGTCCTCGCCGTCGTTGGCCGCGGCCACCGTGTAGCCTGACTCGCGCAGCCCTTTCTGGACGAACTCCACGATTCGCTGGTCATCCTCAATCACGAGGATGTGCATGGCAGCCTCCCCTGTGTGACTCACTCATGGTAGCGCATCGCTTCTGGACGCCAAAGGAGGTACGCAAGGGACGTCGACGAGAGAACCGCCGCGCACACGGCAGCCAGAAAGCCTACCGTGATCAGATCGGTGAACCGGGAGACCACCGCTCCACCGGCGCCGGCGCCGAGAAGCCCTGTCGCCACCAGGGCGAAACGCTCACCGACGGTGCTCCGCGGCCTGAGGGCGCCGGTCAGTATCCCGGCAACCAATCCCCCTACCATCCAGAAGAGCACGTCAATGGTGCTCATGGTTTACTCCTCCTGAACCAGGGCACCCCCGAGGGTGCCCTACAACCGCGGGAAAGTGCATGCCCAGTTGTACGCGGCCCGCTCGCTTAACCCACGGGTAATTCACCCAGGGTCAGGTTGACCGTCCGTTCGCCGGTCGAACCGATGATGCTCATCGATATTGATTGGTTCGGTCGCGTCCGGGCCAGCGCCTCACCGAGCGCGGCCGTATCAGTCAATGGCTGTCCGTTGAGCCGCACCAGTATCTCACCCGCGCGTACTCCCGCTCGCGCCATGGGGCCGTCCGCCGTCAGGCTGGTGAGCAGCACCCCCTTGTCCGCCGCCAATCCATAGCGGGCGGCTATCGCCGGTGTGAGGTCAGTCATGCCGGAGAGCCCGAGGTAGGGCCTGTCACTGTGCACCACCTTGCCGGAGGCGATAATCTGCCGCGCAATAAAGGCAACGCGGTTGCTCGGGACGGCGAAGCCGATCCCCTGGGCCGGCGTACCCAGGCGAGGATCGGCGGCCGCCAGGGTTGGGATACCCACCAAACGACCGTTCAAGTCCACCAGGGCGCCGCCGGAATTACCCGGATTGATCGGCGCCGAGGTCTGGATCATGTCAGGGATAAAGGCAGCCGGCCCATTCTCGACCACCGTGCGCTTCGGGGTGCTGACGATGCCCAGGGTCACGCTCTGGGTGTAACCAAGTGGATTGCCCACGGCCATCACCAATGTCCCTGCCCGCAGGGCGTTCGAGTCCGCGAAGGGCAGAGCCTCCAGATTCGGGGCCGATATTTTAAGCACTGCAAGATCATCCGGAGCGTCAATGCCGGCGATCCGAGCCTGGTATGTTTGCCCGTTCGCCAGTGTCACTGTGTACCGGGCATCGGGCAGCCGCGCGGCGTTCCCACTGAGAACCACATGATAGTTCGTCACGAGGTAACCGCGCGCATCGATGATTACGCCCGAGCCAAGACCGTGCACGCTTTCCACCTTCACCACCGAGGGGCCGGCGACTGCCGCCGCCCCGGTTGTCGCCAGGTTCAGTTCCGCGCTGACGGCGGGGTTCCCCGAGGCGACTGGAACCTGAGTCGAGGGTGGGGCGCCCTGAAAGACGACGGACGCGCCGCTGATCACAACCGAGAGAACCAATAATCCCGCCAACACCAAACTGACCAACCTATTCATCGCACGCTCCCTCACGCATAGCCATCTTCTGGCGGCGCTGGCCCGCGATTCGTACCTTGGGGCGCCAGCCAGTGAGACCAGCATGGCGGGTGTCGATGAGACGGTAATGAGAGAATCGCCTGATTCTCTCTCATTACCGTCTCATTTTCCCCTTCTACGGTGTGCGTGGGCCGCGGAAGTTCGCGGCCCGGAATCGCCTCAGGGAGGAAAGACATGGTTCAGGCACACACTCAGGTTTCACGGACTTCACGCGCGCTGATGGTGACCGCCCTGCTTGGGGGTGGTGTCGCGGCGCTCGGCAGTCCGGTGAGCGCCAAGGAGACGAAGCCAACCGTCACCGTGGTGGCGCGCGGGCTCGACAATCCGCGGGGAGTGGCCTTCGGTCCAAACGGTGAGTTGTATGTCGCGGAGGCCGGGAGCGGCGGCGCCGCCCCGTGCATCAAGGATCCAGAGGGCGGCGGCAAGACATGTTACGGCGCCACCGGCGCCGTCACGCGCGTCGCGCATGGCAAACAGACTCGGATCGCTACCGGCCTGCCGTCGCTCGCCGCTCCCGCCGCCCAGGGGCCGTCCATGGCAACCGGCCCCCACGGCGTTACCGTGGCGAGGGACGGAACTGTCTATGCCGTCGTCGGGCTGGGCGCGAATCCGCATGACCGGAGCAAGCTCGGCGCGGAAGGCGCCGGTTTTGGGCGGCTTGTCCGAATTGACTCAAGCGGCTCCTGGATAAACGTCGCGGATATCTCGGCCCATGAAGCGACGCACAATCCCGCGGGCGGACCGGTCGATTCCAATCCCTGTGTCGAACAACAGCATATTCAGCGGGCGAGGCGAGGTACTTCGTATCGCGATCTGAAACACACCGCCAAGGTGAGGCGCACTTTCTCATCAGCGTCTCATCCTTTACCCGTAACGTCTATCGTGTAGCCCGGTACAGGCACAACGACGAGCGTAGGAGGATAGGTCATGAAGGTAATGGTCAGGGAGCCCGAGGCGAAAACGAGTGGGAACGACTACAAGGATTTCATCAGACGCTACGAAAAGGGCGCACCCTGGGATGGGTACACCGATCAGGAGGTAGTGGGGCGGTATCAGGCACTGGCGCCGCGGCTCAGCCCCGAGGCATACGAACAGGCTGCCGCCTGGTCGCTGGCACGCTTCTCGCCCCAGAATCGGATCCTCTTCGGGCAGTACGTGCATCAGCAGGCGCGCGACCACGGGCTGCCTATTCCCGCCCTGGAGGGTGAAGGGGCGATGGCCGTCCTCCGGGACGCCGAAATGCTGGCCCAGACGCTGGCGGGCATTCAAGAACGGAAGCCCGCCGTTCTGGATCAACTGCTCGGCGAGGGGGCGGGAATCCTGGACAGCTTACTGGTCAAGGCGGTCCTGGCCGGTATCGTGGCGGCGGGGGCGAGGAACTTCCTCGCCGATCAGGAATAGCATGCGTCAGCCAGGATGATCAAGAGGCCGGCGATTGGCCGAGGCCGTGAGCGGCGACCTCGATCTCGAAACGACCAGCGCGGAGGGCAGCACTTTCCGGCTTCAACTTCCAGCCGCGGCTGACTCCGCTAGCTGATCGTCATACGCGCGGCTCCAATACAGTCGTCGGCCATCCCGTAATACACATCAAGGTACCTGTCATGTTGGTCCACCGCCGTGGGGAAGACCACGTTTCCTACCACGCCGAAGACTTCCTCCGGAAGCGCGGGCTCGAGAATCGGATTGGGCGAACGATAGAGCACCGTCCGCGGATCTTGCGCGTCCAGCAAGAGCGCCGCCGCCGTATAGCGGTGGGTCGGCAAGAGACCATGGCTCGGAGTGGCCTCGATCCCGTGGTAAAACATCAGCCAGCCGGCGGCCAGCTTGACCGGCGGCGTCCCGGCCCCAATGCGCACCGACTCCCATGGCTCAAGCGGCGAGATGAGGACCTGATGATGGCTGAACAGGGGGGGTTTGGTCGTCCCATGCTGGGGATTGGCCCAATCGGCCTCCTCAAGGGGGCAGTAGGAAATCCAGATCGACCACCGCGGATCAGTGACGTTCGGCGGCGGCAGCAGGGGCCGGTTATGGGTGGCCAGATCACCGGCCCAGTACTCGTAGGCGGGCCGATGGATGAGGGCAATCGACAGGCGCCCATCCGGCCCCACGACCGCCTCGGGGAAGAGCATATGGTCTTTGTTGGTATAGCGATTCATGTCGGTGCCCAGGATTGGGCTGAACTCAATCAAGCCCAGGCGGGTCCAGGACACCAAATCCTTGGAAATCGCCATCGCGGCATGCGGCCCATCGGGACCGAACGCGGCATAGGTCATGACGTAGGTACCCAGCGACTCGACGTAGTTCACGCGAGCGTCCTCGCAACCGCCACCCGTCCAGTCGTTCAGTTCGTACTGCTCCTCGGGCTCGAGAGCGATCCCCAGCCGTTCCACGTCCTGAGGAACTCCGTCACTGTCATGGATTACCCGGGCGAGACCAACCCGCGAGTAGTTTCCCAGGGAGACCAAACGTGGGAAGAGCATATAGTCGCCGCTGGGAGTACGAACACCTCCCGGATTCAAGACCCCGCCTGCTTCATGGGGGTTCATTGGATCAGGCCGCATGACTATGCTCTGCCGTTCGAGTTGAAACGGGGCCGGGCCTGCCTGGTCGCCCGATCGTCTCGCGTGCTCGGGCAGTGGTTCTTGTACAGTCATCAAGTTATCCTTTCGCTCCGCCGGAGGGTATCAACCTGCATAGGTTACCAACTGCTGACCGACATGGACGCGCGTAACTGGAAAAGCATGCCGCCAGCATAATCGCCGCGATGGGATCGCCCGGGAGTGTCCCCTGGCGACCCCAAGTCGGGGAGGATTATTCATTATGTTGGAAGTCGATCGCTTCCGCGTTGATCGTGATCAGCTTTGGTCCGATCCCGGCGATCGCCTCGGGCTGCACGCGAAATCGGGGGGCGGAGTGGAAGAGGCCGCCTCCCTCGGGCGCGCTGACCACATAGGCGGTAACATTCCCCGTGTCGGGGTCGATCTCCACGCCCGCCACCGTTCCCGCCAACTCGCCGTTGTCACCGACCACCTGAGTGTCCCGCAGATTGGCTAAACGCATAACTTGATCCTGCTCCGCGGTCGGGATTGCCGCGCTACTGTCATCAACCATGACCGCGTCACGGCCAATAGAGCGGATGTCCGCCCAGCGCACCATGGGACCGCCTCGAAATAGGCCGCCCTGCAGCAGCAACGCCGCGACCCGGTGTTTGGTCAAATCGAGTAACAGATCCTCCACCGTGCCAAGGTTTTGCGCCTGCTGCACGCTCACCACGGCCAGACCTCGGAATGCCTCACCTTGCATCATTTTCTTCTCCTCCCGCATGCCTTTTCGCTCAGTATGAGGGTGCGCAACCGGTAAGGCATCCACCAATGGGAGGAAGCCAAGCATCAAAGTGCCCTAGTCTGGCCCGTCCCCACATCGGCTGAGGCTACTTTATGCTCCCTCACCGTCCTTTTGGCCGACGAGGCTCGCCACGGCAAGGCGCACACTAAAGGAGGCGCTTCCACGGGGGCAGGCCGTGGAGTCGCCGGAAAAATAAGCCAAAACGGAGCGCAAGGATGAATATCGGCCAGGATCGGGTTGCCGCTATCCGCGCCGCATTGGCGGACGCACGGCTTGAGGCTCTGGTCTGTACCTTGTCGGAGAATGTCTTGCTGCTCAGCGGCTATTGGCCCGTGGTCGGCACGTCGATAGCCATTGCCACCGAGCGCGGAAATATTTCGCTGCTTGTTCCCAAGGATGAACACGATCTCGCCGCGCACGGCTGGGCCACTACCGTGCGGGAGTATGCTCCCGGATCCATGACCGAGTTGCTGAGCCCCGCCGAGGCTGCCCGGAGCCCGCTCACCGACGTGCTTCATCAGGCGGGCGTGACCACTGCCAGGATCGGCTACGAATCGGGCGGTGCCTATGAGGCATCCAGCTACGCCGCGATGCACCTTTTCGGGGACACGATAGCTGGGTTGTTACAGGTTGCCGCTCCCGGAGCCACCCTTACCTCGGCCGGGCCCACTCTGGCCCGCTTGCGATCCATTCTCATGCCCGCGGAGGTGGGGCAGGTGCGAACCGGCTGCGCCGTGGTGGAGGCGGCTTTCACCGCCGCCGCCCATACCCTTCAGCCCGGCCGAGCTGAGTCCGAGGTTGCCGCCGAGGTCTCGGGCAGGCTGAGTATCCTCGGCCTCGATGTGCCTGGCGCCCGCCGCGCCGTTGGCTTCGCCTACTGCATGTCAGGCCCCAACGCGGCGCGTGCCGGCGCCGCGTACGCGCGCTCGACCGCCCGTCGCCTTGCCGAGGGAGACTTCGTGCTCGTCCATTGCAATTCAACGATCAACGGCTACTGGACCGACGTGACCCGAACCTATGTCATGGGGGAACCGGATGAACGGCAACGGTCAATGTATGAGGCTGTCCTGACCGCCCGCCAAGCTGCCCTCGCCGCCCTCCGCCCCGGAGTGAGGGCCAGTGAGGTGGATGAGGCCGCCCGCGCCGTGCTGACCGAGCGCGGCTTCGGGGCCAACTTTACTCACGGCGTGGGCCACAATGTCGGCTTCTCCGTGATCAGCGCCGAATATCCGCCCCGTCTGCACCCCGCCTCGCCCGATGTGATGGAAGTGGGGATGACCTTCAACATCGAGCCCGCGATCTATATAGAGGGCTATGGTGGCCTGCGCCATTGCGACGTAGTGACCCTTGGTCCCTCGGGCGCCAAGGTGCTGAGCCCGTTTCACGGCCAGATTGAGGATCTGATCGTTAATCCTAGGAATCGATGACCAGTTTTGAGAAAGGGCATTCATGACCAGATTCTCATCAGCGGTGCCCATCGAGGGCCTGGAAGTATCCGCCTTCAAGATCCCCACGGACGCACCCGAGGCGGATGGGACGTACCGTTGGGACTCCACCACCCTGGTCCTGGTTCAGGCGAGCGGCGGCGGGATCCGGAGCCTTGGTTATACCTATGCCGATACGGCAACCGCCTGCCTGATCCGGGATCTCCTGGCCGAGAAGATTGCCGGGCTCGACGCGATGGATATTCCTGGGTGTTGGGAAGCGATGGTCCACGCAATCCGCAACCTGGGCCGGCCGGGAATCAGTTCCATGGCGATCGCCGCCGTTGATGTCGCCCTCTGGGATCTGAAGGCACGCCTGCTTGATATATCGCTCAGCACTCTTCTGGGCGCGGTTCGGGAGGCCGTGCCGGTCTATGGGAGCGGCGGCTTTACCAGTTACTCGATTGACCACCTTCAGAAACAACTCGGGGGGTGGGTGAGGGATGGTATCCGCCGGGTGAAGATGAAAATCGGTACCTATCCGGAGGCCGATCTAGGTCGCGTGCGAGCGGCTCGCGAGGCTATCGGACCGGATGCCGCCCTCTACGTGGACGCCAACGGCGCCTACAGCCGGAAGCAGGCCCTGGCTCAGGCAGCCGCCTTTCAGGAGTACGGCGTGGTGTGGTTCGAGGAGCCGGTCTCGTCGGATGACCTGGAAGGGCTGCGGTTGATCCGGGATCGCGGCCCGTCCGGCATGGACATCGCGGCGGGTGAGTACGGCTACGACCTCTGGTATTTCCGCCATTTGCTGGAAGCCGGCGCCGTGGACGTGCTGCAAGCCGACGCCTCCCGCTGTGCCGGGATCACCGGTTTCTTGAGGGCTGCCGCGCTCACTGAATCCCGAAGTATGAAGCTGTCAGCGCACTGCGCCCCATCGCTTCACGTCGCCGCCTGCGCGGCCATCCCACTCTTCAGTCCAATCGAGTATTTCCATGACCACGCCCGAATCGAGCGGATGCTTTTCGATGGCACTGTCCTGCCCATTGATGGGGCACTGCATCCCGATCGCTCCCGGCCCGGTCTAGGGCTGGAGTTCAAGCACGCGGACGCCGCGCCCTATAAGCTTTGAGCCGGCTCCGACCGCGGCGGCCGGAAGCCATCATCATGATTCACGCTGAGTACCCGGCGGGATTGCTCTTCAGCCAGAGTCGTGTTCGAAAGGAAAGAACGATGAAAGAGGATGTAGGCATACTGGCGGCACGGGTAGTTACGGGCGGCCTGTTGGCTGGTCATGGGGCACAGAAGCTCTTTGGCGTCTTCGAGGGACCGGGACGGAAGGGCACCGCCGGGATGATGGAGAGCATGGGGTTGCGGCCAGGTGAACACTGGGGCTTGATGGCGGGAATGGCCGAGTTCACCGGCGGTACCCTCACGGCGCTGGGCTTCCTCAATCCCCTTGGCCCCATAGGAGTGATGTCCGCCATGGCCATGGCCACGGGCACGGTCCACTGGGGCAAACCGGTCTGGGTCACCAAAGGGGGAGCGGAGCTTCCGCTGAGCAACGCCGCCATCGCGCTGGCCCTGGCGGTGCTCGGCCCTGGCCGCTTCTCACTTGATCGCGCCCTGCGCCTGCGCGTACCGGGTTGGTTGGTGGGCGGCGCGCTTGTCAGCGCCGGAGAGATGGTGGCCGCTGGGCTGTTCGGCCGCCCAGCACCCGGGCAGACAGCCGCCGCGTAAGCGCGATCCGCCGCGTGGCCCTCCAGCTAAAGCCGGATGGAAGTGATAGCGAATCGGCCAAAGCCGGGTGTACGACACGTTAGGTCAGACACCCGGCTTTGGCCGATAACAATCCTGACATCCGCTTTTAAGCGGAGGCTTCCAACCACACTCGGACTCAGCCGGAGGCCCGGCAATCCCATTTTACTTGATCGCGTCGGCGGCGGCCTGACCTACCCGCGTGACAGTCTCTTGGGCCGCCTGTCCCGCCTGTTGCATGAGCGCGTCGTGGGTCTGCCCCATCAGCTCGTTTTCCTTGTCCGTCTCCGGTACCGCGAGACCGACCATGACCCCAAGGCCGGCGACGACAGCGCCAACCACCAACGGGTTGTTTTGCACCATTTGCTGGAGGCCGGCCTTTGCCTGCATGACGTTGTCCCGCGCCTGGGCACCAAGCTGACCCGTGCTCTGACGGGTCTTATGTTCAACCGGCATCCCGCTCTTCCCCCAATTGATGGGCACCCTCGCCCAAAGCGGCCTAAGGCGGAACCAGGCGAGGATGGGTTAGTCCGGTTTCCCGGCCAGGGTAGGTGATTTGGCGGCTGCGAATTAAGGCGCCGAAGGCCATGCTTGGATCGTGGGGCTGGCTCTATTGATGCTATTTTTCCCAGTTCGCGCGCTGATGGCTGCTTCAAGTGCGCGAGAAACATGCCCACAGCTATTGGAAGGAAGGGAAGGCCATGCGTGTTGATATTGGCGCGCCAGTGCGCTCAAGCGATGGACAGGATATCGGTTCGGTGGATCGGCTGATCATGGATCCGAGCCGCAACGATGTAACGGCGGCGGTGGTCCGGAAAGGAATGTTCCTCCCCAGGGATGTCGAGGTCCAGATTGACGACTTGCGTCAGGCGACCGATGGCGGCTTTTCGGTGGCTATGACGGCCGAGGAGGTGAAGAACCTGCCGGAGTTCCATGAAGCCAATTACTCGCTGCCCCCGCCGGACTACCTTACCCCTACCGGCTACAGCTACGGCTCACTGTACTGGCCGACCTCCCTCCTTGTCGGGGGCTACGGCGGCACTCCATACATGGGGACGAATCCCAATCCCGCCCAGGGGATGGCCACGGATACTGAAGCCGTCGACCGGCTGTCACGGGACGCATGGGAGAACGCGGTGATCGGAAAGGGCAGCACCGTCACCGCGCGTGACGGGAAGAACGTGGGCAAGGTCGAGGACATCACGTTCGATAGCGACACCGGCGCGGTCACGGAGCTCGTGGTGCGTTCCGGGTTATTCACCCATACCGACCACGTCCTCGATCCCGACCTGATCGAGAGCGTGGATGAAGGAGTGGTGTACCTCAACGTGGACTCGGACCAGATGCCTGAGTAGAAGCGGTGATGCCGCGGAAACGGAACCTTGGCCTGGAATATTGATATCCCTCCGCCCATGATTCTACTGGCAGTAGAACCATGGGCGGAGGGATGGTATGAACGTCACCAAGGCGGCCCGTGGTCTTTTAGGTACCCTCCACCCCCGCTCCCGCCTCCGACAGCGGCAGCCACACGGTGAAAGTCGTGCCCTCGCCTTCGGTGGAGGCGACTTCGATCCGGCCGCCATGCGCGGTGACCAGTTCCTTGCAGATGAACAGGCCAAGGCCCATCCCCTGGCGAGAGGCCCATTCGGAATTCTCAATCTGGTAAAAGCGCGAGAAAAGGCGCGGCAATTGATCGGGAGCGATCCCTCGCCCATGGTCTTCTATTTCCAGGTGGACGCCGCCATCCAGGCGTTGAAGCCGCACTTCAATGGGTCGGTCGCTGGGAGCGTGGAACATGGAGTTGGTGAAGATGTTGAAGAGCACTTGCTCAAGCCGCATCGCGTCACCATAAATGGTCATCGGCCCCGAAGCCGTCTCAAGGTGAATAGCGTGACCGGGCGGCAGATCCCGGGCTAGCTCGACCACTTGCGTGATCAGCGCCGCGAAGTCCAGCGGCTTCCGGTCCAGGGTGAGCTTGCCGGATTGCAAGCGTGAAACATCGGTGAGATCTCGCACCATGAGAACCAGGCGCTCCGCTTCGTGCAATGCCTTGGCGGCGAATCCTCGCAAGCGTTCGTTGCCGATGGGATCGCGTAGGCCTCGCTCAAGCATGCCCAGATACCCCAAAACGGAGGTGAGCGGGGTGCGCAGTTCATGGCTGGCCAGCGAGAGGAACTCGTCCTGCAGCCGCTGATGTTGGGTAAACATGGTGATGTCGCGGATCACCACAACCCCATGGCGCCCTCCATCGGGAGTCAGCAGGGGCCGCCCATTGGCCTCGAACCAATGCTGGGTTCCGTCGGCGGCGTTCGATCGGAATACCATGTTGAATGTCTCCCCGGACGCCGCGCGATGTCTCGGCAATGCGGCGTACGGTAATTGATTTCCCTGCTCATCCAGAAACACCATCGTCGTGGTATTCTGGCCAAACAACGCGTCGTAGGCGGCATTGGTCCTGGTGAACGTCCCGTTAATATCCACCACCAGCACGGCATCGCCGATGCTCCCGAGAATGAGTTCGAGGTACGCGCGCTCGGTCTCCATTGACGAGTTGAGGTCTATCAGAGACAGCCTGCGGGAATCAAGCTCGTCGTTCGCGGTCTCCACCTCCTCGATGGTGGCTTGCAACTCCTCGTTGAGGGTCTCCATCTCCTCATTGGTAGCTTGCAACTCCTCGTTGAGGGTGATCACCTCCTCGGTCTGGGCTTGCGCGTCCGCCGTATCAGCCCGCGCCTCCACGGTGTCTTGGCGTAGGGCCGTACTGGCAGTAGTGAGCGCCGCGTTGGCGGCCAGCAGGGCCTGATTGGCCTGCGCCATGTCCCGCACCCGCGCCGTCAAACGCGCTATTTCGTCTTCCTGACTGGCTCTGGCCTGCTCGGCCGCCGTATGGTCGTTGAGCAGGATCATCACGGTTGGAGCTTCCCAGTTTGGGGTATTCAACTGAACCGACCGACAGGTAATTTCCAGGCTGCGTTCCTCTCCGGTGGCCAGGACGACCGGCACCACCTGGTCCAGGCGAGTCGATGAACCATCGCGGAACGCCGCGTCAATAGCGGCCCGCAAGAGAGGGCCCGGCAAACTCTGGGCCAGGTGGATCAAATCCTCGCCAATCGCCTCGTGGTAGACACCGAGAAGTAGCCGAGCGGCACGGTTAATAGTCAGGATGTCGTAGCGCCGATCCACCACCACCACGCCAAGGGGAATATCGTCCAGCAAGCCGTCCTGAGTGGCGCCGGCCGGCGGCTCCTCTAACGCGTGGTCGGGATCAACCTCCGCCGGGCCCGGGCTCTCCAGGGCCGACAATTCTTCCGGCCGATGTCCGTTCGTCCGAGCTCGGGGCACGGCAACCGCTGTCGCCTCTTTACTCCAGGTAGGCGGCAGCACCGTGCGCGCGCCGTGACGCTGGTAGATCTTGAGGGAAGAGTCCACGCATTCAAAGTAGTCGTTCAAAGGCCGAGGTGTCTCCGCTTTGCCAAGCACCAGATAGCCGCGATCGCGCAAGGCGAAGGCAAAAAGCCGAAGAGCCCGGGTTTGCAATTCCGGGGTGAAATAGATCAGCACGTTGCGGCACAGCACCAGGTCAATGCGCGGGAACGGCGGCCGTTGCGCCAAATCATGCTCGCCGAAGACGATCAGCCCACGGATGCGTTTGCTCACCTCGAAGGCCCCGTCGATCGGAATGAAGTAGCGCTCAATGAGCGCCGGGGTCAGAGAGGTCAGCGCGGCGGCCGGGTAGATACCGCGGCGAGCAAAGGTGATCGCCTCGCCATCGACATCGGTGGCGAACAAGCGGACCGTCACTTGCTCCAGGTCGGGGCCGAGCATTTCCGCGATCAAGATGGCCAGCGAGTAGGCTTCCTCGCCGGTGGCGCAGCCCGCCGACCAGATGCGCAGGTCGGTACCTTGCGCACGCGCGAGCGCGAGAATATCCGGCAACCCATGCTGCCGGAGATGCTCGAAGAGCGCTGGATCGCGGAAAAACTCGGTGACGTTGATCAACAACGAGTTAACCAGGCGAGGGGTTTCGCCTGGGTGTTCCAGCAGATACGACTGATAGGCCGAGAGCGTGGTCGTGCCGGTCGCGGCCATGCGCCGGCGGACGCGGCGGAGGATGGTGGGCATCTTATAACGGGTAAAGTCCAGCCCCTGCCGGGTCCGCACCTCCGCCAGCACCGCGCCAAGCGCGCGCTCATCCTGTGATGCGCGCGGCGCCTTCACGCCGGTCACCAGGGTGTACAGCACGGCGCCCATGTTTTCCAGGCTGGACACCACATCAACCGAGGTCGGCGCCAAGGCTCGGGGCATGGAGGGAAACTCAGCCGTCTCGGGATCCTGGATCACCACCGTGCCGCCGGCCGCCTTCACGGCCCGAGCACCTGCCGCCCCATCCGAGCCGCTGCCGGTAAGGATAACGGCGACCAGATTCTCGCCAAACAGCGCGGCGGCGGTGCTCAACAAAACATCGACCGACGGCTTCGAGCGCCCGACCAGTTCAGTATTCAAACGAACCGCGTGATCGGTGATTTCCACATTGCGGTTGGAGGGAACCACGAAGACCACGCCAGGAGCCAGTGCTTCGTGCTCGGTCAGAATGCGCACCGGCAGCGTGCTGCGGCGGGCCAGAATCTCACCGAGATGGCTGGCCCGGGATGGATCGAGGTGTTGGGCGATCACGATGGGGGCGGGGAAATCCAGCGGCAAGGTGGCCACCAGGGTGGAGAGGGCCGTAATCCCACCGGCAGATGACCCAATCACTACCAGATGGTCAAACGTGGACAGCTTTTCGCTCGGTTCCGGCATGGCGTGCCTCCTCAACCCTGAGCCGCAACCCTCCCCCCAACCTTATGACAAGTTGGTACCTCCGCGGCCTCGTCGGGTCTCGTGCCGGTAAGGATAGCAAGAATTGGTGTGGCCCGCGTGCGGGGGCTGGGTCGATACCTCCGGCTGTGGCGGTGGGTCACCGGCTATAGCCGTAGGCACCACGGCTACTATCTACCCTAAACGTACGCGCGGGTCCAGCACGGCCACCGCGATATCCACGACTAGGTTGAGGGTCACCACCACCAGGCCGGCCAGGAGAACGGTGCCCATGACCAGGGGAATATCGAGCGACTTGAGCGCGATATACGCTTGCAAGCCCATCCCAGGCCAGTTGGTCACGCCCTCCACCACCACGACCCCGCCCAGGAGGGTGGCGAGATCGGCGCCGATGATCGGGAGAAGTGGTAGGACGGCGATGGGAAGAACATGGCGAACCAGGAGGCGGCGGCGCGAGACGCCCTTGGCCCGCGCCGCCCGGATGAACTCCAGCCGCCGGGTCTCCAGGAGCGAGGTGCGGAGCAGCCGAGAATACCAGGCGCCACCGGGGATCCCAATCGCCAGGGCCGGGAGGATCACGTATTTCGGCCACGGCTCCCCATAGCCGCCCAGGGGCAGGAGATGGGTGGCCGAACCGAGGCTGAGAAGGAGTAGGAGGGCCACCAGGAAGGTTGGGGTGGAGATCGAAAGAGCGGTGAAGGCCAGGAGGGCGCGGTCAAGCCAGCCGCCGGATCGAGCGGCGGCCGCGACGCCCAGCGGGAAGGCCACGATCATCTCGCAGATGATCCCGGCCAGTGCAAGTTTCGCCGTGTTGGGGAAACGAGAGAGGATCGCGGGGAGCACATCCTCGTCTTCCATGTACGAACGGCCCAAATCTCCGCGGACCACGTGACTCATGTAGGTCAGGTAGCGGATTGGCGCCGGCTGGTCGAGCCCCCAGGAATGGCGAATCTGGGCCACCACGGCGGGGGAGGCTTGCTGGCCGGCCAGGAGGCGGGCCGGGTCTCCGGGGACCAAACTCAGAAGGGCGAAGCTGAGCATGGAGATACCCACCAGCACCAACACCGCCAGAAACAGCCGTTTCACGATAAAGGTCAGCATCGCCGCCGCTCCTTCTTGCTCATTCGGCCGCCGTGGCCCGTCTGAGACCTTCACCAACCAGGGTGAAGCCCAGGACGGTGAGGACGATCGCCAGGGCTGGGTACAGCAGGAGCGGGGGATCGCTCTGGTAAAAATCGAGCGCGATATTGAGCATCACGCCCCAGGAAAGTTCGGTGGCGGGAATCCCCAGTCCGAGGAAGCTGAGGGTGGATTCGAGACTCACCGCCGTGGCGACGCCGAGGGTGGTATACACCAGCATGATCGGCAGCACTTGCGGGGCGATATGCCGGCGTAATATTCTCAGGTTCCCGGCCCCCAAGGCCCGAGCCGCCTCCACGTAGTCACGTTCGCGGACGGTCAGTACCTGGGCATAGACGGTCCGGGCCAGCGGCGGCCAGGCGACCGCGGCGACCACCGCCACCACGCTCCCGAAACCGGCCCCGAACGCGGCCGCCAGGGCCATGGCGAGCAGCACGGGGGGGAAGGCCAGGAGCACATCGGTGACGCGCATGAGTAGAACATCCACCCAACCGCGGAAATACCCCGCCAGGCAGCCCACCATCACCCCCACCAGCGCGGTCATAAACATGGCAACCGCCGCGATTGCCAGCGAGACGCGGCTGCTCCAGAGAAGCCGGCTTAACACATCGCGCCCTTGCGGGTCGGTGCCCAGGAGAAACTTCGCCGTATGGCCGAGAGGGCCCCCGTTGTCGCTGGTCCCATCATCAAAAATGAAGTTGGGGTCATGCGGGGATAACACGGGAGCCAGGAGGGCAAGCGAGAGCACGGTGACCACCAGGATGATCCCGATCACGGCCCCTGGATCGCGGACCAACTTCCCCAGGGTTCCCGATCGCGGCCGTAGCCCCTGGGGATCGGCAAGCTCGGTCGTTTCGCTACGCGCGACGGCGGCGTCCTGCACTGTTCCCACTCCGGCTAGGGTCGCGCTGAGTCACACCCTGCCGCGACCCTCGCCACCGACTACCGCCGCTGGGCGTAGGCCCATTCGTTAAAGCTATAAGCCGGAGTCCAGCCAAGGCCGGCCACATGGGGGCCATCCAGATTGAACCGCAACCGGTAGAATAACGGGACCGCCGCCACGTCGTCCACCAGGATCCGCTGGATCCTGGCGTACACCGCGTCGCGGGCGGCGCCAAAAGGCAGGGCCTCGGCCTGGGCGGCCAATGTATCGACCCGCGGATTCTGATAGCGACTGAAGTTCAAGCCGCCGTTGAACCCATCCGAGGTATAGGTGGGATCCACGAAGTCGAAGGCATCGGGATAGTCCATGCTCCAATAGCCGAAGATGATCGTGTATCCCTTGTTGGTGAAGATCAAGTTGCCGGCCACTGAGTCGGATACCCCTTTCACCTTCACCGTGAAGCCCGCGGCCCGGAGATCCTGGACTACCACCGGCTCCTCCACCGGATCGTTCGATGCCCCTTCATCGACCAGCACCTCCACTGGTGTTCCCTTGTAGCCGGCCTGCTTCAGCAGCGCCGCGGCCCTGGCCGGATTGTACGGGTAGCCCTGGAAGCTGGGATCGTGCTGGGTGACGGCCGGTGGGTAAATCTGCGTGCTGACCGTGGCCTGCCCCCGGTAACGCTTCACCAGTTGCTTTTTGTCGATCGCGTAGGCCACGGCCTCGCGGACCAGCTTGTTATTGAAGGGGGGGATGAGGTTATTGATATAGAGGACGTTGGTCGTACCTGAAGGCTGGGTGGGTTCGACGTATTGCTTGTACGTGGGGTCGTTCAACAGCTCGAACGCCGTCTCGGGGCTCAAATCCGAGGAGTCGCCGATGGCGTCGATCTGGCCGCTTTTCCACCGTAGCACTTCCAGGTTCTTCCCCACGTTGAACTCGAAGGTAAGGCCGTCAAGGTACGGGAGGCCCTTGACGAAATACAGAGGGTTCCGGACCAGGATCGCCTTCTGGCCCTTCACCCACTGCTTGAGCATGAAGGGGCCGGTTCCCACCGGATGCGAGCCAAAATCAACCCCGTATTTGGCGACCGCCTCCTTGGGGACGATGAAGTTTCCCGTGTAGGCGAGGGCGTAGGGGAATGACGAGAGCGAGCGAGCCAGGGTAAAACGGACTGTATACTTGTCCAGTGCTTGCACCCCGGAGACGCTGGCCGCCTTCCCGTTTACGTAAGCGGCAGCGCCCTGGATGGCCATGTCATCGCCCGCGAAGGGAGAGGCTTGCGGCTTGAGCTTGGGATTCAGAGTCCGGTTGATCGTGTAGACCACATCGGCGGCGGTCACTTCACGGGCGGTAAATCCGACCCCGTTAAACATGACTCCGTGTTTGAGGTGGACGGTGAAAACCTTCTGACTGTCCGATACCTGAGGGAAGCCGGCGGCAATATCGGGGACGAGCTTACCCTGCACGTTAATCCGATAGAGCCCACTGAATAACGCACCGGTGGTGATCCCGTTATCCGGTGGATTGATCGACTCCGCCGGATCGAAGGTGGCGGCGTCGATGCTGTAATCCACCGTGATCGATCCGCCCGCGGCGGCCGCCCTGGCCGGCCGGAGAGCGCTCAAGTGGGTACCCAGCCCGAGCGTTGGTATACCGAGAACGGCGGCCGCGCCAAGACGGGCGACGAGACGACGAGTACGCATAAGCCCCCAAACACTCCTCTCTCCGGGCCGCTACAGCCGTACCGGCCGGATCGTGGTCTCGATCCGGCTCGCACGCTTGCCGGATTACCCTAGTACATCAATAGAACAGGATGAGTATAGCAGGACGACTGGCCCTGGCGAGAACGCAGGATGAGGGGCGCGCGCGGTACCTAGTGTACAGCAGTCGCGGTCTGGCTATACTCTGACTGTTCAGAGTTCTCTTGTAGAAAGTGGGCGACGATGCGCGCGAATCATGTGAAGCGGCGTTTGGCGGCGGGCGAGCCGTCAATTGGCACGTGGCTGGGCCTCCCCTCGCCCGAGACGGCGGAGTTCGTCGGTGGGCTCGGGTTCGACTGGCTGGTAGTGGACACGGAGCATAGCCCGATCGATATCAGGACGCTGTCCTTGATGTTTACCGCCATGGCGCACTGCCAGGCGGCACCGATGGTCCGCATTCCCTGGAATAACCCGGAACATTTCAAGCGCGTGCTGGACGCCGGGGCCTGGGGCGTGGTTGTCCCCATGGTCAACACCCGAGCCGAGGCGGAGCAGGCCGCCGCCGCCATACGGTACCCCCTCCTGGGGGCCAGGAGCGTGGGCGGACGCCGCCATGGGGCGAGCTTTGACGCCCCGACGGCCCACTATTTTGGCCATGCCAACGACGAACTGCTGCTGGTGGTGCAGATCGAGCACATCCAGGGAGTCGAGAACGCCGACGCGATCCTGAGCGTGCCGGGGATCGACGCCTGTTTCATCGGACCGAACGATCTTGCTGCCTCAATGGGTATCGGGGTGGGAGTGCCGTTGGAAAGCGACCACCCTGAACTTCAGGCGGCGATCGCCACGATTGGCGATACGTGCCGCCGCCACGGGGTCGCGCCTGGGATTCACTGCTCGAATGCCGCCGGGGTTCGCCGGCGGATCGCCGAGGGTTTCCAATTTTGCGCCCTGGCGAGCGAGGTGCACTACATGCTGACCGGCCTGCAAGCGGATCTGGCCGACACGGGCTGGAGTCGAAGTCCGGCAGCGATCGTTGATCGCACGAACGCCGAAGGAAAACTAAGTTATTAGTCCGATACGCTGATGGAGGCTTGCATGACCAGGTATCCTGTCTACGTGCGAGGAATCGCGACCGAGCCAAAGGTCGCTCTCACCTTCGACGATGGCCCAAATCCGCCAAGAACCGAGCAACTCCTGGAGATTTTGGCGAAAACAGGTTCTCGCGCGACCTTTTTTACCATGGGCAAGTGGGCGGAACGCTTTCCCCGGACCGTGGATCGCGTGCTCGCCGGCGGCCATCTGGTCGGGAACCATGGTTACGAGGGTCAAGGTTGGATCGGCGACTATGACCAGGCGGAGGCGGTGATCGGTCATCTCACCGGCGCCCCGAGCCGGTACCTGCGCCCGCACACCTTCAACTATGCATCCTATTTCCAGTCCCGCATCGCCCAACTGCCCGAGAGCCACACCATTGGCCGCGATATCGACTCCGACGACTGGCAGACCACCGATCCGGACACCATCGTCCGGGCTGTTCTGGATCATCCAAAGCTCGGATCCGGATCAATCATCGTCTTTCATGACGGGGCGGAGAACGAGGAAGCGGCGATTCGCCTGCGCCGCCCTCTCCCCATGCTGGAGGCGATGCCGCGGATCATTGCCGGCTTGAAGGAGCGGGGCCTTCGATGCGTGCGCGTGGACGAAATGGCTCTGGCCGAGCCGCTCTACTGGGAATCGGGATCCTCGACCCCGGAGCTGGAGTCCCATGACCATCTCGCCGCGCGAGCGAACGCCCTCGCCCGTTCCCCCGACTGAGGTCGGGTGGTAGCGCCGGGCCGATCGCGGTCGGAGCAGATCACGGATGCAGGTTGACCAAGTACCTGTAGCGGTTCACCCGCACCGGTCCCCCGAGGGTTCTTGACCGCCGACCGCGGTCGTCGTCCGCTACCACCTGACCTCGGTCGGCGGAGCGGGGGACCACTACGCACTCGCGGCACCGGCCGGGATCGCGGGAGCGGGAGCGTCGTTCGAGGCGGGCTGGTAGTCCTCGGAGCGTGGCACGGGCGCCGTCCGTGGCTCGGCCTCCAGCGGGAGACTGGTCCCGCCCAGTCTATTTACCTCGCCCCCGTGTCGAAGCAGGATCCGTACGGCGTCCTCCTCGCGGTCACCCGCCAGCACAGTTACCAGGGCCCGGCCGGATTCCACCTGCTCCTGGTAGTAGCGAGCATCCTCCTCGGGAATTCCCAGGCCGGCCAATCCACCTACCAGCCAGCCGGCGCCGCCGCCAAGGAGGGTCACCAGGATGCCGCCCGCGATGAACGGCCCGATTCCCGGAATCACCAGGGCCCCGCTTACCGCCAGAAAAGCGCCGATCGCCCCACCCAGAAGTCCTCCCGCCACCGCGTCCTCCGTAACCCGCTCCGGTCGGAGAGCCACGTCGGCCTCGGCGGTGCTCAGGACGCCGCCGTGCTCGAGATCTTTCACCACCAGGCCAAGATTTTCCTCGGCGAACCCGTTCGCCCTCAGATCACGCAGGGCGGAATTGGCCATGACCTGGGTATTGAAGAGGCCGATAATCGCGCGGGCCATCGTTCTTCTCCCTTCAGTTCTGGAAAACTTTCCTCCAGTAGTAGGGGCATCCCTTGTGGGTGCCCTGGGGCCAGGTCCAGGGCACTCACAAGAGATGCCCCTACCGGATCGCCAACCCAGGGTTAGATTGTCGAATCCGTGCTCTGGTCACCGGCACGGCCTGTCCGGTCAGCGGCATCACGCACGCGAGCTCCGGCCTCGCTCGCCTTATCAGCGAGTGCGTCCACCCCATCCCGCACTTTGCCACGTGCGTTGCCAAACCCCTCGCGCACCTTGCCCGCGGCCTGGTCATTCTTTCCCTGGGCCTCCAGGTTCGGATCGCCGGTTACCTGCCCCATTTTCTCTTTCACGAAACCGGTTCCCTGTTGCGTCTTCCCTTTGATGGTTTCCTCATCCATGATCGTTTCCTTTCTTCAGCGGGCCGACCCCGGCTTCAGCGCTTGCCGCTTTCCGGATCGTCCCTGAAACCCGTGCCATGGCCCACCTATAGCCTCGCGCATTGTCCGGCAATGGGCATCAGCCATCCGACCCAGGGCTTCAAGGGAAATGGGCTAGTGCTGGGTCGGGCGGCAATGAAGCCACGGTTTACCTCTTAAACCGCGTACCATGAAGCGAGGAGGGCTTAATCTAATGGCCGCAAGTGAACATACCGATGTGGGAACCTATATTCGTGATCTATTTCTCGCTCCAGACGCAGCTCTGGATGCCACGTTGGCCCGCGCACGGGAGGCAAATCTCCCGACCATCCAGGTGCCGGCGGAGGTGGGGAGGCTGCTGACCATTCTGGCGCGCTCGGTGCGCGCGCGACGCATCCTGGAGATTGGCGCCTTGGGAGGATACAGTGGTATCCATCTGGCCCGTGCCCTGCCCGAGAATGGGCGCCTCATCTCGCTTGAGGCGAGCGAGACTCACGCCGCGATCGCCCGCGAGAATCTGGCTCATGCCGGGTTGGCAAACCGGACTGAAGTACGGCTCGGGCGGGCAATCGATCTCCTGCCCGCCCTGGCATCGGAGGAGCGGTTTGACTTTGCCTTTATTGATGCCGATAAGCCGTCCTATCCCGCGTACCTGGACTGGTGTCTCCGCCTGGTTCGCCCAGGCGGCCTGATCGTGGCCGACAACGCCCTGTTCCAGGGTCGAGTCGCGGACCCGAATAACCTGGATGAAGGGGTGAGGGCCATCGACACGATGAATCGCGCGGCGGCCGCCAATCCTCGTCTGGACGCGATTATCCTCCCTACTCGCGATGGGCAGGACGGGCTGCTGATCGCCTTTATCCTGGCGTAGAAGTCGGCAAAAACGCCAATTGCTCCGCGCTCGGTGGCTGCCGGAGGAGTTCCTCGGTCAGATGGAGGGCGGCGGCTAGATCGCGGAGATCAAGCAGCTCAACCGGAGAGTGAGAGTAGCGGCGGGGAATCTGGATCTGGAGGGTAGGGATCCCTCCGGCCGCCAGATGAGCCGCCGCCGCGTCAGTCACGCCCCCGGCCGAGACGCCAAGTTGATAGGGGATACCCGCTCTCTCGGCCGCCTCGATCAAGGCATTCCGCGCCGATCGGGGCATCAAGAAGCCCATATCGCCTGAACCGCCCGCCGGTTGGATCAGCACGCCGTGACCAATGTGAATGGGATAGGCCAGGTGGCGGGTATCTGGGGTTCCTCCGGCGGGCGCGGTGTCCAGCACGATGGCCAGATCTGGGCGGAGGCGGGAGAAGGCGGCGGCCGCGCCCCGTAGGCCCACCTCTTCCTGCACCGCGACCAGCGCGGTCAGCGTATAGGGCAGCGGCCGGTCGCGGAGGGTCCGGAGAAGGTGAAGCAGGATAACGCAGCTCGCCCGGTTATCGATGCCCTTGCCGGACACCCGGTTTTCCGTAAGATCGCGCAACTCGGAGACCACGGTCACCGGATCGCCAACTCGGATCCCCAGAGCTGCTACCTCGTCCGCGGTGTCCACCCCCAGATCCACGTAGAGATCGGCGATTCCGGCTCCGCCGGCGGCGCTGCCCACCAAATGTCCGGATCGGGCGCCGATCACGCCGGGACGCCCGTGCACCGAAACGGGCCGACCCTCCAGGAGCCGCGGCTGCACCCCGCCCAGGGCGAAGAGGCGGAGAAAACCGTCCGGCTCGATCGCCGCGACCGTGGCGCCGATCTCGTCCGCGTGGGCGGCGACCACGATATGAGGCGCCCCATGTGGGCCATCCTTGGTCGCGGTCAGGTTGCCCATGTGGTCCACCGCGACCCTGTCTACCAGGGGCTCGAAGAGGTCGCGGAGGCGGGCAATCACCGGCTGCTCGGCGCCCGAGGGCCCATGCAGGGCGGTCAATTCGGCCAGATCGGCGCGCAGGGAAGCCAGAATCGTAGGGTCAAACTCCATCATTTCCTCCCGGTTCACACATGACTCTCGCATGATCATAGCAACGCGCGGGTATCTCCTGCTGGCGAGTAGGGTCCGCGCCCGTCGGATCGGACCGATCGGACCGATCCGTCCGCTCGCGTTGGTGGTCAAGGGAGCTTTCTAGCAGCGCGGGTCGCCAGGCCCGCTTGGTTGGGCGACGGATCGTTATCTGGGTAGCACACACGCGACCGGCGGGTGGTCACGAGGGCGGGCCTGGCGACCCGCGCTCCTAGCCGCTTAGGTACGATCGGCGCCAGCTTGACAGGCTATAGCGCGACGTCCTATAGTAGAAATCATCTAGTGGAGGTTTCCCTATGGCCGCTTCGCGAATTGGATCCGAGGACAATATGATCGCCCTGGCGGTGCTGGCGCTGCTGGCGGAGCAGCCGCGCCATCCCTACGAAATGCAACGGCTGCTTCGTGAGCGTCACAACGACTTCGCGGTGGGGAAGACACGGAGCTTCTACGACGCGGTGAACCGCCTGGTTCGGGGTGGATTGGTCGAGGCGGGAGAGACGTTCAGGGAGGGGAAGCATCCTGAGCGCACGGTCTATCACCTCACGGACCAGGGCCGGCTTAAGTTCGAGGCGTGGCTGGAATCCCTGCTCACCACGCCGGCGACCGAATTTCCCGTCTTTACCGTCGCGGTAAGCTTCCTAGCCTACTTCACCCCGGCGGAGGTAGCCCGGATGCTGCGCGCCCGCGAGGGAGCGCTTGAGGGAAGGGTGCGTGGATTGGCGGCGGCGATTGAGACTTTGATGGGTGAGGGGGGGCTACATCGTGTGCTTCTGCTCGAGCAAGAGCACACGCTGATACTCTGGCGGGCCGAATTGGCGTGGGTGCGGTCATTGGTCGGTGATCTGGAGAGCGGACGGCTCGCCTGGGTATGGGATCGGAACCCTGTCCCTAGCGGAGGCGCGGAGAATGGGAGGGCCGAGGCATGATGAGTAATAAGGAACATTCAGAAGCCGGATCGCCTATCATCGAGACCAGCGGATTGCGGAAGGTATTCAAGAGCAGAAGCGGGACCGTGGAGGCGGTAGCCGGCGTGGATCTCCGGGTGACCGCGGGCGAAGTGTTCGGCTTCCTCGGTCCCAATGGGGCCGGGAAGACCACGACCCTGAGGATGCTGGCCACCCTTCTCACGCCAAGCGGAGGCGGCGCCACGATCGCCGGGGTTGACCTTCGCCGGGATCCGGCACGAGTGCGGGAGGTGATCGGCTACGTGGGGCAGCGGGGCGGCACGGACCCTCAGGTCAGCGGGCGAGCCGAACTGATCTTTCAGGCGCGGCTCTATGGAATGACCACTGCCCAGGCGCGCCAGAGGGCGGATGAACTGATCTCCCTGCTCGAACTCGGGGAGGCGGCCGATCGGCTATCCGGAACCTATTCCGGCGGCCAACGGAGACGCCTCGATATTGGCCTGGGACTGGCCCATCGCCCACGGCTGCTTTTCCTGGACGAACCGACTACCGGGCTCGATCCCCAGAGCCGCGCCCACATGTGGGACGAGGTGCGGCGCCTGCGGAACGGCGGAATGACCGTTTTCCTGACCACCCATTACCTGGAGGAGGCCGACGCGCTCTGCGACCGCCTGGCGATTATCGACCACGGGCGCATCGTAGCCGAGGGGACATCGGAGGAACTGAAACGCCAAATCGCCGGCGATATCGTCACCGTGGGGGTGACCGGCGACCAGCAGGCCGCTCTGGCGCTGCTTTCGGCCCAGGTATTCGTGCGCGAGGGAGCGATCGAGGACGGCGCTCTCCGCCTCTACGTGGATCGTGGAGAGACGGCGATGCCGGATATTCTGCGCGTTCTCGACACGGCGGGACTGAGCCTCCAGACTATTTCCCTGACTCGGCCAAGCCTGGATGATGTATTCCTCCGCCAAACCGGCCGGTCGCTCCGCGAAACCGCGGCCTAAAGGAGATCCTCGATGAAAACGCTTCGCGATACGGGGCTGGTGTTCCAGCGCTACCTTGGCCTGTTCCTGCGTAACCCAGTGTGGGTGGTGATTGGCGTGGTACAGCCGTTGCTCTATCTGGTACTGTTCGCCCCGCTGCTGAAATCGATCGCCAAGACACCGGGGTTTCCCCAGGGCGGCGCCTACAACGTCTTCGTCCCTGGTCTTCTGATCCAGCTCGGCCTGTTCGCCGCGGCCGGGGTCGGCTTCAGTTTGATCGCCGAGTTGCGGATCGGGGTGGTGGAGAGACTCCGCGTGACCCCGGTCAGCCGGGTGGCCATGTTGCTGGGTCGGGCTCTGCGCGACATGCTGACCATCCTCATCCAGGCGTTGCTCCTCATCCTGGCCGCGCTTCCCTTTGGCCTCAATATCCACCCAGTGGGTCTGCTGGTGATGTTGGCCTTGCTCGCTCTGATCGGGCTGCTGATGGCCTCGACCTCCTACGCGGTAGCCCTCTGGCTGCGGAGCGAGGACTCGTTTGCCCCGCTCATTTTCACCGCGACCCTGCCGCTGCTTCTCCTCTCGGGCGTCCTCCTGCCCATGACCCTGGCGCCCGGTTGGCTGCGCGCCATCGCCGACGTCAATCCGCTAGCCTACGCGGTGGACGCCGCCCGATCTATCTTCAATAATCATCTTGGGGACGCCAGCGTGGCCAAGGGCGTGCTGATCATGGCTATCCTGGCCGCGGCGGCGGTCGTGATCGCCGCTCGCTCCTTCAGCACGGCGGCGGCCTGATCGCGCGTGGTGGCCTACCAGTCCCGCACCGCCTGCTTGAGCGTTTCGTCGCTCCATTTGGCGTAGATGGCGGCGGTGGAGATATCGCTGTGCCCGAGGTGGGCCGCCACCAGTTGAAGGTTCCCTGTTTGCCGGGCTAGTCGCGTGCCGGCGCTGTGCCGCAGGCTATGGAAACCCATATAGGTGACACCGGCACGCGCGCACAGCCGGCGAAGCCGGCGCCGAGGGACCGTGGGATCGGCGTAGGTCTCCCCGGATCTTCCCCCAATCACCGGCCCCTGAAGATCGAATCGCGGCAGTGCCAGGAGGGCTTCCACCAGAGTGGCCGACAGGCTGACCGTGCGCGCTTTCCGCCCTTTGCCGGCGGTCACGCGGAGCTGGGTTCGGGGAATATCCACATCAGCCCACTGGAGGGCCAGCGCCTCGGCAATCCTCAATCCGGCATGGGCGCAGAGAAGCACCAGGACGCGGTCGCTCGGTGCGGCCAGGGCCGCCAGCGCCGACACGTCCGCGTCGCTATAGGGGAAGCGGCGTTCATGCCGAGGAGTGGGGTCGCGCGGGGCGCGGACATCGGAGAAGGGATCCGCCGTGGTGGCGCGAGTCCAGCGGAGGGCGCGGTAGAACGCCTTCACCCCTGCCAGACGGGAGGCCACGGTGGCGGCACTGTAGCCGGCGGCGCTGAGCGCGCCGGCAAAGCGATCGCCGGCATCAGGGGAAGGGTGCAGCAACTGCTCCTCCGCCCACGAGGCAAGCAGGCTGGACAACGCCTGGCTATAGCTCTCCAGGGTATGGGAACTGACCTGGGCCCGCGCCTTGCCCTTGGTGAGCATGTAACCCGCCAGGAGTTCCGAAAGCGCCCCCTGGTCGCGCTCCTGACAGGCACGCACGGCCCGCCTGCGCCGCTCATCGGCGGGCAGGGCCGCCCAGGCGACGGCGCGCTCCCGTGGATCGGCCGACACGAAGGAAACCAGCGCGAACCGATCGTCCGCCTCGTCAATAGCCATGGCTTCCCTTCCCCTGTACAATGTAGCTCGTGTTCAAAGATGTCCGCCAACGACTCGCCGATTCCGGCATATGCCGCGCCCCTGAGCGAATATAGCACGGAATTGTCACGAGGTTTTCATCTGGAGGGGATACCATCAGCCTGTTTGTGCTTCCAAAGCAAGAAAGATGCCTCCTGATGCCCACCCCGATGAAACGTGCTCGCCGATGGCTCGGCGCGGCTTCCCTTCCCGTCCTGGTTGGTATTCTTGGTGGCTCGGGAGTGATCCCTCTGAATGGCAGCGGCACGCGGGCGGCCGGGACAAGCTGGCAGGCCGTGACGGCAGGGAACGACGGACCAATCGCCCGAAGCCAGTACGGCATGGCGGACGATGGAGAAGGACACATCTACCTCTATGGCGGCAGTCCGGCCGTGAACGCCTCGCTCAATGATTTCTGGGCCTTCGACGTTGAGAGTGATGATTGGCAGCAACTGCCCAATGGGGTGGTTCCAGCCCTGGTCGAGCCTCATCTGGCCGTCGACTCGCAAGGCAATGTCTGGGAGTTTGGCGGGATCGCCAATCCCTTGTATCCCCATATCTCGGTGGACGGCCATAGTTTTGGTCTCTACGAGTATCAGCCCAGTCTGGGAGCCTGGCGGGACGCCACGCCCGACGATGCCCAGCCAGGCGTCGATTGGCCGGCGGGCCGCGAGGATTTCGGCTTCGCTTTTGACAGTCAGGCCGGCAACCTCGTGATATTCGCGGGCGAGGGCCAGGATGATGCGGTGCTGAACGACATGTGGACCTATAACGAGCAGACCTCCATATGGACCGAGGTTACTCAGTCCTACGCGAACTCCGGCGGGCAGATCATTGCTCCGCGCTCCATCTATAACATCAGCGCCGATGCCGCCGGTCACCTGTACCTGTTCGGCGGATCATTCCTCACTCCGCCGTATGGGGTAGGTACGAGCGCCTACAGTAATGACCTCTGGCGCTATGACGATCAGGACCAAACCTGGACCTTGCTGGCCGGCGTGCCCAATGGGTTCGACCCACAATCACCGCTCCCTCGTCACTACTACGGCCAGACCGTCGACTCGTATGGCGACTTCGATATTCTTGGAGGCTATCTCTATGCCCCCGAAGCCACGCCCTTCTTTCAAGGGACCCAATACGGGAACTACGCGAGACCGTTCGCGTTCGCCGACGGAAACATACCGGGAACTTACGGCCTGAGCGACTTCTGGCAATACGATCCTATCAGTGGTTGGCGAGATGTAAGCGTGGACCTTGGCGCCCTCTCAGGCAGCCCCCAGATCCCGTACATGCTGGTCGCCGACGCGGTCACTAATCAGCTGTTTACCTTTGGCGGATTTCATATTGGGCCGGACGGTCTGATGGAACCATCCGATGCCCTCTGGTCCCTTGACGAGCGCGTCGCCCTGCTGCCCGCGCCCCCCGAAACCGCGACCGCGACCCCCAGCGCTACCCCAAGCCAGACAGTTACCGCCTTGCCGACGGCCACGCCAACCAGCACCATGCCGGCGTCGCCCACCCCCACCGCTATCCGCCCCGCGACGCCGGCGCCGAAGGCCGGCGCCGCGCGATCCGGCACGCCGACCACAAAGGCAGCGGCCATCCGACCGGCGCCCGCGGCCCCGAGCCAAACCCCGATCACGCGAACCGCGGGCGCGATCGCCTCGATGGAGCCGCTTACCGGTACCACGATAGTGAAAACCACCGTCTCTGGACCCTATAAGCTCGTGCTGAAGATTGGCCCTCCCGAGAAGATCTTCACCGTGGACCAGGCACGGCGCCTACATCCCAAAGCGGGTGAAATAGCAATCATCGGCACCGCGCCCACCAGCGACGCCATCACCGCCAACCACTACCTGGCGCTCTACCTGTATTCCCGCGCCACGGGCGCCTCGGTGAGCAACGTGAAGCTCAGCCTCTCCATCATCTTACCCAACGGCACGGCGCGTCGCGAACCAGCAGGCATCGTCATGCAGCGAATCGGCAGCGGCCCCGCCGACCGCCACTACGGAGCAAACGTGTCGCTGCCAAACGGGCCCTACCGAGTAGTAGTCCAGGTCGAGGAGCCAAGCAGTAGTTTCGCTTTCACCTAGCGCCTTACTTCTTTCGGGCCGACGTACACGACCTCGAACAAGATTCGATCCGGCGACTCGAACATCACCTGGTAATAGGTGTGACTCTCACTCCAAGCATCTCCTCGCCGTCGTAGATAGGGCTCCAACCAAGGTGACTCAGAAGATCCCGATAAAACGCCAGGTTGGCGGGGCGGACGTTGAACTGGAGATGGGAGATCGTAGTTGGCATGTTTTCAGTCCTTTGCGCTCCGTGGGGGTCAAGATGGGCGTCGTCAAAGCTTGACGGCCAAAAGAGTCTAGCATGAGTAGGTAACGAAACGGTGTCACCTTTCCACGAAACACCTGGGCAGCCAAGGGAGGTATACTTAAAAGTAAGGACATTAGGTAAGGAGCGACAGAGATGCACGTAGAAGCAAAGATTACCAGCAAGGGACAGGTGACGATCCCACGCGCGATCCGCGAGGCCCTCCATGTGGCAACAGGAGACACCGTGGTCTTTGAGGTTGTCGAAGAAGGGGTGCATCTCCGCCCGCGCCATGAGAAGACAGTTCAAGCATTCGCGGGCGCCGGTCGGGTCGGATCGGGGAAGACGGTGGCCGAGATCGTAGCCGAGACCCGGGTGCTGCGCGACCAGTGATCACAGCCATCGATACAAATATCGTGGTGGGCGTGTTGGAGGGCGAGGAGGCAGTCGCAAACCACCTTGCGCGGCTGGTTGACCGGTTGGCTGAAAAGGGAGACGTGCTCATCTCTCCAATAGTGTACGCGGAGCTACTCGCGGCGCCATCCCGGTCACCGGCACTGGTGGATGCTTTTCTGAGCCAAACAGCGGTACGGGTGGACTGGTCCCTGGAAAAGGCGATCTGGCAGATGGCCGGCTTGGCATACCGCACATATGTGTTGGGCCGACACATGGAAGGCGCGTCGGTGACTAGCCGGCGGATCTTAGCCGACTTCCTGATCGGAGCCCACGCCGTGGGGCGACAGGCTACCTTGCTCACCTGGGACGAACGTATCTATCACACCTATTTTCCTGATCTCAGCACAGTTGCCCCCTAAATCGCGCATCGCTAAAGGAGAGAACGGTGAAACTTACGATCATCGGCGGAGCAGGGGTCCGGACTCCCCTCTTCATCCGTGGGTTGGCTCGCCTTGCCCCGGCCCTGGGCTTGACGCGGGTCACGCTCATGGATGTTCAGGAAGAGAAACTGCGGTTGATCGGGGCCCTATGCCGGCACCTGCTTCGCCAGGCCGGCGACCCGGTGGTCCTTGAGCTGACGACCAATCCGCGCCAGGCCCTCCGCGATGCCGACTTCGTGGTCACCACCATCAGGGTGGGGGACGAACCGGCGCGGGTGCTTGACGAGCGGATTGCCCTCGACCTCGGAGTTTTGGGCCAGGAGACCACGGGCCCTGGTGGCTTCGCCATGGCCCTGAGATCGATCCCCGCTATCCTGGAGTACGCGGACCTGATGGAGGAAATCTGCCCACGTGCCTGGCTGCTGAATTTCACCAACCCAGCCGGTCTTGTGGCGCAGGCACTCGCCGATGCCCGCCCCAACATGCGGGTGGCCGGGATTTGCGACACTCCACCTACCATGCTCCGGGTGGTGTCCCAGGCGCTCGGTCATGCTCCGGATGAGCTCGATTTCACCTTTTACGGCCTGAATCACCTCTCATGGCTGGCCTCGGCGTGCTATCAGGATGAGGATCTCCTTCCCCGCCTCCTGGCCGACGATCAGGCCCTGCGGGCCCTGCCGGACGAACCATTCGACCCCGCGCTGGTGCGCATGATTGGGATGATCCCCAATGAATACCTCTATTACTACTATTATCGCGAGCAAGCGGTGACGAACATTCTGGCCGCCAAGGAGAGCCGCGGCGAACAGGTGGCCCGCCTGAGCGCTAGGCTGCTCGCCGATCTGCGGTCCGTGGACCCCGAGCGGCATCCAGACGAAGGAATGGCGGTCTACCGCGCCTATCTTGGCACGCGCCGAGGCAGCTATATGGCGGCGGAAACCGGCGGCCACATGGACCGAGGCGCGGACGAACTGGCGCTGGCCGAAGGCAACCAGGGCTACGCGGGCGTGGCCCTGGCGGTCATGAGCGCGGTACGGTCTGGGCAGGCCCACAAGCTCATTCTCAATGTGCCCAATCGCGGCGCCATCACCGGCCTGGACGATGGGGATGTGGTTGAGGTGCTCTGCGATGTTGACGAAGCGGGCGCCCGCCCGAGGATGGTGGGCGACGTGCCCGAGCATGCCCTCCTGCTGATGCGCCAGGTCAAACGGTACGAGCGGCTTACCGTGGCGGCTATTGCCCGGAAATCGCGTGCTCTAGCCATTGAGGCTCTGCTGGCCCATCCGTTGGTAGGCTCGTACTCCCTGGCCACCGCCCTGGTGGATCGCTACCTCGTGGCGCACGCGGCATTTATTGGACCGTGGATCTGATCGAGGGCTGTCCGTGCCGGCGGTGGAGCACCCGGGCAGTGGTAGTCAAGGGCCGTGGCAATGCCGTGGGAGCGCCAGGTGGCCCTACCAGTGCTGGAGAACCCTCGACCCGCTGTGACTCTAGACAGTAACCGGGGCGGGATTGAGGAGGGCAACCAGTTCCGCGATCACCCGATCCGCATCTTCATGAGCAACCTGGCAGGTGCCAACTGTCCTATGCCCTCCACCACCGTAACGCAGCATCAAGCTGCCGACGTTGGCCTTCGCTGATCGGTTGATTACGCTGTAACCACAGGTGATCACCGTATTCTGATTACGGACGCCGCGCGTGGTCAGCAGACTCACCGCTGCCTCCGGGTACATCATGTACAGGGCGAACCGGTTGCCGGTATAAATCTCCTCGACCTTCCGCAGGTCGAGAACCACGACCTCGCCATGAAGGCTGGCGTTTTCCTTCACCATCGCCTGGAAAAGCGCGCTCTGCTCCCAGTACCGGACAATCCGTTCCTGGACATCGGGCAGCGCGAGGATCTCCTCGATAGACAACGTGCGGCAATGGTCAACCAACGCCTGAGCCAACTGGTAGTTGCTGATCCGATAGTCTCGATACCGACCGAGGCCGGTACGCGGATCAACGAGGAAATTCAAGAGGATCCAACCCCGCGGACGTTCAATATCCTCGGGAGTCAGATGTGCGCTATCGCAGGTGTCCACGGCGTCCATCATCTGGTCAAAACGGGCGGGAAACGCGGCATGGCCGCCATAATAGTCCCAGATCACCCGGGCGCAACTGGGGGCCGCGGTGAACCGGCCCGCGAAGGCGGTATCCGGTCCCAGGCGCTCCTCCTCGCTGGAGTGGTGATCAAACCAGAGGCCGCACCCAGGAACAAAAGGGACATTGGCCAGCACGTCATTTGCCGTGGGCTGATATTTGCCATCCTGCATGTCTTTGGGATGAACAAAGAGGTACGAATCAATGAGCCCAATGTGCTTCAGCAACGTGGCGCAGATCACGCCATCGAAGTCCGATCGAGTGACCAGTTGCATACCCAGCTTCTCCCCTGGCGCCATCGGGCGCCGCCTAACCACGCTCGGGCGCGGGAAACCAGTAGCCTTACCTGATCGCCGGCACGGTGGCCATGCCACCTCGTGGTCAACGCCCACAAGCTACTATCGGGCTAATAGGGGCATGCGTATATCCCCTAATCGGACAATCAGGCTGAAGGTGACGCCAAGGCAGCCGGTTCAGGCGAGAGGTACGGAAATAGAAAAAGGGCCCCCGACTACCGCCGGAGGCCCAGATCGTTCCGCGTGACACGTATATCGGTCACCAGTATGAGGCGGCGAGAGCCGCTCCCCTATCGCGGGCGGTTACTCACCGCGTCGCGCCGTCTGGTACGAGTCCTCCGTCGCCGCCTCCTCATAGGGCTGTTTCCGAACGAGAGGATCCATCGTTGATGCATCCGCCAGAACCGCCGGGTCTGAGTCGGCAGCCAGAGGAATGGGCGGGCTGTTATACCGCTCGTCGGCCAGGGCATCCATGGTCAACTTGAGGGTGACGGCGTCCTCACTCACCGTATCAATATCGCTCAGGGGAACATAGAAGTCCTTGGTAAACAACCAGCCCTTGCGGGCATCGATATACCCCACGTTCGGGGCATAATTTTGTACGGTACCGACTTTGTGCCCGTCACCCGAGAAGACTGTCATCCCATCGGTAATTCGCCAGGTAGCGGTAGTATCGAAACTTTGGTTGTTCAGCATCACTCTCTCCTCCGGCCGCGTTCGCGGCCACTACTCGGAAGCTGCCTACCCGCTATAACATGACACGGATCCAGGTTGGACGCATCAGGTGAATGGAGGGTATAGACGCCGGCATCGGCCTAGACCGCCCTCCAGTTCGCGATCGTGAAGCCCGCTGTCGGCAGTGCCGCGCATGCGACGCCCAAGCGTCCTTTGGGGTGGTGGCGCGTCTTCTCACCGAGACTGTACGTTGGAGACACGGGAGTTGCCGTGCGCGTGGCTGGTCGCGGACTCACCGAGAGAGGGGAACGATGACCGCGCCATCGGTGGATCCGCCGGCATCCGAGCACCCACGAATCCGGCGCTGGGAAGCTTCGGTCGGCGCGTTCGTGGCTGCTCTCCTTTTCATCCCCATGCCGCTGCAGATCAGCATGGGCCAGGGATGGCTGCCCTCGATCCTGGTCCTGTTGCTATTAATTCCCCTTACCGTGGCGCAGAGCGCACTGCACCGGAAGGGAGGCTGGGATCCACCGCCCCGGCTGCTGCGAATGCTGGCCCTGGCCGTCCTGGGCTTGATCGCGCTGGCGGAGGCCATTGTCCTTGGGCGGCTGTTGTGGCAGTTGCCTCACATCAGTCAGGGTACCTTGCTCTTCCGAGCGGCAGTTTTGATCTGGGTCATCAACATCCTGGTGTTCGCCCTTTGCTACTGGGAGCTAGACGGCGGTGGACCGAGCCGCCGCGCCAGGGACACCTACGGGCCGGGCGACTTTCTCTTCCCCCAACAGATGAGCGAGAGGCTGAATCAGGGCTGGTCGCCGGAGTTTCTCGATTATCTGTTCCTCGCCTTCAACACCGCGACCGCGTTCAGCCCCACCGACACGATGATTCTTTCGCGACCAGCGAAGGCGCTGATGATGACCCAGTCATCCATCTCCTTGCTCACGGTCGCCCTGGTCGTGGGACGCGGAGTAAACATCATCTGAAGGCGCCGAGGATGCATGAGAGTTCTACACACGGCCCGTGAGAATTTTTACAAGTCCACAACACTCTGTTAACTCGATGGGAGTAGCCTAAAAACATCTGGATTCCGCGCTCGATGGTCAAGGAGGTTGGAGGATGCGTCACGCGGCACTTGGTGGGATCGGGCTAGCCGCGCTTTTGCTCTCGGGTGGTGGCGGCGTGGTTGCGTACCGCGTGGGAGCAGGTAGCCCATTCGCGGTGACCGGCGCCAACGCGGCCAACGACATCCAGAAGATCAAGCATGTCGTGGTGATCATGCAGGAGAACCGGTCATTTGACAGCTATTTTGGTACCTATCCGGGTGCGGATGGTATCCCCATGAAGAACGGCGCCCCCGCCACGTGCGTGCCCGACCCGCGACTGGAGCGGTGCGTGGCCCCTTATTATGACAACCAGGATGTCAATAGGGGTGGTCCCCATGGGCAGGACAACGCGCAGGAGGACATCGCCGGCGGCAAGATGAACGGCTTTATCGGCCAGGTGGAGCAAGCGAATCCTGGTGCCTGCGCGATCGCGAACAATCCGAACTGCGGCTCCGGCAGCCAATCGTCCGACGTGATGGGCTACCATGATAGCCGCGACATCCCCAATTACTGGGCATACGCGAAGAACTTCGTGCTGCAAGACCACATGTTCGAACCGAACGCCTCTTGGAGCCTGCCGCAGCACCTGTTCATGATGTCGGAGTGGTCCGCTTATTGCCTGGTGCCAGGAAAACCGATGAGTTGCACCAACGCCTTGCAGAGTCCCGGCACTCCGCCGGGCTTCGGTCTGACGGTCAAGCAGCGCCGCCAGAACAAGCAACGCGCCCTTCGGGGCCTTGCTCCGGTGCAAACGAAAGCACCTGACTATGCCTGGACGGACATGACCTACCTGCTGGATAAGCAGCATGTGAGCTGGGCCTATTACGTGCAAGCAGGCACGCAGCCCGATTGCGCGAACTCGGCGATGACCTGCGCGCCGGTGAAACAAAACGCCCGTACCCCCGGCATCTGGAACCCGCTGCCCTACTTCGACACCGTAAAGCAAGATGGACAACTGACCAATATTCAGGATCTCTCCCATTTCTATGCGGCCGCCAAGTCGGGGACGCTCCCCTCCGTCACCTGGATCGCGCCCAGCAACGTGGACAGCGAGCATCCGCCGGCGCGGGTGAGCGTGGGCCAGAGCTACGTGACCGGGCTGATTAACGCGATCATGCAGAGTCCAGACTGGTCGAGTACGGCCATTTTTCTCTCGTGGGACGATTGGGGAGGGTTCTACGATCACGTCGTGCCCCCCACTGTCGATCAAAATGGCTATGGCTTGCGCGTGCCGGCCATGGTGATCAGTCCCTATGCCCGTGCCGGCTCTATCGACCATCAGACGTTGAGTCACGATGCCTACAACAAGTTCATTGAGGACGACTTCCTTAACAGCCAGCGCCTTGATCCCAAGACCGACGGGCGGCCTGATCCGCGGCCGGACGTGCGCGAGAACGCCTCGATTCTGGGGAACCTGTTGTCCGATTTCAACTTTAGTCAGGCGCCGCGCCCGCCGCTGATCCTCCCGGTCAACCCAAAAACGAACCTGGTGGGATGATTCACCAATCCACCGCCCCGCCTCGCGCCTGATATGATTGACTCACCCAGAACCGGGTGGCCTGGCAACGAAAGCCCACCGATAGGCATTGCGCGCTGGTGGGCGTGTTGGGCTGGGTAAAAGTGATCAAAAGAGGAGAGTGTCGTGGCGGTTTCCTATAACCTGGACCATATTCATCTGAACGGACCGGACCCGGAATCAACCGCCGCGTTTTACGAGCGAGTCTTCGGTCTGCGGCGAATCCGAACCTATAATGCGAATGGCTTGACCTTCGTGCAACTGGATCTCTCGGGGGTGCGCTTGACGATCACCTCACGGACACCGGTCGCCGCGGGGCGCGGCAACGCGACCGACCACTTCGCGGTCCACGTACCGAACCTGGCCGAGGCGGTCGCCGACCTACGCGCCAAGGGAGTGGAGTTCGTGG